>NZ_JBKOQN010000006.1:0-167350 GCF_046764895.1 Nocardia sp. CWNU-33 | reverse complement strand
AGGCGTACCTCCGCCTTCGCTCCGGCCATGCGCGGTCAGGGGACGGACTTCGTCCGACTGCGCCTGTCAGGCGTACCTCCGCCTTCGCTCCGGCCATGCGCGGTCAGGGGACGGACTTCGTCCGACTGCGCCTGTCAGGCGTACCTCCGCCTTCGCTCCGGCCATGCGCGGTCAGGGGACGGACTTCGTCCGACTGTGCCTGTTAGGCGTACCTTCGCCTTCGCTGCGGCCGTGTGCGGTTTGGGGACGGACTTCGTCCGACTGCGCTTATTAGGCGAACGCCTGCTCGGTATGCAAGGGGTCGCTGCTTTCGGATAGGTGCCGTCCGGTCCGACCGGACCGGGCGGCAAGCAGTTGCGCGGCGATCGAGACCGCGACCTCGGCGGCGGTCCGTGCGCCGACGTCGAGTCCAGCGGGGGAGTGCAGGCGGGCCAGGGTGGCATTGTCGAAGCCGCCCGCCTGGAGGTCTTCGATGCGCCGGACGTGGGCAGCCCTCGAGCCGATCGCTCCGAGATAACCGAGCTCGGGTAGTCGCAATGCCACTGTCAGCAGCGGGATCTCGAACTTCGGATCGTGCGAGAGCACGACGATCCCGGTGCTGCTGTCGATTTCACCCGCCGCCGACAGGGTGTTGAGATAGCGGTGCGGCCAGTCGACGACCACCTCGGCGCCGGGGAACGCGTCAGGGGTGGCGACGGTGTCACGCGAGTCGCAGATGGTGACGCGATAGCCGAGCAGGTTTGCCTGCACAGTGAGCGCCGCGGCGAAGGCGTTGGCGCCGAAGATGAGCAATCGCGGCGGTGGCGGGAATGAGGCGACGAACAGATCCGATTCGGGCAGCGCGACCAACTCGGTGGCGTGCCGCTTGTCGGTGACCAGATGCTGGCCGATCAGGTCCGCGTCCGGATTCCACACCACCGTGAATACGGTGACCCGGCGCTGGGCCGCGATTTCGGCTGCGACAGTGGGGAATTCGGGAAAATCCCGGCGGGAGAACGGTTCGATGAACACATCGATCATGCCGCCGGAGTCCAGGCCCGCCTCACCGATGGGAACGCCGAAACGGTGTAGCCCGCGCCTGCCCGTGCGGGCGGCCTCGACGGCGGCGTCGTAGATGGTCGATTCGACGGAGCCGCCGAGCACCGAGCCGTAGATGGAGCCGTTCGCGTCGACCAGGATCGCGGAACCCACCGGCAGGGAACCGGAACCGATGGTGCGCACGATGGTGGCCAGCCCTCCGGTACGTCCGGAATGCCATAGTCGCAGTAAATCTTCGACAATGTCACGCATCTGTTAGCTCCGATCACCGTGCGGCCGAGGCCGGGTAATCACGATCGTTCCCCGTCGCCAAATCGTCGCACGTGACGCACACCATATCGTTCTTACCGGACAAATAGGTGCGGGCGCCCGAATCTCCTACGGCTTGCTTACATGCCGTGGTCCAGTGCTTGTGCGCGAGCACAACGGGGTGCCCCGGTGTGCTGTGGAACACAGCGCGGGCCAGGCCGCTCGGTGCGGCGAAGGCGGCGGCGGTGACCCTGGCAACGACATCGGCTCCGACATCGGGGGTGTCCACCGGCATGATCGCCGCGTACCCGGCGGCGGTATCCGCCGCGGCGATCAGCCCGGCCCGGAACGAGGCGCCGAGTCCGGTGGCCCAGTCCGCCGCCCACACGTGGCGCACGCCGGGGGGCAAGTCGACGATGTCCGGCGACGGGCCCGTCGCGCCGAGTACCACGATGATCGGATCGCAGCCGCCATCGCGCAGTGCCGTCACTGCCGCACGCAGCCAGGCGCCGTCTTCGGCGAGCGCCTTCGGCATTCCGTAGCGCGTTCCCGCGCCCGCGGCGAGCACGATGCCTACGCACTCGGGGGTGTCGGCGGCGCCGGCCCGGCCCGCACCACGTGCTGCTTCGGCGCCGTGTTCGGTGCCGGCGCCGTGGTTGGGAACACCCATAGAGAGAACGGTAGTCCGCCACCGTTGCCGGCAGGTTTCCCACAGGTGGTATGCAGCTGTCGAACCATCTCGGCGCGTCTACGCGACACGCCGGACGCGATCTCTGTCGTTCGAGTGGCAACCGGGCTGTTCTTATTCGATGCTGGACCGATGACACAGGACGGGGAGGGCCTCGCGCCGTTCAACGCGCTGCCCGAGACGGACGCCGTCGCGGCATTGCTCGATTGTTGCTCGGCGCCCGCGTGGGCCCGTGCGGTGGCTTCCGGGCGACCGTATGCCACTGTCGAAGTTCTCCTCGAAACGGCCGATGCGGTACTGGCCGAACTGTCCGAATCGGAGATCGACCGCGCACTCGACGGGCACCCCAGGATCGGGGACCGGCCGGACACCGCGGCGTCGGTGCGCGAGCAGGCCGCCGTGGCCACCGCCGGGGATTCGATACGGGACGCGCTTGCCGAGGGCAACCGCGCCTACGAGCAGCGGTTCGGTCACATCTACCTGGTGTGTGCGACCGACAAATCCGGTGCCGAGCTGCTCGAACTGCTGCACGCCAGGCTCGGCAACGATCTGCAGACCGAAAGGCGCGTGATGCGAACAGAATTGGCGAAGATCAATCGAATCCGATTGCGCCGCCTGCTCGGCGCCGCCGCATGAGCACGCTGAGCACCCATGTGCTCGACGCGGTTCGTGGTGCGCCTGCGGCAGGCGTCGGTGTGGCGCTGTACGGCGGCCGGGAGCAGCTCGATGCGGGCGTGACCGATGCCGACGGGCGGATCGGCGGACTCGGCGGGCCCCTCGCCGCAGGCACTTATCGGCTGGTGTTCGATACCGGATCCTATTTCGCGCGGCTGCGGGTCGATTCGTTCTTTCCCGAGGTCTCGATCACATTCGTCGTCACCGAGGAGCGGCACTACCACGTCCCGTTGTTGCTGTCGCCCTTCGCTTTTTCCACCTATCGAGGGAGCTGATCCATTCATGGAACTGACCGGGCCGATCGTGCTGTCCGACAACCGGTACGGCAAGGCCGAGAACCGCGTCGTCCGGATCTACCGCGACCAGGCGCGCCACGAGATCCGCGACCTGAACGTATCCACGGTGCTGCGTGGTGATTTCGCCGACGCCTACATCAGCGGTGACCAGTCGAAGGTGCTGCCCACCGACACCCAGAAGCACACGGCGTACGCGTATGCGAAGCAGCCGGGGATCCAGACCATCGAAGATTATGCGCTCGCGTTGGCCGGGCACTTCGTCGACGATATCGAGCCCGTCGACAGTGCGCGCATCGAGGTCGAAGAGTATGCCTGGCAGCGGGTTTCGGTCGACGGCAGCGAGCACGACCACACCTGGACCAGATCGGGCCCCGAGGTGCGCACGGCAACGGTCACCGTCGCGGGCAAGGGCAGCGACCAGCGGGCCTGGGTGATCGGTGGCGTGCAGGACCTCGTGATCCTGAAGTCGACCGGCTCCGAGTTCGCCGACTTCCTCACCGACGAATTCACCGTGCTCGCACCGACCCACGACCGCATGCTGGCCACCTCGCTCATTGCGCAGTGGCGCTTTGCGACCACCGTCGGCGTCGATTGGGACGCGGTGTACACCGGTGTCCGGGCCCGGTTGGTCGAGGCGTTCGCGACACTGCATTCGAAGGCATTGCAGCAGACGCTGTTCGCCATGGGATCGGCCGCGCTGGAGGCCTATCCGGTGCTCGCCGAGATCCGGCTCGCCGCGCCGAACAAACACCACTTCGACTACGACCTCGGTAGATTCGGGATCGACACGCACGGTGAGGTGTTCCATGCCGACGATCGGCCCTATGGGCTGATCCACGCCACGGTGTCACGCGAAGACGCGCCTGATGGGGGGCCGGCATGGCGGGCATGAGCGAACCTACGCTGGTCATCGACGGGTGTGCTGTCGCGACGGTCGATGCGGCGGGCACGGAGTTCCGCCGCGGCTATGTGACAGTGCATGGCAACAGGATCGGCGCGGTCGCCGCAGGTGATGCCCCCGATTTCGGTGGCGTGCCACACATCGATGGGCGTGGCTGCCTGCTGACTCCCGGCCTCGTGAACACCCATCACCATCTCTATCAGTGGATCACCCGGGGTTTGGCGGCGGACAACACCCTGTTCGAGTGGCTCACCACGCTCTATCCGATCTGGGCGGGCATCGACGAGCAGGCAGTGCGGGTCGCGGCGACCGGAGCGTTGTCGGCGCTGGCGCGCACCGGCTGCACCACCACGACCGACCACCACTACGTCTTTCCGCACGAGGGCGGTGACTTGCTCGGCGCGGAAATCGCGGCCGCCGAGCAGGTCGGGCTGCGCTTCCACCCGTGCCGCGGCTCGATGGACCTCGGCGCGAGTTCCGGTGGGCTGCCCCCGGATCGCGTGGTGGAATCGCTGGACACCGTGCTGGCCGCGAGCGCGGAAGCGATCGCCCGCTGGCATGATCCGTCCTTCGATTCGATGCTGCGCATCGCGCTCGCCCCTTGCTCGCCGTTCTCGGTCACCGCGGACCTCATGCGGGAATCCGCTGCGCTCGCGCGCGATTCCGGGGTGCGCCTGCACACCCACTTGGCCGAGACCGTCGACGAGCAGGATTTCTGCGCGACGCAGTTCGGTTGCACCCCAGCGGAATACATGGAACAGCTCGGCTGGATCGGTCCCGACGTCTGGTTCGCACACGCCGTGCACATCGACGATGCGGCCATCACCTCGATTGCGCGGTCCGGCACCGGCATCGCGCACTGCCCCACCTCCAACAGCCGCCTCGGCGCAGGCATCGCCCGCACCGCCGACCTGGTCGCCGCGGGCGCGGCCGTCGGCCTCGGTGTGGACGGCGCGGCCAGCAACGAGTCCAGCTCGATGATCGAGGAGCCACGCAACGCCCTCCTCTACGCCCGCGCCATCGGCGGCCCGCGCGCACTGAGCGTCCGAACAGCCTTGGCGCTGGCCACCATCGGCGGCGCCCGAGTACTCGGCCGCGATACCGAGATCGGCTCGATCGAACCGGGCAAGCTCGCCGACCTGGCCCTGTGGCGACTCGACACCCCCGCGCACGCGGGCATCGACGACCCGGTCACCGCACTGATCCTCGGCTCGGCCCCACCGCTCGCCACACTGATCGTGAACGGACGCGAGGTCGTTCGCGACGGCGAGGTCCGGACCGTCGACGAGCAGACCGTCGGAGCCCAGGTAGCCCGGGCACAGGCGGCGTTGGTCGCGAAGGCGGGCTGATCCGACCCGGTTGCGCGGGAGCGATGATTCGACGTCGGCTCGGCCTCGAAGCCGAGTATGACCACATCCATCTTCACCGCCGCGATGGTGTCGTGAACCCGGAGTCGGGCCACAATTGCCCAACCATCAAGGCAGCCAGACCGACGATCGCGGCCATCCCCAGCGGTCTGATTAACGTCACCCGAAATCGCACTCATCCGCTGGACCGTCTCGCGTGATCGAGCACCCAGATCAGGACACAGCTATCTCGGTCCGGTCGCCACTGCGAGGACGGCGGCCCGCCAAGACTGTCAGCTGATCGAAGTCGTATCCCACCCAACGGTCCCGGTTGGTCCAGCCGACCAGGTCGTAGTGCCATCGGAACGGACGCACGTGCGCGACTGTGTTGAACAGAACGGTCCCCAGCGCGGCGTAGTCGCCGTGCGCGGACAGCAACGCCCGCTGTCCACGCGGCGAGGCGCTGAAGAAAGACTCGAACATCGCCATCGACTGATCGGTGGTGAGCCTGCCCAGGCCCCACAGCCCGCGCATCCGCATCCAGTAGACCAGCCGGGCCCGCCAGGGCCACAGTGCGGAGACCGGATCACGCTCCTCGCTCACCGCGCTGACCGCGGTGTCCACCAGCGCCAGTGAGTCGGCCACGCTGTAACCGGTGGTCGGGTGCATCATGCCGCCGCGCGAGCCGAACGGAATCGCCCCGACCACGCCATTTTTCGGGGGCGGCTGATCCAGTGGGTAGTGCGGGGCCTCGCTCGGTTCCTCACCTGTAACCCGGATGCCATGAGCGGCGAGCCGATTCAGCAAACGCTCGCGCAGCTCACGCTGAGGCATACCACCGCGCAGGCCGAGGCTGGTCTCCTCGAAGACCACCGTGCCATCGCCAACCGGCACCGCGTACAGAAACGACGGCGGCTCGTCCGGGCCCGCGCCGTTGTCGGGACGCCAATCCAGCAGCAATCCTTCACCATCGGTGACCATCGGCGCCGCTGTTTCGGCGGACACGAAAATGCCGTGCGCGCTGACTGCGAGGCGCTGTTCGACCGGCGGGAGCCCACGGGCATCGAAAACCGTGGTCGCGCGGACGACCGTGCCGTCAGCGAGCTCTACTTTGTGTGCGTTCAGCCGGGTGGCCCGGCCGGTCAGCACAGTAGCGTCGTCGAGCGGCAGGGCGTCGCGCAGTCCCGGTTTGGACAGCACGCAGTAGGGTCGCTCGATGCGGCGCTCGGTGTTGGTCCACACCGTCGGAGCCTCGATGCGGGTGGCAATCGCACTGGGAGGCAGCCACTCCGGTAGTTCATCGACCCAGCAAGCATAGGTCGGCGACCACAACCGCTCCGGCCGCGGATCGATCGCTGTGACGTAGAGCCCGGCACGCATTGCACGATGAGCTAACGCGCGCCCCGTCGGGCCGAGTCCAACCACACAAAGATCTATTTCCAAGCCCACCGGGGCAGTGTGCACAGATCAACCCGGCACCCACGGCTGGAAACTGCCCATCTTTGGGAGGCGCCGGCCCAAGCCCGTCGCCCCGACCGGCGCCGCGCAGCAGGTGCTACCACGCCGTCGGCTTTCACGAACAACACGCCGTTGTGCCGCGCGGCCTCCTCGGCCCCGGGCGATACACGACCTCTGCGCGCCCTGATAACACCCTGTCGCCGTTTCCGGTGTCGTCCGCTCGGTCCGTTGCCTCATCGGCGCCGGAACATCTGCTGTTGGCGCGGGCTGGGCGTGAAGTAGGGCCGTTCGCCGACCGACCGCGGCCGGGCTCAGCTTGCTGGCGCGGTTCTGTCCGTCCCGGCCAAAAGGCAGGCTCTACCGCGGTGTCGAGGTAGTCGGTTGGTGCGGGGCCCGGCCGCATGAAGTCGGACGGTACGACCGGTCGTATCGGTGCCGCGATCGGCGCGGGCTCGTTGACCGTTGCTGTCGCAGACAGTGCGCTTGCGAACAGCACGTTGTGTTCGGACCAGTCGTGCAGGATGACCGGTGCGGTGCGGTGCGGTGCGGTGCGGTGGGAGGCTGGATGTGTCCGGTTCGGGCGGTCGGCTTGGTTGCACTGTGGTGATCTCGGACGGTTGAAAAGGATATTGCGGCATCACGGCTGGGTGAGCTGGTGAATGCGGCGATGCTGGCCGGAAGCCGGCAGCTGGTGGTGTCGCGGTAACGATGACGCAATGTGGAGCGGGTGTCGTGCAACATCGCGGCAACTCTCGGCTTCTACTGTGGCGGCAGAGGTAGTGGAGTGAGGTGAGACGTGGACCTGGATACGATCCGGGCGGTGACGGTGGCGCGCGAGCGGGCTGACCTCGGGGTGGTGGGCGGCTCGTGCGGGGTTCTCGCCGGGGGCACTTTCCTGTTCTCCGAGCCGCAGGAGCGGCTGGAGCGGCTTGTCGACATCACCGGGCTCGGCTGGACCGCGTTGTCGCAGACGCCGGAAGGCTTGGAGATCGCGGCTACCTGCACATTGGCCGAATTCGCCGGTGCGGGGCCCGGCCGTGAACTCGGCTTGCCGATGCTGCGTAACGAGTGGCCGGGGACGGCGCTGTTCGCGCAGGGCTGCCGGGCGCTGCTCGCCTCACACAAGATCTGGCGGACCGCGACCGTTGGCGGCAATGTGTGCTTGGCGTTGCCCGCGGGTGGGGTACTCGGTGCGGTGACCGCACTCGACGGGGTCGCACTGGTGTGGTCGCCGGACGGAACCGATCGACGTATCCCGTTGCGGGAGTTCGTTATCGGCCCGGGCCTCCAGGCATTGCGGCCCAACGAGGTGTTGCGATCGATCACCATCCCGATGCGAAGCCTGCTGTCGCGCACTGCTTTCCGGAAGATCGCATTATCGCCGCTGGGTCGCTCCGGGGCGGTGGTGATGGGTCGGCGCGAGCCAGGCGATCGGTGCGCGCTCACCATCACCGCGGCAACCAGCCGCCCGATTGTGCTGGATTTCGCCGAACCACCGAGCTCTGCTCAGGTGCACACAGCCATCGAGTCGATCGATCCGGCGCTCTGGTTCGACGACCCGCACGGCGCACCGGACTGGCGCTGCCACGTCACCGGCCGTCTGGCCGCGCAGGTCGCCGTGGAGCTGTGCCCCGAAACGGGTGAGCCACTATGAAATTCGAGGTCGACGGCAAGCTCGTGCAGGCGGACCCCCGCCCCGGCCAGTGCCTGCGCACCCTGCTCCGCGAAACCGGCAACCTGGCCGTGAAGAAGGGCTGCGACGCAGGTGACTGCGGCGCCTGCTCGGTGCAACTCGACGGCATGACCGTCCACTCCTGCATCATCCCCGCCTACCGCGTCG
This sequence comes from Nocardia sp. CWNU-33, assembly GCF_046764895.1. Classification (NCBI taxonomy): domain Bacteria; kingdom Bacillati; phylum Actinomycetota; class Actinomycetes; order Mycobacteriales; family Nocardiaceae; genus Nocardia; species Nocardia sp. CWNU-33. The sequence goes on along the minus strand of NZ_JBKOQN010000006.1, from coordinate 158,859 downwards.
CCGACCGCACCATCACCACGGCCTCCGGCCTCGGCACCACTACCGACCTACACCCCGTGCAACAGCAATTCATCGACGCGGCGGCTTTCCAATGCGGCTTCTGCACCGCAGGCATGGTGGTCACCGCCGCGGGCCTCGGCTGCGGCAGTCCATCGACAACGCCCGACACCGCCGACCTACCCGAGCTGATGAAGGGAAACCTCTGCCGCTGCACGGGATATCGCGCCATCACCGACGCGCTGACCGCCGCATCCGCGAAACCCGAGCCGGCAGCACATGCGGTGCCTGCCGAAGCTGGATCCGACACTCGCGCCCAGCATCGGGTCGACCCCGGCGCGGCCGCTGACCTGTGCGCACCCGCTGCCACCGGTACATTTCCTGACCGCGGCTCGGGGCAGATCGGGACGGGAACCGCCGCACCGGCGTCCGCTCGTGTCGTGACCGGTACGGAAGCATTTACCTTCGACGTCCGTGCCCTCGATGCCGACCCCACGGCCGACCCGGCGATGGCCCCGCCGACCGCGCCATTGCATATCGCGGTGCTGCCGAGCCCGCACCCACATGCGCGGATCGTCTCGATCAATACCTCGGCCGCCGAAGCCCTCCCCGGCGTGCATGCGGTGCTCACCTGGGCCGACGCACCGGATGTCGCGTTTTCGACTGCGCGCCACGAGTTCCGGATGGACGATCCCGATGACACCTATGTGCTGGACCGGACGATGCGCTTCGTCGGGCAGCGAGTGGCCGCTGTCGTCGCCGACAGCATGGATATTGCCAGGGCGGCGTGCCGGGCATTGCTGGTGGAGTACGAGCTGCTGCCCGCGGTCTTCGAACCGGCGCAGGCGCTGAGCCCGCGGGCACCGAAACTGCATGGTGATAAACCGAATTCGGCTCGGATCGCGGATGCGCAGCGAAATCTGATCGCCGAGGTGCACGGCGAGGTGGGTGATGTGGCTGCGGGGCTGGACGCGGCCGCCCATGTGGTGCACGGGGTGTGGCATTCGCCGCGCGCCCAGCATGTGCATTTGGAGACGCACGGTGGCATCGGCTGGTTGGACGAGCAGAGCAGGCTGGTGATCAGGTGCAGTACACAGGTGCCGTTCTTGGTGCGGGACGAATTGTGTGAAGTCTTCGGTCTGCCTCGAGAACGGGTGCGGGTGTTCGCGACCCGGGTCGGCGGCGGTTTCGGCGCCAAGCAGGAGATGCTGGCCGAGGATCTCATCGCCTTGGCGGTGCTGCGCACCGGGCGGCCGGTCCAGTACGAGTTCACCAGGTCCGACGAGTTCACCGCGGCGACGAGTAGGCATCCGATGCGCGTCGAGGTGACGGCCGGCGCCGACGCCGACGGCACGTTGACCGCCCTTGCTGTCGATGTGCTCTCCGATGCGGGCGCTTACGGCAATCACAGCGTGGGCGTGATGTTCCACGGTGTGGGCGAGTCGGTGGAGGTCTACCGCTGCGTCAATAAACGGGTCGACGCCCAGGCGGTGTACACCAACAACATTCCGTCGGGCGCGTTCCGCGGGTACGGCCTCGGGCAGATCATCTTCGGGGTCGAGTCGGCGCTCGACGAGCTCGCGCGGGCTACCGGCATCGACCCGTTCGAGTTCCGCCGCCGCAACGTGGTGGTGCCAGGAGATCGGCTCGTCGGTGCGGAAGTCGACGACAGCGACCTGATGTTCGGCAGCTACGGCCTGGACCAGTGTATCGACCTGGCCGAACGAGCACTGCTGCGCGGCAACGGTATTGCGGCTCCGGGCCCGGAGTGGCGCGTCGGCGAGGGCATGGCGCTGTCGATGATCGCCACCATCCCGCCGCGCGGACATTGCTCCGAAGCAACGGCCACTCTGCTGGCCGACGGACGCTACGAGATCCGGGTCGGCACTGCGGAATTCGGCAATGGCACCACCACGGTGCACGCGCAGCTCGCGGCCACGGCGCTGAATGCCGATGTGCGGCAGGTGGTGATCCGGCAGTCGGACACCGATCTGGTCGGACATGACACCGGTGCGTTCGGATCGACCGGGATAACGGTGGCGGGCAAAGCCTGCTACTCGGCGGCGCTGTCGCTGCGTGACCGGATGCTGGCCAGGGCATCCGAGCTGTCCGGACTGCCCGCGTCGGAATGCGAACTGCGCCCCGGTGGTGTCCGCTGCGGTGATCGGCTGCTCGTCGCGGCGGAACTCCTGGCCAATGGTGAGCTGTCCGGCCGTGGCGATCATGACGGCAGCCCACGTTCGGTCAGCTTCAACGTGCACGCCTTCCGGGTCGCGGTTCACCCGGACACCGGATCAGTGCGCATCCTGCAGTCCATCCAGGCCGCCGACGCGGGCACCGTGCTCAACCCGGTGCAGTGCCGCGGGCAGGTGGAGGGCGGCGCGGCGCAGGCCATCGGCACCGCGCTCTACGAGGACATGCGCAGCGACCGCGGTGTGGTGACCACCCGGACATTGCGGCACTACCACATCCCACAGTTCGCCGACCTGCCCCGCACCGAGGTGTACTTCGCCGAAACCGCCGATGACCTTGGCCCGCTCGGTGCCAAGTCGATGAGTGAATCGCCGTACAACCCGGTCGCCCCCGCCCTGGCTAATGCCATCCGCGATGCTGTCGGAGTACGACTGGACCGGTTGCCGATGACGGCCGACCGGATCTGGCATGTCATTCAGAAAGGAGCGCAGGGGTGACCCGGCTACCCGAGGACGTTCGTGCCCGAATCGACGCGATGCTCGACCCGGTCGACGCCGAACTGCTTGTGCGTTATCCAGGCCCCGACCGCCGGGCACAGCCCATTCACACGGCATACGTGTCCGCCGATCGCGTCACCGCCGAAACACCCGTGGCATGGGGTGCGGCGGCAACGGAACTGCTCGACCGCCACCACGACCTGCTCGCCGAGCTCGACAGCACCCGGTCCCTGCCCGCCGTGCGCGACCGCCTCCAGCACAACCCGATCCAGGATCTGCGCATCGACTTCGAGGACGGCTACGGATTCCGTTCCGACGATGAGGAAGACAAGGCCGCCATCACCGCAGGCGCGGTGTTGGCTGCCTGGGCGGAACAATCCGACGGCCCGGCAAGTTTCGGTATTCGGACGAAGGGTCTCGCGGGCGCGGAACGCCACAGAGCCCTGCGCACCCTCGAGTTGGTGCTCGACGCGGCGGGCGGCGTGCCGGCAGGCTTTGTCTTTACCGTGCCCAAGATTAGAGCAGCAGAACAGGTTTCGGCTCTCGTCGCCCTCTCTGAAGCCTTCGAGCGGGGCTATGGCCTGGCTGAAGGCACCTTGCGTTTCGAGCTCCAGATCGAGAGCCCGCAGGCCGTCATTGCTGCCGACGGCACCACACCGATAGCAAGAATGATCGGCCTTGCCGGTGGTCGCTGCAGCGGATTGCATTTCGGCACATACGATTACACGGCCGCCTGCGGTATCGCCGCGCCCGATCAGGCGCTCGATCATCCGGCCGCGGACTACGCCAAGTCCGTCATGCAGGCGGCCGCGGCGCAAACGGGTGTGTGGATCTGTGACGGCTCCACCCAGATCGTGCCCGACACCGAACCCGAAGCCGCACTGCGCAACCATCATCGGCTGGTCACCCGATCGCTGCGTCGCGGATACTACCAGGGCTGGGACATGCACCCCGGGCATTTGATCACCCGCTGGCTGGCCACCTACGAGTTCTTCCGGCAGGCCACAGCCATCGCGGTCCCACGCCTGCAGGCTTATCTCGAACGGCGATCAGGCGGGGTCATGGACGAGCCCGCCACCGCGGAAGCCCTGGCCGCCACCGTCTTACGCGGCGTGAACTGCGGCGCGCGCGGCGCGGGTGAGCTCGGCGACCTGACCATCGAGGTGCTGCAAGCGCTGGTCTCGCGCGCGCCGATCCCGCAGGGGGCGTAGATGAACAACCAGGCTCAGGCCCGAACGGGAGGCGTAGTGCACGACGCGGACTTCACGCTGCTGCCGGACCTGGCGGTCCGACCCCTCGGCGGGGCGGTGATCTGGGCCGATGACGAATTCTTCGCGGAGAAGGAGAATTTGATCAACCCCGGTTCCGCCGAATACCGCCCGTCGACCTTCGGGCACAAGGGCCAGATCTATGACGGCTGGGAGACCCGTAGGCATCGGGGCAAGTCCGGTGACGATTCCGCGATCGTGCGGCTCGGCGTGCCCGGCCGCATCCGGGGCATCGTGGTGGATACCGCCTGGTTCAAGGGCAACTATCCGCCCGCCGTGTCGGTGTCGGCGCTGGAGATCGAGGGCTACCCGGACGCCGAGACCATCGCCGAACGCGACGACTGGGTGACCCTGGTCGACCGTGCCCCGGTCGCAGGCGACAGCCGCAACCCCTTCTCGATCGAGAGCGAAAAGCGTTGGACCCATGTGAAACTCACCATGCATCCGGATGGCGGCGTGGCTCGGCTGCGGGTGTACGGGGAGGGTCGCCCCGATCCGAGGCTGCTCGGTCTCGGCCCGCTGGATCTGGCCGCGCTGGAGAATGGCGCGCTGGTGATCGACTGCTCCAACCGCTTCTACAGCTCGCCCAACCAGCTGCTCTATCCCGGCCTGGCCGGGAAGATGGGCGACGGCTGGGAGACCGCCCGTCGCCGCGACGACGGCAACGACTGGGTGCACATCCGCCTCGCCGGACCGGGCCTGATCCGGCTCGCGGAGATCGACACGTCGTACTTCCTCGGCAACAGCCCCGGCGCGGCCCGGCTCACCGGCCGCACCACCGACGGCACCGAGCTCGAGCTGCTGCCACGCACCGCACTGCTGCCCGACACCAGGCACCGCTTCGCGATCGCGCCGATGGGCGCTTCGGTCGAGCAAGTGCGCCTGGACATCTACCCGGACGGCGGGCTCGCGCGCCTGCGGCTGTACGGAGAGTTGGGCGAATGAGCAAGCGGGACTTTGTCGGCTACGGATCGACGCCACCGGATCCGAAATGGCCGGGTGGCGCACGGATCGCGGTCCAGTTCGTGCTGAATTACGAAGAGGGCGCGGAGAACAGTGTTCTCGACGGCGATCCGCACTCGGAGACCTTCCTCTCGGAAATGACTCCGGCGGAAGCCTTTCCGAATCGGCACATGAGCATGGAGTCGCTCTACGAGTACGGCTCCCGTGCCGGTCTGTGGCGGGTGCTCCGGGTCTTCGAGCGCCGTGCCCTGCCGCTCACCATCTTCGCGGTGGCCAGGGCCATGCAGCGAAATCCCGAGGCGGTAGCGGCTTTTCGCGAGCTCGGCCACGAGATCGCCTGTCACGGCCTGCGCTGGAAGTCCTATCAGCTCGCCGACCGCGAGACCGAGCGGGCGCATATGGCCCAGGCGGTTCGCATCCTCACCGAATTGGCCGGCGCTCCACCGCTGGGCTGGTACACCGGGCGCGACTCACCGAACACCAGGCAGTTGGTGGTCGAGCACGGCGGATTCGTCTACGACTCGGATTCCTACGCCGACGACCTGCCCTACTGGGTCACCGTCCACAACCGCGATCACCTGGTGGTCCCGTACACGTTGGACACCAACGACATGCGTTTCGCCTCGCCTGCGGGTTTCCCCAGCGGTGAGCAGTTCTTCGCGCACTTGCGTGACGCCTTCGACGTGCTCTACCGCGAAGGCGCCGAGGGCAGCCCGAAAATGCTTTCGGTGGGTCTGCACTGCCGCATAGTGGGCCGCCCTGCCCGCACCGCGGCCCTCGAACGCTTCCTGGACCACGTCCAATCCCACGATGATGTGTGGATAACTCGACGCATCGAGATCGCCGAACATTGGCACCGAACCCACGCTCCTACGGGGCTATCGACACGCTGAACGCGGTCGAATTCTCGGGATGCGTGTGCCGGAAGGCGAGATCAGCCGCCTTGCTTCCGAGATGCGGTGGAAGGATCGCTGCTCGCGGCTGTGCGCGGGTGGCTCGGGCGTAGTTGCCGAGCGAGTAATTCCAAAGCGGTGAGGACTTCGTTCACCAACTCAGGGTCGTCGGTGCCGAGTGCAGCCGCCAGTGCGGCGTCGATCGTGGTCGCCCGAACCTGCGCGACGCGGGCCGAGATTCGGTCGGCCTTGCGAATCAACGATCGACGTCGGTCGCGTGGGTCGGTGGTTGTGGTGATCGAGCCTGCTTCTTTCAGGCGGGCTACTGCGTTCGATACGGCGCTCTGCGGAAGGCCAGTGCGCGAGGCTATTTCGCTGACGGTGCTGTCTGGATGCTCCAGAATGTCGCTGGTCACGATCAGCACCGGCCGGTGGCCGCCGCCGAGACCTGCCGTGGGCAGCGCGTCTTCGCCGAGCTTCATCAGCGTTCGGCCCAATAGGAAAAGCTCCACACCATCCATGCGGCAACAGTACATCAAATCTGATACATCACTATTGATGTATCAGATTTGATGGGTTATCGTTCTCGGTATGACCACGATTTCGAACGCCACCCTTGCGGTGCCCGGTGCCGACCTCTACTACGAGGTCCGGGGAACCGGCCCGGTCCTGCTCATTTCGCAGAGCGGCGAGGGGGACGCGCGCCGCAGCGAGGGCCTGGTCCGCCAGCTGGAGCAGACCTACACCGTCATCACCTACGATCGAAGGGGACTGTCGCGCAGCACGATTCACGACACGACCGAGCCGGTGACAATGGCGACGCATGCCGATGACGTGCATCGTCTGCTCACCGCGCTGACAGATCAACCAGCCCGCATGCTCGGTTGCAGCATGGGTGCGGCCATTGGACTGCACCTGGCTGTCGAACACCCGGAGCAGCTGCACACCCTGATCGCGCACGATCCGGTCACGCCGTGGCTTCTTGCGGCGGCCGAACGCGCGCACCATCTGCGCGAACTCGAACACTGCCAGCAGGTTTTCCGGGACAGTGGTTGGCAGGCCGCCTTGGCGCCCATGGTGAAAACCCTCGGCATCGACCCACGGAACCAGGAATTGGAGCCGGGTGTGGAGCTGCCCTCGATTACTCCAGCGCGTGCCGCGAACTTCGCATTCTTTATCGGCGAGGACTTCACCGCCGTTCGCACCGACAACCTCGATGCCGCCGAACTGCAGCGATCAGCTGTCCACATCATTCCGGCTTCCGGGCGTAGCACCCCGCATGAGGTTTTCGACCACAAATGCGCGCAGGAGTTGGCCGTGTTGCGTGATACCCCGGTGGTCGAATTCCCCGGTGGCCACAACGGCAATATGACCCACCCGTCGGCCTACGCCGCTCGCCTCCGTGACCTGCTCACCGCGGTGTGAGTCGGGTTCGCGACCGGCCGGGGTGCGGTTCAGGCGAACAGGTTGTGCACGAACGGCAGGGAATCCGGCAGTGAAGCGTTGACCGTCCCGCTGTGGTCGGTGGGATAGGTGTGCAGCGTGACCGGCTGGCCGTTCGCCTTCAGCACGGCTGCCCAGCGCAGGGATTCCGGCGTGATGACATCGGTGTCGCGCAGGCCCTGTCCGATGAAGAGCGGCTTGTTGTAGCCGGATTCGGGCAGTGCCATGTAGCGGGCGAGGAACCCGTGCAGGTCGGGGATCTCCAGCAACGGCCGGGAGAACAGATCGCCCAGCACGACGCCGCGTGCGGCGAGCTCGTCACCGAGCGGCCCGATGCACGCATCGCGGGCGCGGGTCAGCCACTCCCGGCCGGCGTCGGTGAGGAAGGACTCGATATTCAACGCTGGGTACGTCGTGCGCAGCCCGTTGAGGATGTACAGCACGTAGGCGGTGCTGTGCGGGCTCAGCTTGATGGGTGGCATATGCGGAGCCAGCGGCAGCAGCACGTCCTCGATGTAGGCGGGCACGCCAGTGGTGACCGCGCCGCGGTAGTCCAACTCGGGACCGCCGAATTCGGTGGCGTAGCGCGCGGTGTAGGCGGCCGCGCCCGCGCCCTGCGACTGGCCGACGACGACCCACTTCTTCGCGAGTGACGAGTACTGCCTGGTCGCGGCCTGTACTGCGTCGACCACGTTGTGTGCCATGACCATCCCGTTGAGATAGGGATGCTCGTCCGGCGTGCCGAGCCCGGCATAGTCGGCGGCCACGATGGCGTAACCCTGTTGCAGCCAGGTGCCCAGGTAGGCCCAGTCGCGCTCGGCGGCGCTCGGTCCGGTGATGCTGTAGGCGCAGTCGTCGCCGAGTCCGACGGTGCCGTGCGCCCAGGCGATCACCGGCCAGCCGCCCGCGGGCGCGGGACCCGGCGGGAAGTAGACGGCGGCGCTCGCCTCGGTCGGCACGTTGTTCGCGGTGCTGGTGCGATAGATGATGCGGGTGGAGTTCACCGACCCCGGCAGGGTCGCGACCGCGGCGAGTGGCGCAATAGAAGTGACGGTGCCCGGTCCGCCCGCAGGGTCGGCGGTCGCTGCGGACAGTGTCAGTAGGCTCGCGGCACAAGTGCAGGCGATCGCCGTGGTGAACCACAGTTTCCGCATGGTGCTCCTGTCGGGTTGATCGAGCGCCCGATGCCCGCCGCGGATGGCCGAGGCAGCTGGACGCGTGTCCTGGGGTGAATTCGACCCAGTCTGCCCGACGGCGCACGGCCCGTCCCGCTCGAAGGTGGCCCAGCCCACACCGAAGGCACCCGCCCGAAGCTGTGAAGGTCCTCACAGGACGGAATGTCTGCGCGAGTCGATGGCAGCCCACTCGAAGATCGCTAACAGTACGAGCGTTACGCTAAAACCGCATGTCAGAGCTACCCGTCGGTAGGTTTTATGTGCGCAATTCACCGGCAAATTTCGCAAAGTTAGCAAACACCTGTGGAAACCTAGCTGAGATTCACACTAGCAACAGGTAGACGGCTATTTCCTGGTGTGCCATCGTGTGGAAGTACACCCCATGGGCCTAGCAAGCCTGCAAATTGCCGCTCCAGCAGTTCGAGCCAGACTCGACCGTGGGGCATACCCGACCAAACGAGGAAGTGGAGTCAGAGATGACCACCGGCACCCCGAAGACAGCCGCGGAAATCCAGCAGGATTGGGACACCAACCCCCGCTGGAAGGGCATCACCCGTAACTACACCGCAGAGCAGGTGTCGAAGCTCCAGGGCACCGTCGTCGAGGAAGCCACCCTCGCGCGCCGCGGCTCGGAGATCCTCTGGGATCTCGTCAACAACGAGGACTACATCAACTCCCTCGGCGCCCTGACCGGCAACATGGCCGTGCAGCAGGTGCGCGCCGGCCTGCAGGCCATCTACCTGTCCGGTTGGCAGGTCGCCGGTGACGCGAACCTCTCCGGCCACACCTACCCCGACCAGAGCCTCTACCCGGCCAACTCGGTCCCGGCCGTCGTGCGTCGTATCAACAACGCGCTGCTGCGCGCCGACGAGATCGCCAAGGTCGAGGGTGACACCTCGGTCAAGAACTGGCTCGCCCCGATCGTCGCCGACGCCGAGGCCGGCTTCGGTGGCGCCCTGAACGCCTACGAGCTGCAGAAGGCCATGATCCAGGCCGGCGCCGCGGGCGTGCACTGGGAAGACCAGCTCGCCTCGGAGAAGAAGTGCGGCCACCTCGGTGGCAAGGTGCTCATCCCGACCCAGCAGCACATCCGCACCCTGACCTCGGCTCGCCTCGCGTCCGACGTCGCCGACGTGCCTTCGGTGATCATCGCCCGCACCGACGCCGAAGCCGCCACCCTGATCACCACCGACGTGGACGACCGCGACAAGCCGTTCCTCGACGGCACCCGCACCGCAGAGGGCTTCTTCGGTGTGAAGAACGGCATCGAGCCCTGCATCGCCCGCGCCAAGGCCTACGCCCCCTACGCGGACCTGATCTGGATGGAGACCGGCAAGCCCGATCTCGAGCTGGCCAAGCAGTTCGCCGAGGCCGTCCGCAGCGAGTTCCCGGACCAGCTGCTCGCCTACAACTGCTCCCCGTCCTTCAACTGGAAGGCGCACCTGGACGACGCGACCATCGCGAAGTTCCAGAAGGAGCTCGGCGCGATGGGCTTCAAGTTCCAGTTCATCACCCTGGCCGGCTTCCACTCGCTCAACTACGGCATGTTCGACCTGGCCTACGGCTACGCCCGCGAGGGCATGACCGCCTACGTCGACCTGCAGGAGCGCGAGTTCGCCGCCGAGGAGCGCGGCTACACCGCCACCAAGCACCAGCGTGAGGTCGGCGCAGGCTACTTCGACCTGATCGCCACCACCGTGGACCCGAACACCTCGACGGCCGCCCTGAAGGGCTCCACCGAAGAGGGTCAGTTCCACTGAGACATGGCGGTGCCTCCGCGCCGCGTGTCCGCGGCCCCCAAGGCTCGCTTCCGAGCACTCGAGACTCGCGCCTTCGGCGCATGCGCTTCGAGTACTCGGAAGCGAGCCGGCCGCGAACGGGGGTTCGTCGGGCTCACCCCGTACGGGGTTGCGAAAGCATCCGACGTCACCAACCGTGATTCGAACAAGGGAATCGTGATTCGCACAAGGGAATGAGGTTCCCGACGTGAATACCTTTAGCCCTCTACTCCAGTAGGGGTGTACCGCCCTCCCCGCCGAACAGCCCTCGGCGGGGAGGGCATATCCCTATACCTTGGACCATCGAAGGCTCGCCGCGGACCGCGTCGCTCCTTCGCCACCAGCCACCCGATTGCCAGACAAACCAGCAGGAGCGGGACGTGAGCAGCGAGAAGATTCAACGCGTCGGCATTATCGGCGCCGGACAGATGGGTGCCGGAATCGCGGAGGTGTGCGCTCGCGCGCATATCGACGTGCTCGTCTTCGAACAGACTCGGGAACTAGCCGCAGCAGGCCGTTCCCGCATCCTGCGGTCGCTCGACCGTGGCGTCAGCAGCGGCAAGATCACCGAGCGGGAGCGCGAGCAGGCCGCCTGGCGGCTGCGGTTCACCTCCGACCTCGGCGACTTCGCCGACCGCCAGCTGGTGGTCGAGGCGGTGCTCGAGGACGAGAAGGTGAAGACCTCGATCTTCAGCGAGCTCGACAAGGTTGTCACCGACCCCGATGCGGTGCTGGCCTCCAACACCTCCTCCATCCCGATCATGAAGATCGCGGTCGCCACGGCGAACCCCGAGCGCGTGGTCGGCATGCATTTCTTCAACCCGGTTCCGGTGCTGCCGCTCGTCGAGCTGGTGACCACGCTCAAGACGAGCGAGTCGGTGTCCAAGCGCGCCGAGGCTTTCGCGGGCGATGTGCTCGGCAAGCAGGTCGTCCGCTCGGCCGACCGCTCCGGCTTCGTGGTGAACGCGCTGCTGGTGCCGTACCTGCTGTCTTCGATCCGCATGGTGGAGTCCGGCTTCGCCACCAAGGAAGACGTCGACAAGGCGATGGTGCTCGGCTGTGCCCACCCGATGGGCCCGCTGGCGCTGACCGACCTCGTCGGCCTGGACACCGTCAAGTCGATTGCCGACTCCATGTACGCAGAGTTCAAGGAGCCGCTGTACTCGGCCCCGCCGCTGCTGATGCGCATGGTCGAGGCGGGCCTGCTCGGCAAGAAGACCGGCGCAGGTTTCTACCAGTACCGTGCTTGATTTGCAGCGCCTGCGGCGCTGCGTGTTCGCGGCCCCCAAGGCTCGCGTCCGAGCGGCCGAGACTCGCGACTTCGTCGCATGCGCTTCGGCCACTCGGACGCGAGCCGGCCGCGAACGTCGCTCGTAAGACTCGCTCCGTGGTGGGTGGGTCAGCTGAACACCATCGGGCCTCAGGAACGGCCGGGTGGCTGGGGTTATCGGCATAAGCTGCAAGAAGGCGAGTCGTGGTTACGACTCGCTCGAACACCGAGAGCGCAGCGCTGTGCGGCGTTCCACCGTTCGGCGGTGGGCGCCAGCGCAGGTGATCGAAAGGGAGCATCCCGCGCATGGTCAACGTCACCGATGGTTACGGGTCGAGCATCCTCGGGTACCCGAGGATTGGACCGCACCGGGAACTCAAGCGGGCCCTGGAGGCCTATTGGCGCGGCGGGGCATCCCGCGACGAGCTGCTCGCAGTCGGGCGCGACATCCAGGAACGGCAGTTCAATGAGCTGGCCGCCACCGGGCTCACCCAGGTTCCCGGCAACACCTTCTCCTTCTACGACCATGTGCTCGACAATGCGCTGCTCTTCGGTGCGGTGCCGACCAGGTTCAAGCCGCTCCAGGATGAACTGGACCCGCTGGACTTCTATTTCCTGATGGCACGCGGTCGTCCCGACCTGCCGCCACTGGAGCTGGTGCGGTTCTTCGGCACCGCCTATCACTACCGGCAGCCCGAACTCGATGAATCCACCGAGTTCTCACTGCATCCCGAGGCGTTGCTCGACGAATTCGACCGGGCCAAGGAACGCGATATCGAGCTGCGCCCTGTGGTGCTCGGCCCGCTGTCGCTGCTGCTGCTGTCCAAGGCCGGTCACGTGCCGGGTGAGGCGGAATTCGACACCCTCAGCCTGCTCGACAAGCTGCTGCCGGTGTACGAGCAGCTGTTCGAGATTCTCGCCAAGCGCGGTGCCACCTGCGTGCAGCTGGACGAGCCCTGCTTCACCGGTGAGCGCAGCCCCGCCGAGCTCGCCGTGTTCGACAAGGCCTACCAACGACTTTCGAAGGCGCCGCTGCGCCCGCGCATGCTGGTCACCGGTCAGTACGGCGACTTCGGCGAAGCGCTGACCATCCTGGCAGGCACCAACGTCGAGGCCATCGGCCTGGACCTGGCGAGTTTCCGGATCGACCCCGAGGAACTCGCGAAGGTTCCCGGCATTCGTCGTAAGCGTTTGTACGCGGGCGTGATCAGCGGCCTGAATGTGTGGCGCGCGGACCGGTTCGTCACGCTGTCCTACCTCAACGAGCTGGCGAAGGTCTGCCCCGACCTGGTCGTCTCCACCGGTGCGACGCTGCTGCACGTGCCCTACGACGTGCTCGCCGAATACGACATCGAGGGTAATGTCGCCGATCGCCTCGCCTTCGCGAAACAGAAGGTGGGCGAGGTGGTTTCGCTCGCGAAGGCGCTCACCGAGGGGCCATCGGAGAAGTGGCGCAAGCGGCCGACCGAGGTGCACTTCAAGCAGAAGCACGCAGTGCGGCAACGGGTTTACGCGGTCACGCCGGGTATGCGTGAGCGTGCGCCCTACGAGGTGCGCCGAGAAGCCCAGCAGCGCAAGCTGAATCTGCCGCCGGTGCCCGCGACAACGCTGGGTTCCTTCCCGCAGGCCACACGGATTCGGCAGGCCCGCCACGATCTCGGCGAGGGCAGGTTGTCCTATGCGGAGTACCGCAAGAAGATCGAGGCCGAGATCGAGGCCACGATCCGCCTGCAGGAGGACATCGGCCTCGACGTGCTCGTGCACGGCGAGCACGAGCGCAACGACATGATCCAGTACTTCGCCGAGCTGCTCGAGGGCTTCGCGACCACCCGCTTCGGCTGGGTGCAGGTGTACGGATCCCGCTGTGTCCGACCGCCGATCATCTACGGCGATGTGTCGCGTCCGGCCCCGATGTCGGTCGAATGGATCACCTACGCCCAGTCGCTGACCGACAAACCGGTCAAGGGCATGGTCACCGGTCCGGTCACCATGATCGCGCGCTCGTTCGTCCGCCAGGACCAGCCGCTGTTCGAAACCGCAGACCAGGTGGCGCTGGCGATCCGCGACGAGGTCGTCGACCTGGAGCGCGCGGGCATCTCGATCATTCAGGTCGACGAGCCCGCCATTCGCGAAATGTTGCCGTCGCGTCCCGTCGGTCGTGCCGAATACCTGCGCTGGGCTGTCGGGGCATTCCGCCTCGCCACCTCCGGTGTGCGGCCGGAAACCCAGATCCACACGCACATCAACTATTCCGGTCGCGCCGAGGTGGTCGAGGCGATCGAGCAGCTCGATGCCGACGTCACCGCGCTGGTCGCGACCCGCTCCATCGAATGGGTGCTCAAGGCGCTCAAGGACGACTGCGCCTCCGGCCACGGCCTGAGCCACGGTGTGGGACCCGGTGTCTACGAGAGCCGTTCGGCGCGTATCCCGGATATCGATGAGCTCGACGAATTGCTCACGGCCGCAGCCGAAGCGGTTACGCCGGAACGACTATGGGCAAACCCGGACGGTGGTTTGAAGACGCGACACTACTGGCAGCTCGAGCCGTCGCTGCGCAATATGGTTGCGGCCGCGCGCCGGGTTCGTCGGCGGGCGACGTCGGCCGAATAGGCAAAAGTTGAGGCCGCCCTTCATGTCCGAGTGATGTGGGGGCGGCCTTTGCTATTCCGGCGGCTGTCGGAGTGTTCAACCGCGGGCTGCCCGGGTCGGTGCATCTTCCGACCGGTGAATCGGCGAAATGGTCTCCAGAAATCGGTACAGTACGTACCGTATCGTTGAATTATGACCGATACGACCGAGACCTGGCCCGAGTCGTTGCCTGTGGCGCAAGTTCGGATTGCCCGACCCACCGATCGTTTGGCGGCGGTGGTTCGGTTCTACGTCGAAGGGCTGGGGCTGCGGGAGCTGTACCGATTCGAGAACCACGCCGGCTACGACGGAGTGATGCTCGGGCTGCCAGGGGCTGGATACCACTTGGAGTTCACCACGCACGCGGACGGCAGCCCCGGCGATGCGCCCAGTGCGGAAAACCTACTGGTGCTGTACTTCTCGGGCGAATCGCAGATGTACGACGTGGCGCAGCGGCTCGGTGATTTCGGTGTGGAACCGGTGGCTGCGGAGAATCCGTACTGGGCCGAGCACGGCGGACTGACCTTTCCGGATCCGGACGGCTGGCGGGTCGTGCTGATGCCGCGACCGGTGTTCTGATGGCGGGCAGGGCGCGCGAAGACCGGATCGATGCGGCGGTGCTGGCGGCGGCTCGGGAACTGCTCGACGAAACCGGCTACGCAGACCTGTCCATCGGCCAGATCGCCACCAGGGCCGGCATCCATCGACCGGCGATCTACCGCCGCTGGCCATCGAAGCGGCACCTGGTTGTCGACGTGGTCGCCGACCTGCTCGGTCGCCAGCCGACCCCCGACACCGGCGACCTCCGCGCCGATCTGACCATCGCAATGCGCAATCTCGTTGCTGCACTACGAGATACCTCGTTACATCAAGTCCTCCCGGCCCTGGTCGCCGATCTCGCCAACGATCACCCCCTGCGAGATCACTTCCTGGCCACCGTCTTCGAGCCGCGCAGGCACACCACCGCAACCGCGCTCGCATCGGCAATCCGCCGCGGCGAGATCGACCAGAACCTCGATATGGACTTCGTCCTCGACGCCATTGCTGCCCCCATCTACTATCGCGCCCTCTTCGGTCACCTGCCCCTGACCGACACCCTCGCCGACCAATCCGTCGCCGCCGTCCTCCGGATCGTCACCCTCGCAGCTTGACTCGGGGTGTGCGTCCATCGGGCGAGTGGCACACAATGATGTCGGGTCTCTCGGCCGCAGCCGTGTGCCACTCGTCGGGCTCCACCTGGATGGCGGTGGTGGATGGCGAAGGCGGGCCGGGCGAGATCGGGTCGGATGGATCGGGCGTCGAACGTTGTCGACCGGGTGAGGCGCACACGCGACAGGAAGCAGGGCCGACAGGATGCACGTGGACGAGTCCGTGGAAACGAGCGACGGGTTGCGCCTCGGTATCGGCCCGCACCGGTTGTGGACGGATGCGGAGGTCGAGCTGGACAACGTGGTGGAAACTGCGTGCACCGCAGAGCAATTGGGGTTCGACCATGTGATCGCGGGCAGTCATGTGCTGGCGGGGGAGTTGGGCGTCACGCCCGATCCGCTGGTCATGTTGTCGGCGATCGCGGGGGCGACATCGCGGATCGGCCTTGCGACGAGTGTGCTGATTCTGCCGCTGTACAACCCGATCGTGCTCGCACACCAGACCGCGACGCTCGATCGGTTGTCGCGCGGTCGGTTCACCTTGGGCGTCGGGACCGGTTGGGACCGAACCGAATTCGACGCCGTCGGGGTACCGTTCGAGGCGCGCGGGAAGCGCACCGACGAGTACTTGGCGGAGCTCGGCGCGCTGTGGCGTGGCGAGGATCCCGGCAGGCGAATCGGTGTCGCGCCGTGCACGGCCGGTGGACCGCCGGTGTGGGTCGGCGGGCAAAGCGACGCTGCCTTGCTTCGCGCGGTGCGATTCGGCGCGGCGTGGTACGGATCCATTTCCGGGCCTGCCGAACTTGCCCGGATACGCGGCCGGCTAGCGGAACTCGCCGCCGCCTCCGGCATCGAACGCGAACTACCGCAGACGAATTCGGTGGCATTCGTGGTGCCCCCGGGATTCCCCGCGATCAACCGAGATCCTGGCCGACTGCTCGGCGGCCCACAGGCCTCGGCCACGAGCATCGTCGACGAACTCGGTGCCCTGCGGGAAGCCGGCTTGGGCGCCTGCTCACTGTGGCTGCCGGTACCGACGACCGCATTTGCCGACGCGATGTCGTGGGTCGCGCAGGAGGTTATGTCACAGCTGAAGGGGCACTGATACGGGACTCGGGCGCGGGTGTCGGTTGCGGCCGCAGCACTATGCAACCCGCGACCGACGCACAGCGGGTCGGCACCCCTCGCACACGGGCCGAGAGCACCAGGCCACCGGAGGTGCCGACCCGCGGTACGGACATTTGCGGCAATGTTGCATGGCCTTCGATGACGAAAGTCACCTTCGCGGAGTGGCTGACGGGTGCGCAATGGTGAAATCGCAGGCAGTGGTACAGGTGCCGTGCGGGGGTGTGGTGTCGGAAAGCGGGTTGTCAGGGCGCGGCGTCGGCTTTCCGGTAGTGACCTACGACGCCCGTGCCGCAGAAGGCGCGGAACTGCGCTATGGTTGCTAGTCGGCGATTGTTGATCTTGCACGGTCGCCCTATGTCCGTCGTGGATGTCTTTCTTTCGCGTCGGCCCCGCAGCTGGGTGTCATAACACCGAACGCAGGTATGGACACACCATCCTGCGTGCCGCTGCGGTACAACCCCCGATGCCGGAAAGGCACCTGTACTTCTTATGACGACTCGTTCCTCGAGCTCTGCCCCTGTGACCTCTTTTGCCGCACTCGGCGTGCGCAAGAAGCTGGTCGACGCCCTCGCGGCGAACGGGATCACCGCACCGTTCCCGATCCAGGCCGCCACCCTGCCCGATTCGCTCGCCGGACGTGACGTGCTCGGCCGCGGCAAGACCGGTAGTGGCAAGACGCTGGCCTTTTCCATCCCGATGGTCGACCGGCTCGCGGGCGGTGTGCGTAAGCCGGGCCGGCCCACCGGCCTGATCCTCGCCCCGACGCGTGAACTGGCCACCCAGATCACCGCGACGCTCGAGCCCATGGCCGTGGCCTGCGGGTTGACAGTGACGACGATCATCGGCGGTGTCTCCCAAGTGCGGCAGAGCCGCGCGCTCGCCGCCGGCGTCGATATTGTCGTGGCCTGCCCGGGCCGGCTGGAAGATCTGATGCGTCAGCGCGTGGTGCACCTCAACGAGGTGCAGGTCACCGTGCTCGACGAGGCCGATCACATGGCCGACCTCGGCTTCCTGCCTGCGGTGACCCGGATCCTCGCGGCCACCCAGCCGACCGGCCAGCGCCTGCTGTTCTCCGCCACGCTGGACAACGGCGTGGACAAGCTGGTCAAACGATTCATGCGTGATCCCGCGTCGCACTCCGTCGACGAGGCCAACTCGCCGGTGGCCGCGATGACCCACCACGTCTTCGAGGTCGGCGGCGTCGACGCCAAGAACGCGCTCGTGCGCACCCTGGCCTCCGGCGGCGGACGCCGAATCCTGTTCATGCGCACCAAGCATCAGGCGCGCAAGCTCGCCAAGCAGCTGACCACCGCGGGCATCCCGGCGACCGATCTGCACGGCAACCTCTCCCAGGTCGCCCGTGATCGCAACCTGGCCGCGTTTACCGATGGCTCGGCGCGCGTGCTCGTTGCCACCGATATCGCCGCGCGCGGCGTGCACGTCGATGATGTCGAGCTGGTCGTGCACGTCGACCCGCCCGCCGAGCACAAGGCATACCTGCACCGCTCCGGGCGGACCGCCCGCGCGGGCAGCGCTGGTGACGTGGTCACCGTCGTGCTGCCGGAGCAGCGCAGGGACGTCGCCGGACTGCTGCGCAAGGCAGGCATCCAGGTGAGCCCGCAGCGCGTGACCGCGGACTCGGCGCCGGTGACCGACCTGGTCGGCGAGATCGCCCCCCTCGTCGCACCGACCTACAACCCGACCGCCTCCACCCACACCGGTGGTCAGGCCCGTAACCGGAACAGCCGCCCCAGCAGCGACGGACGCGGCGCCGCAACCGGTGGTACCCGTACCCGTGGTGGTCAAGGCGCAGGCGGACAGTCCCGTCGGGACGCGGTGGCCGGTGGGTCGTCGCGGAGCCGCAACGGGCGTGGCGCGAGCGACTCGTTCGATCGCGGCACCGGCTTCGACGGCCGCTCCGAGCGTGGTGCCGGTTCGTCGCGTAACAGCGATGGTCGTGGTGCCGGCTTCGATGGTCGTTCGAGTGGCCGCTCCGAGCGTCCTGCCGGTTCGTCGCGTAACAGTGATGGTCGTGGCGGCGGCTTCGACGGTCAGTCGCGTGGCCGCACCGACCACGGTGCCGCGACCGGTGGGCAGCGCAGCCGGAACCCCCGTGGCGCAGGCGTTGCCGTTGCCCGTGGCACCGATGCCGCAGGTCGGTCCCAGGGCCGACCCGCCCGCACGGGCACCTCGCACGTTCGCTCGACCTCCCGCGACCAGGCGGCCCCGCCCCGCGCAGGCCGCCGCTGATCACCCGATAGGTCCATTGCGGCCGACATCTCGACGAATCACCTTCTGGCACAACCGAACGGCCCCTCGAGCTCGCGCTCGTAGGGGTCGTTCGGCTATCGATCCGAGATGAATGCGCCCGGCTGGTGTCCGGTCCAGATCCGGCGGTTGTCCGTCGCGGATCTGCAGGTCTTGACGATTTGTGTTCTGGCGCAACCGAATGGCCCTCGAACCATTCCGTGCGGGGGTGTTCGGCTGCTGCCCCGCGACGGACCACTACGCCGGTTGTCACCATGTTCACGCCGACGTCCGAACTTGTGTGCACCCACGTCGTGAATCCATGGGCGGCGCCATCATCGCAGCGCGCCCGGGCAGACAGCACAGCCGCCGATCCGTTGCGACTACCGTTGCGGGTTGTGTCTACTTTCGAAGCGCGGCAACCATTTCCCGGGATCGAGCCCTATGAATCGGGGCTGCTGGAGGTCGGTGATGACAACCGGATCTACTGGGAGAGCAGCGGGAACCCGCACGGCCGGCCTGCTCTGGTGGTGCACGGTGGCCCCGGCAGCGGCGGCCGGCGCGGTGCACGCACGCTGTTCGACCCGGACGCATTCCGGATCGTGCTGTTCGATCAGCGTGGATGTGGCGAGAGCCTGCCCCACGCCTCCGACCCTTCCATCGATATGGCGCACAACACCACCGAACGCCTACTCGCCGACATGGAACTGCTGCGCGAGCACCTCGGCATCGAACAATGGCTGCTCTACGGCGGCTCCTGGGCTTCCACCCTGATCCTCGCCTACGCCCAGCGTCACCCGCACCGTGTCACCGGGATCGTGCTGGTCGGAGTGACCATGACTCGCCCGCAGGAGATCGACTGGCTCTACCACGGCCTGCGGTTGCTGCTTCCGGTCGAGTGGGAACGCTTCCGCACCGGGGTTCCGCTCGCGGACCGCGACGGGAACCTGGTCGAGGCGTACCGGCGATTGATGGAGCACAGGGATCCGGGCGTGCGCGAGACGGCTGCGCGGGAATGGTGCGCGTGGGAGGACGCCGTGATCGCGCACGAAACCCTCGGCGCACCAGGCCAATACAGCGCCAAACCGGATGCGGCACAGTTGGCGTTCGTGCGGATCTGCACCCACTATTTCGCCCATGCCGCCTGGCTCGACGACGGCCAGTTGCTGCGTGACGCGCACCGCCTCGCCGGGATCCCCGGCATTCTCATCCACGGTCGTCTCGACCTGTCCGCACCTTTGCTCACCGCCTGGGAACTCGCCCAAGCCTGGCCCGACGCAGAACTGCGGATCATCGACGACTCCGGGCACACTGGCAGCCCCGCCATGCGAGCCGCGATCCTGGACGCCGTCGCCCGATTCGCCGGCTGAGCGACTCCGGGCATCAATGTCCAATTGGGGTACACCCCAGACCGACAAACGGCGAGACCGTGCAATCGCGTCGGAATAGCACGAACCAGGAGCACCGCCATGTCCGTTGTTTTTTCGGCGACTACTACCGGAACCCCTACTACCGAGACCCCGATAAGTGGCGGTCTTTTCGCGATGTCAGGTGGCGCCGATTGAGACCCGATGCAGGTTCGTGGCCTGAGCCGCTAGATATGCCAGCGGCTGTCTCCTTACGTTGCGTAAGGTTATGACCCTGGAAACACAATCGGGGTGGGTGGTGCTTCGTGGACACGCACGACAATGACGCAATCTCAGGATCTCCGACGCCTGAACCTCTGCCTCCATGGTTGGCTGAACCTCTGCCTCCATGGTTGACCGATCATCCCGCTGCGTCGACGGAGGCGACCCACGCCGCAACCCCACGCGGCCCATACACAGATGAATCTGGACCACGCGGGCGCCCGCCGATATCTCCCAGCGGTCTGCCTGAACTCGGCGAATGGGCATTCACCGCCGTAGTCCCCCTAGCCGCGATCTATGCCAAGACCCTGATAGAGGCCCTGGCAACACGCAGCGCCGATGGCATCACAGCGTGGCCGGGCAAAGTCCGTCAACGCTGGTTTCGCCACGGCGGCATACACCGCGTCGCGGTCGTCCTGGAACCGGAGAACGGCCACAGCGCTGCCATCCTGGTAACCGCAGACCTCACCGACGAAGCCCGCCTCGCCCTACTGGACCTAGACCTCACCCACGAATCGATGCGCGGCAAAATCCTGACATGGGACGAGAACGACCGACGATGGGTTCCTACCGAGCCACCGGGCTGGCCGATCCCCGGACCTGACCGCCCATAACCCATGTTTTCGACGGTCAGGCGTGCACCTGGATGCGCGCTGATGTCCCTCAACCCCGTTTTCGGCCACCAGAATCGGTATGTTTCCGCTTCTCATAGGGCCAACCGGCACTAGCGCCGGATCGGGCGCATTTGCTCCTTGCCCCCGTTTACGGGAGTCGGAGCGAGGCCCCGCAGCCGTCAGTGGCTCAACGCCGAGACCGCCAGCATGAATGCGGCGCCTCCCACGGTGCAGGCGAGGGTCAGTCGGGAGGGGTGTTGCGCGTGGGCTTCGGGGAGGATGTCGGCGGTGGCGAGGTACAGCAGAAAGCCCGCGAAGTAGCCGAGATAGAGGCCGGCTGCTTCGGCGGGCACGCGGATGAGGGTGCCGATTATCGCGCCGACTACGGGGGCTATGGCGTCCAGGGCGAGCAGGGTGAGTGCTCGTTTGCGGGCACTGCCGTAGAGGGTCGTGATGGTGAAGGTATTGAAACCGTCGGCGAAGTCGTGACTGATCACCGCGATGGCGATGGCGGTGCCGACGGTCGCTCCGGCCTGGAAACCGAGTCCGATCCCGAGACCGTCGAGCGTGCTGTGAAAGATCAACCCGGCCGCCGCAAGCAGCCCCACGGACTCGAACCCGTGCTTGTGCGTACCGAATTCGTGTTCATGACCGGTGTGAACGGCAACCGCCCGCTCGATGACATGGATGGTGAGAAACCCGAACACTGTGGCGATCAGTGCGTCGGGCACCCCGAGCACAATGTGCGCGGACTCCGCTAATGCCTCCGGCAGCAGATCGAAGAAAACCACCCCGAGCATCACCCCCGCCGCCACCCCGAGCACCAAATGTCTCCGGTCCCCGATCCGCACCGCCACCAGCCCCCCGACCAGCGTCGAACACATAGACGCCAACGCCAGCAGGATCGCCATCGATCCAGCATGTGCCACCCCCGCCGCACTGACAAATCTGCCCGGCGAGTTGGCCCCGTGCTCGGCCCTCGGGCAATGAGGTGCGCGCGGGCGCGGCGAAGAGGCTTGCCGGCAGCCACTCGGCCCGCGGCGAGCGGGATATGACGGAGGGACCACGCGATAACCGCATTCGTGTCCCGCGCGTCGGTCAGGCCAGCGTGGCCAGGGTGCGGAGGCCGGTGGTGATGTCGGCGGCGGTGGGGGCGTGGTCGGGGTCGACCAGCCATTGGACGAGGAGGCCGCCGATCATGGTTTGCAGGACCGCGCCCAGGTGGGAGTCCTTGCCGGTGCGGGCGAACAACTCGCCGAGTTCGGTGCGGGCCAGGGCTTGGGCGTTACCGAGTTCGGCGCGGATCTCGGGGGAGTGCAGGGCCTGAGCCAGGCTTTCGACGTTCGCCGACCAGAGGGCGCGGTTTTCGGTGAACGAGGTGATCAGCTGCTGGAGAAAGGTGTGCAGGCGGGCCGCGGGGTCGTCGGTGTCGGTGTCGGTGTCGGGCAATGACGCGAGGATCTGCTGGACCGCGGTGGCGCTGGACTCCATCATCGCCTGATTCAGGAGCTTGTCGCGGGTGCCGAAGTGGTAGTTGATGGCCGCCAGATTGGTGCCGGAGGCGGCCACGATGTCGCGCACGGTGGTGCGCGCGTAGCCGCGTTCGGCCAGGCATTGTTTGGCCGCGGCCAGCAGATCTTCTCGGGTTCCCACCTCCGAACCATAGCAGTGGGGCATACATCTGTTTGTGACATTTGTTTCAAACAAGCGTCAGTGATGGATGTTCAACATCTGTATGGCCGAGCGCGACCGCCCCGATCTACGAAAGTGGCCACGCAGTCCGACCTGACTTCGTGCCCGAACCGCCCGCGAGCACAGTGCTCGATTGCGCCTCCGGCGCGGGGACTTCCCTGCCGTTGCGGAGAACGCGCATCCCGTCGAGTCGGCGCACGCAGTCGGGTCGCGCGGTCCGCGATCAGTCCGTCGGCGCTCGTCGGCTCCCGGTGAGCCGAATGGCCAACTGCCTGGTCCACTTCGGGCGATCCTTCTTGGGTGGCACCGGCAGGTCGTCGTGGATATCGGACTCGACCTCGTATCGACGGACATACGCGCCGGCGAAGGCTTGGACAGTGGCTGTCACCGGAATGGCAAGCAGCGCACCGGTTGCCCCGAGTACCGCCGCGCCCGCAAGCACCGCTCCGAAGGCGACGGCGGGATGCATATCCAGGGTGGTCGCGGTGATTCTCGGTTGCAGCACATAGTTTTCGAACTGCTGGTACACGATGATGAAGCCCAGGATCCACAGCGCCGTGCTCGGGCTGTGCACCAGCGCGACGACCACCGGCAGCGCACCGGCGAGGTAGGTGCCGACCGTCGGAATGAACTGCGAGACAACGCCGACCCAGAGCGCGAGCGCGAAGGCCGACGGCACGTCGAGCACGCGCAGTGCCGCGTAGTGCGCAATGGTCGAGCAGAGTGCGAGCAGCCCGCGCGAAAAAATGTAGCCGCCGGTCTTCTCGACAGCGATGTCCCAGGCGCGCAACACATGTCGCTGGCGATGCGGCGGTAGCAGTGAGCAGACGGCGTGGCGGAAGCGCGGACCGTCGGCGGCGAAGTAGTAGGTGAACAACAGCACGCCGAGGGCTTGGAAGAGCACGCCGACCGCGGTGGTTCCGATACCCCAGACATTGCCCGCCAAGCCGTCGAGGTAGCCCTCGATGGTGGCGCTGCGATCCTTGGCGATCTTCCCGATGTCGGTGCCGGACAGGTCGGTTTTGAAGGTGTGGTTGATCCAGTCGACCGCCTGGTCGGCGTATTGGGGCGCGTTCTTGACCAGCGTGGTGACCTGCTCGACGAGCAGCGCACCGAGCGTCCACACGAAGGCGACGGTGAGCACGGTCAAGGCGAGGAACACCAGTCCGGTCGCTGGTCCACGGCGCAAGCCACGGGCCGCGAGCCAGTTCACCGCGGGTTCGATCGCGAAGGCGAGGAACAGCGAAATCAACAGCACCGTCAGCAGCCCTTGCAGCCGGGTCAACAGCCAGAAGCCGCCGACCAGACCGGCCACCGTCGCCGCGGCGAGCAGGAACGCACGCAACAGCCAGGGCGGTGGTCCCACCGTCACATCGTCGGTGACCACCGCATCGTCGGTGTTCGCCGGAGCATCGCTGCTGGCAGCCTTGTCGATCGGCGAGCTGTCTTCCTCCGCAGGCACAACGCTCCTCCGCATCTTTCAGCAGGCAATCGGGGTGCGCCGAGTCCACCTTCGAGGGTCCGCTGTCGAGCGGCCTCGGCTGCTGGGTGCACCGGTGAGTCACCCGTGTGCATCCTAGATCCGTTGTTCCGCCGGTAATCCGAAGAACTGCCGGGGCGGTCGACCAGGTGGATGGGCCGGGACCGCTAGATCGTTGCGGCGTCTATGACGAACCGGTAGCGCACGTCGCTCGCGACGACCCGGTCGTAGGCGCCGTCGATCTCGTCGGCCGAGATCAGCTCGATCTCTGCGCCGATGCCGTGCGCCGCGCAGAAGTTCAGCATTTCCTGGGTCTGTGCGATGCCGCCGATCATCGAGCCCGACAGCGAGCGCCGGTAGGCGGAGAGGCTGAAAGTCCTGACACTCATCGGATTCTCGGGCACGCCGAGCTGCACCAAGGTTCCGTTCACCCCGAGCAGGCGCAGGTAGTTGTCGATCGGCAAGTCGGCCGAGACGGTGTTGAGGATGAGATCGAAGCGGTTGCGCAGCTCGCGGAAGGTCTGCTTGTCGCTGGTCGCGTAGTAGTGGTGGGCGCCGAACCGCTTGCCATCGTCCTGCTTTCCGAGCGAGTGGCTGAGCACCGTGACCTCCGCGCCCATCGCCGCCGCGATCTTCACCCCGACGTGTCCGAGGCCGCCCATGCCGATGATCGCGACCTTCTTGCCCGGTCCCGCCTCCCAATGCCGCAGCGGGGAGAACAACGTGATGCCCGCGCACAGCAGCGGCGCGGCCACATCGAGTCCGATGCCCTCGGGGATGGCGAGCACGAAATGCTCGGTCACCACGACCTGTGTCGAGTAGCCGCCCATCGTGTAGCCGCCCGGCTGGACGGCCGGGTCGACCGGCGTGTTGTAGGTCATGGTGGCGCCGGCTTCGCAGTACTGCTCCTCATCGGCGAGGCAGGGGCCACAGACGCCGCAGGAGTCCACCATGCATCCGACGCCGACCCGATCCCCGACCTGATGCATTGTCACCGCCGAGCCGACCGCGGCGACAATGCCCGCGATCTCGTGGCCCGGCACGCAGGGGTACTTGGCGCCGCCCCACTCGTCGCGCGCGGTGTGGATGTCGGAGTGACAGATACCGGCGTATTTGACGTCGATCAATACATCGCGCGGCCCCAGTTCGCGGCGCTCGATGGTGACCTTCTCGAAGGCGCCATCGGGCGTGGGCATGGCGTAAGCGGCAGCGGTGCTCATGCTTACATGCCTACCGCTGCATGAGCATGTTTGCCAAACTCCTCGCCGGACCTGCCCGGGGCGCTGGGGTGTTCATGGAATCTGCCCGGCGGGATGATGATCTCCAGCCACAATGGAATTCATCAGGTCTAGCGGAGCGGGAGACGATGGACGACGAATGGCATCGCGTGCCCGAGCGACATCGGGCGGCAGGCGGTGGGCGCGCGCTCGCGCTGTTCGTCGCCGCGATGCTTGCGGTTGCCGCTTTCCTGGGGTTCCATGGCGAACTGCCGGGTTGGCCGACCGGCGAACCGGACACCTCGCCGCCCGCTTTATCGGCCCCGGTACCGCCGCTCGACCCGGTGGCGGTCGCGCACATCGTCCAACCGGCACTGGTGAACATCAGCACCTCCAGCCACGCCTTCGGGCTCGGCGCGGCCGGGTCGGGAATTGTGCTCACTCCCGACGGGCAGGTGCTGACCAGCCATCATGTGGTGAAGGGCGCGGAGACCGTCACGGTGACCGATGTCGGCAACAGGCTGGAGTACGACGCGACAGTGCTCGGTTACGACTCGGGCGCCGACATCGCGCTGCTGGAACTCGGCAACGCGGCCGACCTGGCGATCGCGACTATCGGCACTTCGTCGGACCTGCGAATGCGCGACCAGGTGCTGGCGATCGGCAATGCGGGCGGCACGGGCGGCACCCCGACCGCGATCGCCGGAAGTATCACCAATCTGAACAGCACGATCGTCGCGCTCAACTCCGCCGACCTGTCACGCAAGCCGCTGTCCAACATGCTCGAGGTCGCAGGGGCGGTCAGTTCGGGGCAGTCCGGCGGCGCGCTGGCGGATCGGAATGGCGCCGTGGTCGGCGTGATTACCGCCGCGTCGGGTGAGCCGGCGCGTGAAAGCGGGAGCACCGCGAACGGCTATGCGGTACCGATCGATACCGCGATGCGGGTGGTGCAGCAGATCCGATCCGGTACGCCGACCGACACCGTGCACATCGGGCCGACCGCCACCCTCGGCATTCTCATCTCGAACGCAGAGCCTGCCGGCACGGGCGCTCGCGTTGACGTCGCTATCTACGGAATGCCCGCCTACGCCGCAGGCATCGTTTCGGGTGAGGTGATCACCGCGATCGACGGGCACCCCGTCACCACGGCCCAGTCCCTACGTGCGGCACTGAACCTGCGCCGACCGAACGACACCGTGGGACTGGCCGTCACCGGTTCGGGCCACCTCCAGCGCACGGTCCCCGTGGTACTGACGGTCGGGCCGCCGAACTGAACAGTGCCCGAGAACGATGACAGCCGACGGCGCCGGGCACCGTCGGCCGTCGAATCGGCTTGCCGGACTATCGAATTCAGGCCAGCGACAGCCAGTAGTCCTGGAAACGCAGGAAAACAAGCAGCAGCACCACCGCGTAGAACACCGCCACAAACGTCCAGCGCCACTCCGCGATGATGCCGAGCGGTCCGCGCGAGCGACCCCACAGTTGGTCGGTGACCACCGCGAGCAGTGGTGTGATGATCGCCCACACCACCATGCAGTACGGGCACAGCGCATTGATCCGGTACAGGCTCTGGAAGATCAGCCAGCCGATGAAGGCGACGCCGAGCACGGTGCCGAGCCACAGCCCGCCCCAGATCCAGCGCGGAAACCGCACCCCGGCGACCGCGAGGACGCCGAGAGTCACCACCACGGAGAAGCCGACGATGCCGATGATCGGGTTCGGGAACCCGAACGCGGCAGCCTGATCGGTCGCCATCACCGACCCACAGGACAGGATGGGGTTGATGCTGCAGGACGGCTTGTAATCGGGATCGGTGAACAGCTTGAAGCGCTCGACGGTCAGCGTGACCGAGGCGATCCAACCAGCGAGCCCGCCGATCAGCAGCACCCACGCGGACCGCGCCGCTGCTGCGTCGTTCACTGACCCGCGGCGGCGGCTATCGCGGGTGCGAGTCCGCCCGGTCCGAAGATCTCCTGGCTGGAGTCGATCTGCTTACCGTTGACGAACACCGACGGGGTGGACTTGATCCCGCTGTTGAGCACGTCCTTGGTTTTGTCCTGGATGTACTTGTCGTACTTGCGATCGGTGATGCACTGGGCAACGGCCGGATCGGTGTAGCCGGCGTCCTTGGCGATCTGGATCAGCTTGTCGTCGGGCAGTCCGGTGCCGCCCTCGGCGGGCTGCTGGGCGAACATGCCGGCCAGCCAGGGCAGGTACTTCGACGAATCGGACTCCGCGACGCAGTACGACGCGTTCGCCGCACGCGAGGAGTACTGGGTGGTGGATGCCTTGTCCAAGAAGGCGATCACGTTGTATTCGACCACGGCCGTGCCATTGCTTACGGCATCCTCGAGCACCTTGGAGTTGGCAGCCTCGAAGCCCTTGCACGCCGGGCACTGCAGGTCGGCGACCACGCGGACGGTGACCTTGGCTTCCGGCTTGCCGATGCGGATCGCGCCGTTGTCGGTGATGGAGCCTTGCACCGCGCCGGAACTCTGGCCGGAGGTCGCGATGGCCGGAGTGGCGCCGGGCGCGTTCTTGCGATTGTTTTTCACCGCGATGCCGATGCCGATGGCCGCGACGAGACCGATCAGCACGACTGCAACGCCGACCTGAATGAAGATCTTGCGGTTGCGGTCGGCGCGCTCCGCCGCCGCCAACGGATTCTTCTTGCCACCAGGGTTGTTGCTCACCGTGCGTTCACCACGCCTTTCGCTAGCCTGCCGGTTTCCTGCCGCCACGATGGTAGTTCCGAAGCTCTGCCGGGCGTGGTCTGGCACGGCCCACATCATCCTGGGTGAACCTGAGAGATTCCGAAATTTCGCCGCAGGCGGGCCGTTTCGCGCGATATGTTGGCAGTCGCCTACGGCGAAGCGGTCAGGCCTGTTCGAGGCGGCGCTTCTGCTCCTCGACTTCGAACTTGGCGGTGGGCCAGTCCAGTTTCAGCTGGTCGAGTGCATCGATGAGCAGCTCGGTGACCGCGAGGCGGGAGAACCATTTGCGGTCGGCGGGAATCACGTGCCACGGTGCGAACTCGGTCGAGGTCCGATCCAGCATCACCTGGTAGGCCTCTTGGTAGGCGGGCCAGTAGGCGCGCTCGTCGATATCGGCGGGGTTGAACTTCCAGTATTTGTCCGGTCGCTCGAGGCGTTCCATGAGCCGTTGCTTCTGCTCGTCCAGCGACACGAACATGGCTACCTTCACCAGCGTGGTGCCCTGGTCGACCAGCTCCTGTTCGAAGGCGTTGATCTCGTCGTAGCGCGGTTCCCATACCTCCGGCGGCACCAGGTTGTGCACCCGCACCACGAGCACGTCCTCGTAATGCGAACGGTCGAACACGCCGAGTTGGCCGCCGCGTGGCAGCGCCTTGCGGATGCGCCACAGGTAATGGTGCTGCTTCTCCTCCTCGGTCGGTACCCCGAACGAGGCGTGATCGACACCCTGCGGGTCCACTGAGCCGATGACGTGCCGGACGATGCCGCCCTTGCCCGCGGTGTCCATGCCCTGCAGAACCAGCAAGACATTGCGGGAGTCGCCGGAACGGCCGTTGGCATACAGCTTCTCCTGCAGGCCCGACAGGACTTCGGCGCGTTCGGCCTGCAATGCGGCGGCCGTCTTCTTGTCACCCTTGAATCCGGGCGTGCCGGAGGTGTCCAGATCAGCGATCCGCAGGCCATCGGCCCGCAGGGCGTTGGTGGGCGGAAGAGACCAGTGCTTCGCCATCGGTCCAGCTAACCACGGCGAACTCCCGACGACGGGTCGTCTGCTCAGCTCGTGTCGGATCGGGACGTAGTGATACCAGCGACTTGCAAGCCACTGCGGTGTTGCTTCGAGCAACCTGCAAGCAGTCGCTACGGCTGTCAGCGGATCTGCGCGAGACGCAGGATCTGGTCGGCGAAATCCTCGTCGGAGACCGGGGTGAGCACCAGGTCGTTGGAGGAGGCGAGCAGGTAGCGGCCGTCGCTGGTGAAGTCGAGCCAGCTGCGGTGGCGGGTCGGCGGGGACATGGGATGGTCGGGCTCCACGGTCACGGTGATGAAGCCGCGGCCATCGACCGGTTTTCGGAGCGTTTGGCGGAAACGTGCGGCGCCGCGGTGGCCGTTGGTGACGAAGGGTTCGGTGCGATCCGGACTCAACACCGCGTCCTGTGGCTCCCGCATCGGGCCGAGCCTGCCCGCTTGCGCCGGGCCGATGATCTGGACCAGGCGCTGGCCCAGGGTGCGGGCGTGGCACATCTGCACGATCACCTTGTCGGTGGTGGCGACCAGGATGCCTGCGTGATTGTGCACCACAGCGGCGAAGGCGAGGATCGGGTCGGTGTCGCTGGAACCGCCGTTGCGCGGCGCGACGGTGCGCTCGCCGGAGACGGTGATGGTTGTCGCGTCGGTGCGGGCGCACATCATGAGCGCGGCGGCGAGGTCCGGGTCGGCTTGGCGGGCGAAGCGCTGCGGCAATCGCAGTGCGGCGTATTCGGTTTCGGTGCGGGTGGTGGCCGCGGGCATCATGTTGACGGGGTAGGGCCGCCGGTCCAGGCTCGTTTCATTTTCCCAGACGTGGGTGAATTCGTCCGGAGTGAGAATCCATTTCACTGCGCGCCGCCCCCGCCGACTGACGTGGGTCGGGCAGGGGTGCCCTCAGTCGAGCCCGCGGGCACCTCTGGCGGCAGCGTGAAGCGGGGGACATGGTCGCCGGAGGCGGGCATGGTCGGGGTGTAGACGTAGGTCATCGTGTCCTGGACGTCGGCCTGGGTCGTGGCAGCCGCGATGTCGTATTCCATTCTGCGCTGACCCCCGTGCACGGCCTCCGCGGCCGGGTCCTCCAGCGGACGGTACTCCACCGGCGGTGGTATGGCAGTCCGAATGGTCTGCGCAGCTTCGCAATTCAACTCCATCAGGCGCTGCACCGTCCGGCACACCTCGTGTGCTTCGGTGCCGACCTGCACGAATGCGCGGGTGGCCTGCAATGCGGCGTCGGCCGATCGGCCGGACCAGCGTGCGAATTCGCGGTTGGCGACGTCGGAGAAGATCTGGAATGCCTCGGCGAGCGCGACGGCGTTGGACTCCCACCCGGCCGCGACCTCGCCGAGTGCGGCCGGATCCAGGGTCTCGTGCACGAGGTCCCAGATCTCGCGATGGGTGTAGGCACCGAACCGCTCTCGTTCGGGGGCGAATGCGGGATCTGTTCCGGCGCTTGCTGTTGCGGCGTCGTTCGTCAGCAGCTGCTGTCGGGTGCGGATGTCAGCGGCGGCTGCTCGTGCCGCATCCCGCGGCGCGGTCACCGTGGCTCCAGGTATTCGGTGACCAGTGCGAGGGCTGCCTTGTTCGCGGCGTCGGCGTCCTCGAACTTCTTGCCTGCCGCCAGGTATGCGGCCTTGTACAGCAGAGCTGTTTCCTGGAGGGCGGTCACCGTGTCCAGGTATTGCCTGCCCTTGTCGTCGAAACCACGCGTAAGGCCATGTCCTGTCGGCAGATTGGGGAAGCCGGCGACCTCGGTGACGAGATATCCTGTGCTCGTGGCCTTTTGCAGGTCATCGACGAGTTTGTCGCAGGCCGCGGCGAGGTTTTCGGCGACGTCTTCGGCGAGCACGAACGGCTCGCCGCCGCCACCGGTGGCCGCCGCATAGAGTTGCCTGGCCATCCGCTGCCCGGTATCAGGTACCGCCATCTGGGTCGCCCCCTTCTGCTCGGTCCACACCCACCGCACGTGTCGGTCCACACCCACCGCACGTACTGGTTTCGTACTCTACCGGGCGGTAAGTCACGGGGTGAGCTCCTTGCCTGCGGTCGGCTGCGCCGCGCAGTGTGATGTGTGGCACGCCTGCCCGGCTACACTGGCCAGTGGTCTAGGGAGGTTTCGAAAGGGAAGGCGTCCGGTGCCCGAAATCGAAGAAGTACTCCCGAAATATCTCCAGATCTCGGGGTATATCCGCAATCAGATCGAGCGCGGCGAACTGGCTCCCGGTGCCGAAGTGCCGTCCGAGCGGGAGCTCGCGGCGAGCTGGCATGTCGCGCGTCCCACGGCGGCGCGGGCGTTGAATGAGTTGCGGCAGCGGGGGATTGTCGAGTCGCGGCGCGGATCCGGCACGTACGTGGTCGATCGCAGTGCGCTGCCAGCAGCGCGGGAGCGGGGCGATCGGGCACGGCAATACGGTTCGGCGTACTCCGAGAACGCGTCGGTGACGGTGTTGGAAGCCGGGATGGTCGATGGGCCGGTGTGGGTGCGCGAAGGCCTCGCGGTGGCGGTCGGCGGCTCGGTACTCGTTCGGAAGCGGTTGGTGTCCAACGATTCCGGTGTGGCCGAGCTCGCGACATCCTGGTTTTCGGCCGCGCTCGCCGAGATCGCACCGCGGCTGCTCGACGCCGAGCGGCTGCCGGGTGGCACCGTCGGATACCTCGAGTCCGTCACCGACCATCGCGTGTCCTACGCCCGCGATCGAGTGAGCGCGCGTCTTGCCACGGCCGACGAACGTCGCCACTTCGACCTGCCCCGTCCGGCCGCGGTGCTCGTCTACCGGTTGGCGCTACACGAAGCCGATGACGCCGTCCTGCAATTCGACGAGGTGGTCTACCCGTCCGACCGCTGGGAGTTCCAGCAGGAGTATTCCACCCGCTCGTAGCCGGTTTCTGCATTGACAGCCGACCAGCAAAACTGGCATAGTCCACTTGTCCGGAGTGGCATAGGCCAATGGGTGGGAGGGCGCGATGTTCGATCAACTGACCATCGGTAGCTGGGTAGTCGTGGGGGAGCACTGCTCCGTCCGCCGTGCACCCTTGCGGCGAGACAACTACCTGGCCTTCATATTCGAAAGTGGCGGAAGCGAATTCGAATTCGCCCTCACGCCGGAAATGCTGCGCCGCATGGTCGACCTCGGTGCCGCGCCGCTGCCCCGGCCGGATGAACCGGACTGAACGGCGGTCGCTCCGAATGTCCTTGCGGCGGTAGTGAAATGGTGGCCACGCCCGCTGTGAAAACTGCCATTCCCTGCTGATCCCACATCTTGTTTCGTAAACCGGACACCCGCTGCGACAAAGAATGTGAAGCGGTGTCGTTCGGCTGGATCGCCGTAGGCGCATCGTTCGCGCTCGGCGACGACTTTCCCCATGGCTTTGGTGTGTAATGCGGTGTACGCGCTACGCTCCCCATCATGACGACGATCACACCTGTGATGGCGGAGGAATTCGACGGACCACCCGCGTCAATGCCCGGTGCGTCCAATGTGAACTGGCGGCGCTGGCTCAGGCCGCGTCCGGCGCATGCGTCGCTGGTTGTAACTGCTGTTGTCGCGGTCAAGGCATTCGAAATGTCCTTTGCCGCTTTGCACGGACTAGCCATCACAAACCACGTCCTACCCGATCTAGCCTCCAACGTGCCGATCGCGATCGACGGTTTGGTGATCGGCTCCATGATTGCCACTGCCTCGTTCCGCAAACTGAGTGCCGGTTGGTGGTACGCGACTGGGCTGTTCGTGCTGTCGACGCTGGTATCGGTCGCCGGGAATATCGAGTACGCACGTGAGATCGGCGGTGGCGCAGTGTCGGTGGCCATCTACGCCGGCATGCCGCTGGCCTTGCTCTTCGCTGTGCATCTCACGCTGATGCTGTGGGAGCAGGGACGCACGGACGGACGCGCCGAACTCCTTGCTGTGGCGCAGCAATCCAGCGCATCGGCGTCGGCCCGGCCCGACCGCGAAGCTGACACCGCCCCGATGCGGCTCGATCCGATCGACATCGTCACGAATTCCGAACTGATCGCCGCGCCGTTCATCACCGAGCAGCCGGTGCAGGCTAAGATCACCTCGATCAAGGCGACCGAGGGCCGTCACCTGGTCCCGGCATCCGTCCGTGCGTGATCGTACGAGTTCGAATACCTCAGTCATGCTCGAATTCTTCGATGGAGTAGCTATGCCTTTTATCATTTGGCAAGACCAGGGTATTGATCAGTTCCGGGAAATAGGAGGCCGATTGGCGGCGGTCATCCTCAGTACCGTCGATCGATCCACAGCCTTGAATCAGCTCACCGAAGCGGCGGATAGCGCGGAAGCGTTCACCGATCTGTTGATCGAATATTCCAGCCGATGGTTCCACGAGAGCGGTGGGCAATCGATTCTGATCGGACCCGAGCTTTTCTGGATGCTGTCGGAGCCCACCGCACGGCAGGGGGGCAATGCCATTCGAAGCCACGAATCGCACCCGGTCCTCGAGTACACGGTGAGCCAGCGTGGCCGCAAGTTATTGGTGACCTGCGTTTTCGAGGCGCTGGCACAAAGCCAGTGGATGCCGGCGAACATGAGCGAGAGCGGTGATTTCAGTATGTCCGGATGACGGACTGGCCCATCATCTTCCAAAACGGGTGGCGCGAGGCAATGCCGCCGCCTCGTCCGGTGCGAGCAGCCGACTCACTCCGGGCGACTTGCGCTCACATACTGCAATAGGCGATGGATCTGCTGGTCGATGTCGATCAGCCCGTGCTCGGCGAACAACGTCGGGAAGATGTCGTTGTCGAAGACCCGTAGGCCACTCCAGCTGCCCACCATGCGGCTGGCGTGGCCGAACGGGTTGTCGGCTCGGTGACTGGTGGTGATGGCTATCCGGCCGCCGGGTGCCAGGACGCGGATCATTTCGCGGGTGGCGGCGATCGGGTCGGGAATGAGATAGAGGGCGCCGAAGCAGCAGACGGCGTCGAAGGTGCCGTCGGCGAAGGGGAGTCGGCGGGCGTCGCCGCGAAGATAGCCGACGCGGGGTCCTGCGTTGTCGGTGACGGCGCGGGCGAGCATCGGTGCGGAGTAGTCGAGGCCGATGGCGTAGCCGTCGCCGTCGAGTGCGCTGCTCAGATATTTGGTGAAATTACCTGGGCCGCAGGCGATATCGAGGACTTTCTTGGAGCCCTCGAGGCGCAGGGCGGTGACGGCGTCGCGGCGGTCGGCGGCGGTGGTGCGGCCGCTGGCCAGGTAGAAAAGAGTTGGCCGCCAGGCCCTTTCGTATACCGCTGCCAGTGCGGGGGCGTTCATGGTGCGTCTGGCGAGGTTCACGGGGTCATCCTCGGTTCGGTCGCTATCGATGCGATGTCTGATCGAGGACGGCCGCGCTGATCAGTTGGAAATTCCATGGGCGCTCCTCGTCATCGGGGGAGTCGGAGCGGGCGATTCGGGCGGTGACCATGCCTCGATCACCGCCCGCCGCAACCGAACTCAGGTTCGGTCGACCTCGATGGTGATTCCCGCCGCGCGCAGCCGGTCGGTCAGTGCGTCACCCATGGCCGCCGCGGGGGTGAGGATGCCTGCCAGTTCGGGCTGCTTGTCGCCGTCGAAGGCCAGGCACAGGCCTGCTTCGCCGAGCATCACCGCGGTCGCCTGGTAGCCCGGGTCGCCGCTGCCTGCGAAGGTCGCGACGTACTTGGCTCCCGAGGAGGTACGCGCGAAGGTCTTCATGGTGAACCAGCCACTGGTGCGGGCCTTTTCACTCGGCCCGGTGCCGGGCTTCGGCAGCACCCGGTCCAGCAGCTTGCGGCCCATCGCGCCTCGCGACAGCACCGCGCCCGCCGCCATGGTGGCCACGATGCCGCCCGCCATGCCCGCCGCAACCAGCGGAGCGACCGGAGATTTGCCTGCGCTCATCACCTCGCGGTAGCGGAAGTTCTTGCCGTACACCCAGCCGAGCAGGCCGTTGGTACGGCGGACGATCTTGGTGTTGTGCGCGCCCATGATGAAGGTCGCGACCCACCCGTCCAGGCTCGGGTCGATGCTGCTTGCCCGCTGCAGGGCCTGATCGGACTGGCGGCCCACATCGGGATCCATCGACTTGTCAGGGCTCAGCGAGTACGGATGCGACAGCACTCGGCCCTTGGACGGGTCTTCGGCGATGGCTTCCATCATCGCGCGGCCGGAGTCGATGGTGCCGCCGCTCGCGCCGCCCTTGAGCCAGGCGACGAGCGTGGTCTCCTCCAGTTCGCCGGTGTTGTCGGCGACCGAACGCTTGTAGAGCTGGTACACGCTGATGTCCGACGGAATCGAGTCGTAGCCACAGGAATTCACGATCTTCGCGCCGGTGGTTGCGGCCTGGTCGTGGAACTGGTCGATCGCATCCCTGATGAACAGCGGCTCGCCGGTGAGGTCGGCATAGTGAGTACCTGCCTTCGCGCAGGCGGCCACCAGTGGCAGGCCGTAGCGCAGGTACGGGCCGACGGTGGTGACCACGACGGTGGTCCGCGCGGCCAGCGCATCGAGCGCGGCTTGATCGGTGGAATCGGCCACGACCAGTTCCCAGCCCGCGGCGGCAGGGCCGAGTTCGTCGCGCACCTTCGTCAGCTTGTCCAGCGATCGCCCGGCCAGCGCGATGCGCGCCGACTCGGGCGCGGCGCCTGCCAGGTACTCCGCGGTGAGCTTGCCGACGAAACCTGTTGCGCCGAATAGCGTGAGGTCGAATTCTCGTGTGTCTGCCATCGTTACCTGCTCCCGATCAGTGCTGTGTGCGTTATGCCTTGTCCCGTATGGGCTTCTTCGCCCGGGCCCGAGGCTTTTTCGGCGGAACCGGCGGGTGCTCGGCGAGCCATTGGTGATGAATCTGTCCGAGTTCGGTGACCGGTGGTTCGTCGTAGATCCACTCGCGGGAAATGCGATGCCAGTTCGCGGTGCATTCGAGCTGCCCGAGCATGCCGAAGGTCAGGAAGTCGGCGCGGCGCGAGAACAGGTGCTCCGGCGGCAGGTTCTGCTGCTTCATCCCGGCGAACTCGCTGGCCCTCGGGTCGACAGCGAGCAGGAACGCGCCGCTGGCCAGTTCGGGTGTGATCGTCAGCTCTTCGTCGATCAGGCACCATTCCGACGCGGCGAGCACATATTCCAGACATTCCTCTGCGCCGATCTCCTCGGGCGAGTCGATGACGCCGCGCTCGATCATCAACTGCCGCAGGTCTTCGGCGCGATCCTCGGCCGCCGCGCGCAGGCAGATCGTCTCGAAGCGCACGTGCTCCGGATCCATCCGGTTGAACAGGCCGAAATCCAGGAACGCGACTTTGCCGTCGGTAGCGAGCAGCACGTTGCCCGGATGCGGGTCGCCGCAGAACTCGTTGAAGGTGAACAGCGAGCCGACGTAGAACCGGTAGATGATCTCGGCGATCCGGTTGCGCTCCGCATCGGGCAGCCGGCGGATGGCGTCGAAGCCTATGCCCGCCACGTATTCGCTGACCAGGACCCGGGTGGTGCTGAGTTCCGGCATCGAGCGTGGCACCCGGATGAACGGGTGGCCTGCATAGACCTCGGCAATCTGCAGCTGGGTGTTGGCTTCGGCCTGATAGTCGAGTTCGCTCTCCATGTTCAGCCGCAGTTCGTCGAGCACGGCCGGGGTCACCCACGGCATCGCCGATTGCAGTACCCGCCGGAACATGGCCAGGTTCTTCAGGTCCGCGCGCACCGCCGCGTCGATGCCGGGGTACTGCACTTTCACCGCAACCTGCCGACCGTCGTGCAGCGTGGCGCGATACACCTGGCCGATGGAGGCCGCCGCGATCGGCGTCGATTCGAATTCGGCGAACACCCGATCGAGCGGTTGCCCGAAGTCTTCCTCGATCACCCGGCGCATCGATTCGAAAGACACCGTCGGTGCGGCATCGCGCAGTACGGCGAGGCGCTTCTGGAAGCGTTCCCGGTGGTCTTCGGGCACCAGGTCGAGATCGAGCACGGACATCATCTGGCCCAGTTTCATGGCCACGCCCTTCATGGTCCCCAGGACCATGACCACCTGTTCGGTAGTGCGGATCATCGACTCTTCGGCCATTTTGGCCCGCACGGCGTCGGACCTTCCTCGCATCGATAGCCGCGTGCGCTGCGTCCGGATGACCGAGCCGGCTGCGACCGCACCCAGCTTGGTGCCACGAGCAAGCCGGGAAGTCGGCACTTGCTTCGCCATCGAGGTACCTCCATTGGTGCCAGCGCGCGGGCGGTGACGCAGCCCACTCGGCGCACCGCTCGGGTTCAGACTAGCCAACGAATCCGCAAAGTCGAGCACAGCGGTGAACTTCAGCTAGCGGCTCAGCTAGCACCCTGTGGAGGTACCCGAAGTCGGGCGGTTGATCAGTTTCCCGAGTCGGTATCGAAGGTCGGCAGCACATGCGGCTGCGCGTTGAAAACCTCGCGCGACCCGTTGGCCCGCGCCATTCCCTCGATGGCGCTCCAGGCCATCATCGTGAGGTAGTCGATGACCTGTTCGCGGGACATCGACTTGTTGGTCGTCCACCAGTGCGTGGCCAGCTGGATGCCGCCGACCAGCACGTAGGACCACAGCAGGGCGCCTTCGGTGTCGATACCCTTCGCGCCGGCGCGGTCGGTGATGACCACGGAGACGACCTCCGCGAAGAGCTTCTCGAACTCCGCGAGCGAGGACTGGTCGGCCGAGCCGTTGCCCATGATGAAGCGGTAGACCTCGGGGTCCTCGTCGACGGTGCCGACGTAGGCCGAGAGGGCCGAGCGCACCAGCTGGTACTCGTCGGCGTCGAGGCTGATCGCCTCGTAGACCCGCGGCATCAGCGTGGTTTCGATGAACCGCTGCATGGTGGCGTGGACCAGGTCGTTCTTGTCGGAGAAGTACCGGTAGAGCACGGTTTTGGAGACACCGATCTCGGCGGCGATTTCGTCCATGCCGGCATTGCTGCCCCGGGTGCGAATCGCCGCGAGGGTGCCGTCGACCAGCTCTTCGCGCCGGTCGATCTTGTGCTGCCGCCATCGGCGCTTGCGGCCGTCCGTCCGGCCGGTGCGCACCGCTGCCGGTCGCTCGGCGAGCTCGCCGACGTCGACAAGGTCTTCGGTGGACAGCGTGAGCTCCCTCGTTCGTAGGGGTTCGGGCTTCGAGCCATTGGGCTCCTCGGACCACAAGCTTAGGTCCAGGCAACCGGTGAGATGTGCGTTTGGGTCGCTGATGCGGCAGGAACCACATATTTGCCGACCGGAACGGGCGCGGCGTGGGTGTGTCGTCACACGCTGCCGGTGCTGTGCCGAGTATGGCCGAGTGCCGGGCACCGCAGAATGGAAGGCATGGAGAAAGCTCCCGGCAACATCGCGGTTCTCGACACGCGCACCCAGCCTGCCGCAGCGGCACCCAGTACCTTCGCGGCCTTCGTGGACGAGGAAGGCAAGAAGCGGGACCTGTTCCGGATGAAGGCACTGGCTACCGGGCTGCTGGCCTTTGCGACGGTGATCTATCTGCTCTGCCGTTGGCTGGAATCACGCGGTTCGGGCGGCGAGTGGGTCGGCTATGTGCGCGCGGCCTCGGAGGCGGGCATGGTCGGTGCGCTCGCCGATTGGTTCGCCGTGACCGCGCTGTTCCGGCATCCGCTCGGCCTGCCGATTCCGCACACCGCGATCATCCGCAAGAAGAAGGATCAGCTCGGCGCGAGTCTGGGTTCCTTCGTCGGTTCGAACTTTCTTGCTCCGGATGTGGTCTCGGCGAAGGTGACCTCGGCGCAGATCTCCTGGCGGGTCGGGCGCTGGATGGCGGACTCCGGCCATGCCGCGCGGGTGGCCGAGGAGAGTTCGACCATCCTGCGTGCGGTGGTCGGCGTGCTGCGTGACGAGGACGTCGAGCAGATCATCGACAACACGATCGTCAAGCGGATCGCGGAACCACTGTGGGGTCCGCCGATCGGCAGGGTGCTTGCCGAACTGTTGGCCGACAATCGGCAGCTTCCGCTGCTCGACATGCTTGCCGAGCGTGCCCATCAGTGGGCGCTGGGCAGCCAGGAGACGATCGATCGGATTGTTTTGCGCGATGCTCCGCAATGGGCTCCGAAATTCGTAAACATTCTGCTTTCAGAAAAGATCTATCGGGAACTGGTCGAGTTCACCTGGAAGGTCCGTTCGAATCCCGAGCATGAGGTGCGCCTCGCGGCGAATCGGTTCCTCGAGGAATTCGCCTACGACCTGCAGCACGACGACGCGATGATCAAGAAGGCCGAGCGGATCAAGGCGCAGGTGATGGGGCGCGAGGAGATCACCGGCATGGCCGAGGCGACCTGGCGCGCTGCCAAGCGGCTGATCCTGGAATCAGCGGATGATCCCAGCAGTACGCTGCGTAGGAAGGTTGCCGAGAACGTGCAGCAGCTCGGTGAGCGGCTGCGTGACGACGACGAGATGCGCGCAAAAGTCGACGGCTGGATCGACAGGGGGGCGCGCTATCTGGTGGGAAACTATGCAGGAGAGATCACGACCCTGGTCACCGACACGGTTGCCAGGTGGGATGCCGAGGAGGCGAGCAAGAAGATCGAATTGCAGGTTGGGCGCGATCTGCAATTCATTCGCATCAACGGAACGGTGGTCGGATCGCTGGCAGGGCTTGCGATCTACACGATTTCGCAGCTGCTGTTCCACGGCTGAAGGGTAGAGCGCCGAATGTTTGCTGGAAGAGTGCTAACAGAGTGCTTGCAATAGCAAGCACCCTCATTTAGAATTGATACCGTACAACCGCCAGAAGGTGAGTGATGGCAGACCAGCCCGAGGTTTCCGCCGAGTACACCGACAGTTCGGCCGAGCAATCGGCAGGCGTCGGAGAAAAGGCGGCCCGCGTCGTGAACGCGGCGCACGACATCGGAGGGTTCATCAGGGCACAGCGAGAGGCTGCGCAAGTCTCGCTGCGTCAGCTCGCCACCCTTGCGGGAGTGAGCAATCCATACCTCAGTCAGATCGAGCGCGGATTGCGCAATCCGTCCGCCGAGGTACTCACGCAGATCGCCAAGGCACTGCGGGTGTCCTCGGAGGTGTTGTACGTACGGGCTGGCTATCTCGAGCAGCGGCCGCACAGTCCGATCCGGGATGCCCTGCTTGCCGATACGTCGATCAGCGAACGGCAAAAGCAGGTCCTGCTGGACATCTATGAATCGTTTCGCCGCGAAAACGGAGGGAACGAGTCAGGGGGGGATCAATGGGACAGCGAAGTTCCGCTTACGACAACCGACACTCCGCCACGCCAGGAGAACGAAGAATGACCGAGAAGAACCAGACCACCAAGCCACTGTTCGCCACCGTCGGCGCAGGCGACGCGGTCTACGCCGCGGTGCTCGACGCTGTCACTCAGGTGCGTGAGCGTGCCACCACCGCCGATGTGACCGGCCGCGTCGAAGAGGCTCGTGAGCGCTTCGCAAACGTGCCCGCCGACGTGCAGGCTCAGTTCGAGACGCTGCGCGAGCGGTTGTCCGGGCTGCCTTCCGAACTGCCGGAGGACCTCGCCGAGCTCCGCGAGAAGTTCACTCCGGAGGAGCTGCGCACGCTCGCCGAGAAGTACTACGCCAAGGTCCTCGACCTGTACGCGGACCTGGCCGTTCGCGGCGAGGAGACCGTCGAGCGGCTGCGCGCCAACCACCTGGTCGAGGATCAGATCGAGCGCGTGGAATCCCTCTACACCGACGCGGTCAGCCGCGCGGAGGACGTGCTCGGCAAGGTCAACGACCTGCTCGGCCGTCCGGCCAAGGACGAGGACGAGGACGAGGTCGTCGCCGAGCCGGTCGTCGAAGCCGAGGTGCTGACGGTGACCACCGAGACCGCGCCCGCCGCGGCCGAGGAGCCCGCTGCGGCCGAGGAGCCCGTTGCCGTGAAGGCCCCCGCCAAGAAGGCCCCCGCCAAGAAGGCTCCGGCCAAGAAGGCTGCTCCCAAGAAGGTGTAATCGCCTGACGCACAAACGACGACCCCGCGCACCCGTGGTGCGCGGGGTCGTTGCTTCTATGATGGGTGGGGTGAATGTGGCGCAAGATTTAACCGGCATGATCTTGTTCGTGCTGCGGCTGGTAGCACTCGGTGCGACGATCTTCGCGCTGATTCACGCCATTCGTCAGCGTCCGGACGCCTTCACTGCGGTGGACAAGCTGACCAAGCCGATCTGGATCGCGATCCTCGCCGCGGCGCTGTTGTTCCTGCTGCTTTCGCTGACGGTGACGAGTCTGCTTGCGCTCATTGCGATCATTGCGACCGGCATCTACCTGGCCGATGTGCGGCCGAAGGTGGACGAGATTCAGCGCGGTCCGCGCTGGTAGAGCGGAATTCGGCAGTAATTGGGCAGAGCCGGACGGTGTCCGTCCGAAGCCGCGCCGGGGTGGTGAAGGCGCAGCGGTCGCACTTTCTTGGTGCTAGCTCTAGCTAGCAGCGCGAATCGGGGTTACTGTATCGGGCAGTAACACAAAGGAGTGTCCGATGCGTGCAATGCTGCCGTCTGCGTTGGGGAACCTCCCGGAACATATCCGGGGCTTGCTCGACGTACACCGCGCCAATCTGCGGAACCGTACCTATACGACCGCGGCGTTGAACCCGCCGAGCGTTGTGCATCAGGTCGTCCCCGTGACCACCGCCGACGGCGCCAAGCTGCGTGTGCACGCATACGGACCGGCCGACGGACAGGTGATCGTGCTCGTGCACGGCTGGACCTGCGCCATCGAATACTGGAACGCACAGATCAACGCCTTCGCGGCCGAGTACCGCGTGATCGCCTATGACCAGCGCGGGCACGGAGAAAGCGAACTCGGTTCCAGCCCGCTGACCACTGATCTGCTCGCCGACGATCTGGCCGCTGTGCTCGCGGCCACTCTGCGTCCCGGCCGCAAGGCCGTGCTGGTCGGGCACAGCCTCGGCGCAATGACGCTGCAAGCCTGGGCCGGACGGTATCCCGAGCGGGTCGCCGAGCAGGCGCTCGCCGTGCTGCTGACCAATACCGCCCTGCACGGGCTGGTCGCAATGACCACGGTCGTGCCGTTGTTCAACCGACCGCTCCCGCTGCTGAAGCTCCGAATTCCCTTGCCCGCCTTCATCGGCCGCCTCGGACTCGGCACCCCCATCCTCTTCCCGCCGCTTGCTCCGGTGCGCTGGGTCTTCGCCAGGCAGATCATGACCCTCGCCGCCACCGACGACGAGATCGCCTTCAGCATGGCCATCGTGCGCTCCTGCCCAGCCCGCGTGCGCGCTAAGTTCGGCATCCTGCTCGCCGAGATGGACCTCGGCGAATCGGCACGAAACCTGGTGGTGCCCACAACGGTGCTCGCAGGCTCCCTCGACGACATGACACCACCCGCACACTCGGAGCTGATCGCCGAAATGCTCAGCGAAACAGGCAGCCTGGCCAAGTACGAGGTACTGAACACCGGCCATCTCGGCAACACCGAGGCCCACGACCGCTTCAACGAAGAACTAACCCAGGTCCTCGAATCCACCCGCACCCCAGCAGAAGCCGTAGGCTGACCGCCCAACGAACATCGACGGTAGTCGAATGGTGGTTGCGGACTGCCTTCGCAGCCACCATATGACTACCGTCGATGCCGAAACTGGCTGGAATGCAACCACAGCCAGTCCGGACGCTGGAAGCCGTTGCCTGTCTACCCAGGCTGCGGAAGAGAAAGCTGGGTACGGCATACGACGTACCCAGCACTGCCCGGTACACCGCTGGGAGGTGAGTTTGCTCGTCGAGCCGGGGCACGCCGGTTGTGTAGTGGGTGGGGTTTGTCAGTTGAAGACGACTGTGCGGCGGCCGTGGACCAGGACTCGGGCTTCCAGGTGCCAGCGGAGGCCGCGGGCCAGGACTACGCGTTCGATGTCGCGGCCCTGGCGGACCATGTCGCGGACCTCGTCGGCGTGGTCGATGCGGATGACGTCCTGTTCGATGATCGGGCCCGCGTCCAGTTCTGCTGTGACGTAGTGGCAGGTGGCGCCGATCAGTTTGACGCCGCGGGCGAAGGCCTGGTGGTAGGGGCGGGCGCCGACGAACGACGGCAGGAAGCTGTGGTGGATATTGATTGCCCGGCCTGCCCAGTGCTCGGTGAGCTCGGGCGGAAGCACCTGCATGAACCTGGCGAGCACCACCGCGTGCGGGTCGTGGGCGTCGACGAGCGCACGCACTTCCTCGAATGCGGGGCCGCGTTCGGCCGGGTCCTTCGGGAACGGCACGTAGTGGAACTTCACGCCGTGCGCCTCGGTCATGCCAGCGAGGTCGGGATGGTTGCCGATGACCGCCTCGATGGTGGCGGGCAGCTCACCGCTGGCGGCGCGTCCGAGCAGGTCGTGCAGGCAGTGTCCGTCCTTGCTGACCAGCAGCACCGCGCGCCGCCGCTCCCCGGAATCGAGGAGCTGCCATTCCGTCTCCGGCCCCAGCTCCGCGGCCACTCCCGCGAACCGGTCTCGTAGTTCGGCGATCCCGAACGGCACCGTCGAAGCCTTGATCGCCTGCCGGGTGAAGAACCACCCACTGTCGACATCGGAGTGGTAGCCGGCCTCCACGATCGACCCGCCGAACTCGGCGATGAACGAGGTGATTCGAGCAATGATGCCCGGGCGGTCCGGGCAGCCGAGGCTGAGCACGAAACGACGGTCGTCGAGAGCGGATGGAGCGGAACTCATCGACACATCCTCCCAGGTCGCTCCTCGCCCCATCCGCCCGCCTCACGCAAGGCGAGTACTTCCACCAAAGGCGCGAGCATCACCGTCGACGCCCCAACCCAACAGCGAGTTCTTCAAGTGGGGGAGCCACCATCACCGCACACAAACCGACGCGGATCCACCAAGGTCGCGACAATCACTACCGCTACACCCGCTGGGCACGATGATGTCCTTCGGGCGCAGCGAGATCGAGCACTAGAGTTCGGGGCCCGTCTCGCATCCGAGCCGTCGAAGCGCATGTGCCGCAGTCGCAACTATCCGCGCCGTGGCATCTTCTCGGCGTGATGGCTCCTTCCGGAGCCCAGCAAGGACCTGGCACCAGAGTTCGCAGCCCTGTCCCACCTGCACAGCAGTCCAAGACGTCCACTGCAGTCGCAAGCTCAGTTACCGACGCCCCCGCTCGGCACGATCTCTTTCGAGTGCAGCCAGATCGAGCACTATGTTGGCGGCCTGTCTCGCTTCCGAGCGGCCGAAGCGCATGTGCCGCAGTCGCAACTATCCGCGCCGTGGCATCTTCTCGGCGTGATGGCTCCTTCCGGAGCGCAGCAAGGACCTGGCACCAGAGTTCGCAGCGGCGTCCGACCCGCACAGCAGCCCAAGACCATCCATCGAAGTCGCAAGCTCAGCTACCGACGCTCCCACTCGGCACGATGATGTCTTCCGAGCGCAGCGAGACCGAGCACTAAAGTTCGCGGCCCGTCTCGCTTCCGAGCCGTCGAAGCGCATGCGCCGAAGGCGCGAGTCTCGACGGCTCGGAAGCGAGACCAAGGGGGCCGCGAACACGCGGCGCCGCAGGCGCCGCCAATTCAACACAGCGAACACGCAGCGCCGCAGGCGCTGCCAAAAAACACAGCAAATCAAACACCATAAAACGGTTCGGCGTAATGGAATTCGCCGACTATCTGCGATTCGTATGCGGTCAGGGGGCGGACCTGGAAGTGGGAGACCCAGGCGGGTTCGTCCGGGGTGATGCCGAGGCGGGCGGCGGGGACGAAGCCGAACTGGGGGTAGTAGTCGACACTGCCGAGCAGGGCGACGAGGGGTTCGTCGAGAGCATCCGCCGCGCCGAGGGCGGCGTGTACGAGGGCCGCGCCGACGCCGCTGCCCTGGTGTTCGGTGTCGACGCCGAGCGGGCCGAGCGCGAGGACCGGAAATGGGCCGACAGCCGCGCGGGTGAGGCACACATGTCCGATGACTATGTCGTGCTCGATGGCGACCAAGGA
The DNA here is from genome assembly GCF_046764895.1 of Nocardia sp. CWNU-33. Lineage (NCBI taxonomy): Bacteria > Bacillati > Actinomycetota > Actinomycetes > Mycobacteriales > Nocardiaceae > Nocardia > Nocardia sp. CWNU-33. Next base: position 113,983 of record NZ_JBKOQN010000006.1, on the reverse strand, counting down.
CAGCGTGGGGATCCAGCCTTCGTCGCTGCGGAGGCGGGCGACGAGATCGACCTCGGGCGGGTCGCCGGCGCCGTCGTCGGAGGCTTCGCCGGTCATCTCCGCGATGTCGGCGTCGGCGAGGGTGTATCGCACGTCGCCGTCGGCGTACTGCGGTCCGAAGGCGCTGCGATGCACCGCCGCGATGGCAGTCACATCATCGGCTCGTTCGCGACGGATCAGCACGGTGTCGTCTCCTCCCGAACGAGTAGGGCCATCCGTACATGCTCCTGCGCTTGAGGCGGAGTCGTGCACGCGCTCGTGTTCGATGCAATACCCGTACTCCACCGACAATAACGAGTGTGCGGGAAGCACCGGAGGCACGCAACGGAATTCGCCGCCGGTATGCCAGACTCTCACCCCATGGCAAATTCCACGTCGCTGACCCGGGCCGCAGTGGCCGCCATGATCGATCACACCTTGCTCGCACCTGAGGCGACGACGGCCGATGTCGACGCACTCATCGCCGAAGCGCGTGCGCTCGGCGTGTATGCGATCTGTGTATCGCCGTCCATGCTGCCGGTGCGCGCACCGGGCGTGGCGATCGCGACGGTCGCCGGATTCCCTTCCGGCAAACACCATTCGCTGGTGAAAGGCGCGGAGGCTCGCCTTTCCGTCGAGCACGGTGCGGCCGAGGTGGACATGGTCATCGATGTCGGCGCGGCGCTTGCCGGTGACTACAACGCCGTCCTGGCCGACATCGTCACCGTCCGTGAGGCAATGGGCGAGCGGGCGGTGCTCAAGGTGATCATCGAATCTGCCGCGTTGCCCGACGCCGCGATCGTGGAGGTCTGCCGCGTCGCCGAACGTGCGGGTGCGAACTTTGTGAAGACCTCCACCGGATTTCATCCTGCGGGTGGTGCGAGCGTACACGCGGTCGCGTTGATGGCCGACACGGTCGGTGGGCGTCTCGGAGTGAAAGCCAGCGGTGGGATCCGGACCGCCGAAGCCGCAGCGGAACTGATCGCCGCGGGCGCGACACGGCTCGGGCTGTCCAAATCCCGTGCGGTGCTTGACGGTTTCCCCGCCTGATTCGTCCGGAGCGCGAATTCCTCCAGCGAGGACACGATTTCGGTGGTGATCAGCAGCGGGCCTCGTCCGGGGCGGTCTCGAGCTCGGTGCGGCCGCCCTCCAGCTTCACCGCGATACCGTCGTCGGTCACCTTGATGTCGGTCGCCTTCAGACCCATTGGGTAGCTCTGCAGGCTCTGGGTGAAGACATCGACAATGCCCTGCACCAGATCGGTGGGCAGGCCCATGCCGAGCAGCTCCGCCGACATGGTGTCCACCTGCACCACCCCGTTCGTCACCCGCGGCTGTACCTGCAGTTGGGCGAGCCCGCCGAGCACGTCGAGGGTCAGCATGCCGGTGCTCGAGGACGAGTGCACGCCGCTGACCAGGCCGCCGAGCGTCTGCCGGATACCGTCGTTGTTCCAGGTGACATCGGCCGACGAACTATTGATGGTGCCGCCGCCCTGTCCGGCGTTCTCGACATGGAGGTCTTTGAACCTGGCGTGCACCACCATGCCGACGGCCGGGCCGAACTTGGAGTCGGCGCTGTCCACCGTCACCCGGGAGACCTTGCCGTCGATCAAGGTGAGCAGCATCGGCCGCCAGCCGAAGCCAACGTCGATCTTCGAGCCCATGTCCTTCTCGAATTGCGTGCTGATGCACCGCGAGAACTTGTGCCTGGCGTAGGCCTCGCCGGCGACCAGCGCACCGATGAGCAGCGTCACGACCACGACCAGGGCAATCACGAGGGTGCGTCGGGTGGAGGTCACGGTGGCAGGAGGCTTCTGACTCATGAGCCCGATTCTTCCCGACATTTCTGTGTTCGCTCTGAGGGCGCGGTGAGGGGATCGATTGTGACATGCGACACAAGTTTCGAGCGTAGCCTGGTGGCCATGGCTGGGGATGCTGCGGCCCGCGCACTCGATTCCGCGGAGCAGGGATGGCGGGTGCTGCGACGCCTGGCCGGGCGGCATGCCGGATTTTTCACCACCAGGCAGGTGCTGCGCACCGGTTGTGAGGTGCGGGTGCGGGTGGCGCTCGGGGACGGGTCGGTGACGCGGGCGGGAGTGGGTCTACTTCGGCTGGCCGATTGGCCCGAAGGCCCGCTCGACGAGTACGCCATGTGGGCGGCCTGGTTCGATGGCGCCGCCGCGGTGTCGCATCAGAGCGCGGCCGAACTGCACGGGCTCGGTCGGCTGCGGCCGCGATTCCTGCACCTGTCGGTCGGTGCTGGGCGTCGGCCGGTGACGCCGCGCCTCGTGGTGTTGCGTCGTCCACTGATCGCCACCGATGTCGAGTCGGCGGGCTCGTTCCTGGTCACGACGCCGGTGCGGACGGTGCTCGATCTGGCGGAGGCGGACATCGGACAGACCGCCCTGGACGAGGTGGTCGGCGATGCGGTCGCCATCGACCGTTGTGCGCGCGACGAAATCCGTTCGGCCAGTGTCCGACTGCCCCCGCGTGCGGCCGCCCGAGTGTATCGGGCTCTCACCGGCGTATGAGCCGTGTGGTGAGCGGGTGCGAGGTGATTCGTTTCGGCTATGAATTGCCTTGGCGTCCGGTTTTGTCGGGCGCGCGATCATGGCAGGGTGACTGATCATGGGGACCGAAGGTCAGAGCAGGTGGGATCTCGTCTTCCCCTCCGGTGCGCCCGAGCGGATCGGCGATATGTTCGCCACCGCCGTGGTCGCCGACGCGGTCCGCGGGTATGACGCGGATCTCGCCCAGACGGTGGAGACCTGCCGGGACTGGCGCTGCTCCTATCGCACGGTGTTTCGTGGGCTGACCGCGTTGGCTGCCAGCTCGCCTGCGGCGTCGGTCGGCATCGCGACCGAAGGGCTGCGCTCCGCGCGCAAGTTGCTTCGGCTGGTGACCGGAGCAACCGTCGCGCCGCTGCGCAGCGTCGACGTCGAAAAGGTTGCCGAACCGGGCACCCTCGATACCGTCCGGGTCGAGGGCACCGCGAAACCACTCGGGCGGCTGGAAGTCCCCTACCGCGACACGGTGCTGGCGGAGGAGTCGTTGCAGCGCCAGCTGACCGAATGGCGTCGCGGCGGCATCGTGGAACCGGGATTCGCCGCCGCGGTGGAACGGGTGATCGACCATCCGGAGTGGTTGGCACTGACTGGTTTCCGTGTCATAGTCACCGGGGCGGCGGCCGAGCTCGGCCCGCTGCGCCCGCTGTTGCGGTGGGGTGCGGACGTGCTCGGCATCGATCTGCCGGGGACGGAACGCTGGCAGGAACTTTCGCGGCTCGCCGAGACCGGTGCCGGGGTGCTGCGCTATCCGGTCACGGCCGATCCCGGCGTCGATATCACCCAGCAGTTCCCGGCGCTGGTGCATTGGATCCGTGCGCAGCTCGGTGCGGAGGTCCGGCCGGTGTTCGGCCTGTACGCGAATGATCAGGGGTCCGCGGGAGTTCGGCTCGCCACCGCGCAGGACGTCCTTGTCGAGGATCTGCTCGAGCACCGGCCGGACGCCGCGCTGGCGTTTCTCGGGTCGCCGATCGACTGTTATGCCGTGCCGGAAGAGGTTGTCGCGCAGGCGCATGCGCGACTGCACGGGCGCGGTCTGCGTGGCGCGGACCAGAATCTGCTGCGGCTGCTGTCGGTGTCGACGCTCTATCGGCCGAACTATCGCACCACGGTCACCGACCACCTCGGGGCGAAATGGGGTGTCGCGGATGCGCTTGTTCCGTCCATCGGCCCGAATCATGCTCTGGCGCACCGTATCCTGCGCTGGCGCGCGGTGCTCGCGCACACTGCGGGGCGCACGGTGTCCTACACCGTCGCGCCACCGGCCTCGACGAGTGCGGTGCGCGCCGAGCGTTCGCTTGCGGCCGCCTACCGTGGCATGCACCGATTCGGCGTCGAAATATTCGAACCCGCCACGGCACGAACACTTCTCGCTGCGAAACTGGTCGCCGACCTGATGGCACCGCCTGCCGTGCCGGATGATGCGAATCCGGAGAGCCTGTTCGCGGTGGGCGCGGCGCACGGCGGCCTGTGGCGTCAGCCCTTCGAGCCGCATTCGATGCTGCCGGTCGCGACGGCAACAGGCTCGGTCGCGACGGCGCTCGACTCGGTCGGGGCCGCGACGGACTATGTGCGATCGTTGTTCGGCGCGACGGCCGACCACGGCACCGAGAGCACACAGTCGCGCATGCGGCGGCGGTAGGTCCGCACCGGAAAACCTTCCTGCCGCAACGACTCCGCCGCGGTCCGCCAGCGGACCCGTGGCCCGAACGGCGCGTGTGGCGCGGCGTGGGCCCAGGCGCGGTCGGCGGCGGTGAGCAGAGCATGGATCGGTTCGCCGGGAACGTTGCGGTGGATCAACGCCTTCGGAAGTCGCTCGGCGATGTCGGAGGGGCGCTCGACGGTGAACGGATCCCATGCCAGGGTGAGCGACAGTGGTCCCGAGCGATCCAGCAGCACCCACGCGCAGCGGCGGCCGAGTTCATCGCAGGTTCCGTCGACCAGCAGGCCGTCAGGGGCGACGCCGGACAGGATGGTCGCCCACGCGTCGGGAACCGCCGATTCCGGATATTGCCGCAGCACATTGAACGCGCGCACCAAGACCGGCCGCAGCCCGGCCAATTCGAAGCCGCCGCGGGCGAACCCGACACCGTCGCGGCCGGGTACCACCCGTTCCGGATCGATCTCCAGACCGATCACGCGCACGTCGGCGCGGACGGTCCGCACCCGGGTCGCCAGCTCCAGCGTGGTCCACGGGCTCGCACCGTAACCGAGATCGACGACCAGCGGATCCGGCGCGGTCTGCAGGCGCGCACGGACCAGCTCGTCGTTGATCAGCCAGCGGTCGCTGCGCCGCAGCCGGTTGACGCCGGTGGTGCCGCGGGTGATGGTGCCGACCGGTTTGGTCAGCTGGTCGGGTTTTGCTCTTCCAGCCACCGCACGGTCTCTTCGGCCTCGGCACGGAACAGGTCGACGAGGTTCACCAGCATCAGCTGCTCGAGTCGCGGACCAACCATGGGAATGAACACCTTCGCCTCCGAGGAGAACCGCGCGGTGCAGCCGGTGTCGGTGGGGAACACGCGGATGGCGCCGCCGAGGCTGCCGGGGCCCGCGGGGATGGACGCAGAGTATTTGCCGACGACTTCTTCCTCGTTGAACGGGCCGTAGCTCTCCTTGCGGGTGATCACCATGTCCTTGCGCATCACCGCCTGCGCCATCTCCGGCAGCATCTCTCGCGGCAGGATGTGGTGCAGCACGATCTCGATCCCGGAGTCGCTCACCTCGTGACTCACGACTTCGTTCTCCGAGTACTTCCGCATCTCCGTGACCCGCGCCTCCCAATAGTCGCGGTTCGACAGCGCTGCATACAGCTCTTTGGTGGTGTGCAACGGGTAGCGGGCTGAATAGTCCAGTCGGCGAGCCATGAGCGATTACGTTACCGGGACCGATTGCCGCGCCATCGCTCGGCGGTGAATGTGAAGACCATCCGCACGCGGTCGGACCAGGAGATTACCCAGTTCGCGCTGGTGGCCGCCCGCGCACGGCCGAGACCGAAATCTTTCGGTCAGACTTGCGAAGTGAACGGGACATGGCAGACATGGGGTGGGGTGGTCGTTGCGGCGCTGGCCGCGATTCCGGCGGCGAGCCCGGTCGCGTGGTGGCTGGCGCGGCGGCGCGGTTCCTGGCGCACCGCGCTCTGCGATGTGGGCATGGTGGTCGGTACGGTGCCGTGGCTGTGGATGATTCTCACGCCCGCCGGTTCCGGTCGCTCGGTCAACCTGGTGCCGCTGCGTGACCTGGCCGATCAGCTCACCGAGGACCGGGTTGTCGAACAGCTCGGCGGGAACCTGTTGGTCTTTGCGGCGCTCGGGTTTCTGCTTCCGGTGCGCTCGGCCTGGTTCGCCGATCCGTGGCGACTGCTGATGGTCGGCGCGATCCTGTCGGGCGGCGTCGAGATGCTGCAGTTCGCGCTGGGGGTAGGGCGTCATTCCTCGGTCGACGATGTGCTCGTCAACGCGGTCGGCGCGCTGCTGGCCGGACTGCTGTCCCGGCACTGGTGGCAGCGCTCCTCGGCTGGGCGCCGTGCTAACGCCCCGGAACGAACGCACACCTCCTGACATTTCAGAAGGTGTGCGGCGTCGGGCGCGGACTCAGCGCTGAGCGAGCCAGTTGTTGGTGAACTCCTCTTCGGAGGCGAACAGTTCGGTGAGGCGCTCGGCGATCGCGGCTTCGATCTTCCCGCCGAACAGCGGGATCTTCACCTCGATGCTGCCGGTGACCGTGGCGACCGAGCCGGAGCCGTCGGCAACGAGGGAGATGGCGCCGCGGACCTCGGCGGGTGCGCCGTCGACGCGGGCCTCGAAGGTCGCGGTATCGCCGGACCAATTCTCAGCGCGTGGGATGATCAGATCGCCGGGGCGGACCGCGGTGATGGCGGCGGGCAGCAGCTCGGCGGCGATGGCCTGGACCATCTCGACGTGGACCTGATCACCGTTGACGGCGACCGAATCGAGTCGGGCGTTGGGCCCACCCACCTCGGCGATGCGGTCCTTCCAATACTGCTCGTCAGCGATCGCCGCGCGCACGGCCGCGACCGGATGCGAATAGCGGGCCGTGTACGCCAGGGGTGTAGCCATGTTCGAACACGCTACCGTCTGGCTGTGCGAACTTCACGGGTGGTGTCGTCGGATCAGCTGCGCGAACTGCTGGCCGATACCGGTGCGCTGGTGCGCGAATCGGTGCGGCTTGCGGAACTGACCACGCTGCGGGTCGGCGGGCCCGCGACGGTGGCCGAGTGTGTGACGACCGAGTCGCTGGTGGCGACCGTGCGCGCGCTGGACGCGGCCGGAATACCGATGTTGCTGCTCGCCGGCGGCTCCAATCTGCTGATCGGTGACGAGGGCTTCGACGGTGTCGTCGTCCTGGTGCGGACCGAGGGCGTCGAGATCGGCGCGGACGGTGTGATTGCCGAGGCGGGTGCGAACTGGGACACGGTGGTGGAGGCGACGGTCGGGGCCGGGTTGGGCGGGCTGGAGTGCCTTTCCGGCATTCCGGGATCGGCGGGCGCGACCCCGGTGCAGAATGTCGGCGCGTATGGCGTCGAGGTGGAGCGCCTGCTGCGCCGGGCGCGATTGCTCGATCGCGCTACCGGCGAGATCCGCTGGGTCGAGCCGGGCGAGCTCGGTTTCGGATACCGGACCAGCGTGCTCAAACACCGTGACCACGCCGTCGTGCTCGCCGTCGATTACGCGCTCGATCCCAGCGGGTCCAGCGCACCGCTGCGCTATGGCGAGCTGGCGAACGCGCTCGGCGCGACCAACGGCGAATCCAGACCGGCGGCACAGGTGCGGGCGGCGGTGCTCGGCCTACGGGCGGGCAAGGGCATGGTGCTCGACCCCGGCGATCACGACACCTGGAGCGCGGGGTCCTTCTTCACCAACCCGGTCGTTCCGGAGGCCGGGGTGGGCGAGGTGCGGGCCGCGATCACCGCGCATGTGGGAGATGTCACGATCCCGACCTATCCGGCGCCGGACGGGGTCAAATTCTCCGCGGGCTGGCTCATCGAGCGGGCCGGTTTCGCCAAGGGCTTTCCCGGGCAGGCGGCCCCGGCTCGGCTGTCCACGAAACACACGTTGGCGCTGACCAACCGTGGTGACGCGACGGCCGCGGATTTGGTCGCGCTGGCCAGGACGGTCCGCGACGGTGTCGCCGAGCGATTCGGGATCCGGCTCGAGCCGGAACCGGTCACGGTCGGCGTCACGCTCTAACCGGATGACGCCACATTCTTCGCTAGCCGAGCGAACGATTTCTCGCGCGTAAATTCGAAGAAGTGTGCAATCGTCCAGTCATCCGAAGACCGGCCGCCGCCGTGTCGGCCGTGCTACTCGTCGTGGTCGCCCTGGTGGCAAGCTGCACGATCGACCGCGGCGGCAAGAGCGACTCCGCCCGCGACTCCGGTCCGGTCGCAAAAGTGAGCATGGCCCCGGCCGCCGACGCCGAGAATGTCAACCCGACGGCACCGGTCTCGGTCACCGTCGCCGACGGCACCATCGACCAGATCGCGCTGACCAATGCCAACGGCAAGCAGGTCACCGGCGAACTCGCACCGGACAAGCGCGGCTACAAGATCACCGAGGCGCTCGGCTACGCCGCCACCTACACCTGGTCGGGCACGGCGATCGGCACCGATCGCAAACCGGTTCCCATCGACGGCACCTTCCGCACGCTCGCGCCGAAGAACGCGGTCCCCGCGACCGTCAATATCGCCGACAACCAGGAAGTCGGCATCGCCGCGCCGATCATCCTGCAGTTCAAGGCTTCTGTGCAGAACAAGGCCGCGGTAGAGAAGGCGCTGACCGTCACGACCAACCCGCCCACCGAGGGCGCGTGGGCCTGGTTCCCCGACGACAACGGCGGCTCGCGCCTGCATTGGCGGCCGAAGGACTACTGGGTCCCCGGCACCACCGTGCAGGTCACGGCCAAGCTCTACGGACTCGACCTCGGCGGCGGCAACTATGGATACACCGATCTCACTTCGGATTTCCGCATCGGCCGCCGTCAAGTCGTGCAGGCCAACGCGCCGAGCCACCGCATGCAGGTGGTGCGCGACGGCCAGGTCGTCTTCGACTTCCCGGTCAGCTACGGCCAGGGCAATGAGCCACGCAATGTGACCCGCTCCGGTGTGCACGTGGTCACCGAGAAATACGAAGACTTCATGATGTCGAATCCGCCGTTCTACACCAACGTTCGCGAACGCTGGGCGGTACGCATCTCCAATAACGGCGAATTCATCCACGCGAATCCGGAATCGCTGTCGGCGCAAGGGGCGTCGAATGTGACCAACGGCTGCATCAATCTTTCGCCCAGTGACGCGCAAGCGTACTTCCCGACCGCGCTCTACGGCGATCCGGTCGAAGTGACCGGCACGTCGATCCAGATGTCGGCCGCCGACGGCGATCTCTACGACTGGACCATCGACTGGAGCACCTGGAAGGGCTTGTCCGCGTTGGACGCCGCGCACGCTCCCAGCATCTCTGCGACACCGGTCGCGCCGGGGCCGCCGCGTTGATCCGCGACCAGCGCATACAGATCCGCCCCCGTTCGATGATCCGAACGGGGGCGGATTGTCTTGGGCGCCAGGTGATTACCGGTTCGATGCGGCCTTCTCGGGCGCCACGTTTGCCTTCTCCAGCGCGATGGCCTCCTCGACGGTGCCCAGGTTGCGCCCGGCGAGCAGGTCGCGGATTTCGATGAGCAGTTCGGTCTCGGTCGGCTCGGCGGCCTTGGTGGTGCCGAAGCGGTTCTTGAGCGTCTTCATCGGCACCATCAGCACGAAGTACAGCACCGCGGCGACCATGACGAAATCGATGAGCGCGGTGATGATCGGGCCGACCGCGATGAAAGTGGCGGGCTTGTCCGCTACCAATTGGACGCCGAGTCCCAGCTCGTTGGTCTTGCCCAAAACGGCGAGCAAGGGATTGATGATGCCCTTGGTCACCGCCGTCACCACCGCGGTGAACGCGGTGCCCATGACCACCGCGACCGCAAGGTCGATAACGTTCCCGCGCATCAGGAAATCTTTGAAACCCTTGAGCATGAGCCGAGCAACTCCAATCTGGTGTATTCGAATTTCAAATCCCGGATGCTAACCGTCCGTGCACGCTGAGCAACCGCTACGGGGCACTCGGCCAGCCCTGGCTCCGGGCCACGATAGACGGGAGAGCGTGGTGCTGCGACCCGAGCGCGGACCCGATCTCAGCTGCGGCGCGCGAAGCGACCGGGCACCACCTGGTCGCGCGGCGCGACGACGATCTGGTCCAGGTTGACGTGTGACGGTCGAGACGCGACAAAGCCGACAATCTCCGCGATGTCCTGCGCGACCAGGGGGTCGATGCCTTCGTACACCTTGGCGGCGCGTTCGGCGTCACCGTCGAAGCGGACCAGGGAGAACTCGGTCTCGACGGCGCCGGGCGCGATCTCGGTGAGCCGGACCGGTTGGCCGAGCAGCTCGCCGCGCAGCGTGCGGTGCAGGACGGCCTGGGCGTGCTTGGCGGAGGTGTAGCCGGAGCCGTTGTCATAGGCGTGGAAGGCGGCCACCGAGGTGATGGTGACGATGAGGCCGTCGCCCGAGGCGATCAGCTTCGGCAGCAGCGCCTTGGTGATGCGCAGCGTGCCGAGCACATTGGTCTCCCACATCCAGCGCCAGTCGTCGAGATCGGCCTCCGCCACCGGGGCGAGGCCCTTTGCGCCACCCGCATTGTTGACGAGCACGTCGGCGCTGTCGATCGCGTCGGTGAAGGCCTGCACCGATTCGTCGGAGGTCACATCGAGTTCCAGCGCGGTGCCGCCGATTTCGTCGGCGAGGGTCTGCAGCCGATCGAGCCTGCGGGCGCCGACGTAGACGTGGTAACCCTGCTCGGCGAGCTCCCTGGCGGTGGCTTCCCCGATTCCCGAGCTGGCTCCGGTGACGACGGCGGTGCGGATACTCATGATCTCGATCCTAAGTGCAGGGAGTTTGCCGGAGACCGGGGTTGTTGCCCGGATCACGGTCGGCGCGCGCCGCACCGTTAGCCTCGGTGGCATGGCTATTCGGGATGCGGTCAGTGCGGACGGAACCACCATCGTCTATCGGGTCAGTGGGCCCGCCGATGGGCGCCCGATGGTGCTGCTGCACGGTTGGTCCGCGAATCTGCGGTGCTGGGGTGCGGCCGCTGACGAGTTGGCCGAGCGCTTCCGTGTCATCGCCGTCGATCTGCGCGGGCACGGCTACTCCGATGCGCCGGAGGCCGGGTACGACGATCCCGAGAACTGGGCCGCCGATATCGCGGCGGTGCTCGAGCGGGAGGGCATCGAATCCGGCGCGGTGCTGCTGGGCTGGTCCTACGGCGGCATTGTGCTCAGCGACTACTTGACCGCCTATGGCACCGGCGCGATCGCCGGCGTTGTCTACACCGGTTCGATGGCCAATATCGGCCGTGCACCAGGTGCGGCGACCGGTTCGGCCATGCAGGAAGCCATTCCCGGCGTCTTCGAGGAAAGCGCCGGGCGTGCGATACGTGCTTTCGGCGCCTTCGGCAATGCCAACACCGGCCCGGGCCAGGACAAGGGCGTTGATGCCCAGCGACTGTTCGGCACGAGCCTGGCCACACCGCCGCGGGTGCGCAAGGCGCTGTTCTATCGGACCGTCGACAACACCGAGACGCTGCGCGCCCTCGATGTCCCGGTGCTGGTTCTGCACGGCACCAGTGATCCGGTCGTCCCGATCGAGAACGGCCGCTACATCCTCGACACGGTCCCCGGTGCGCGCGCCTCGTTCTGGGAGGGCGCGCAGCACGGTTTGTTCATCGAGGACCGCGCGCGGTTCGTGGCCGAGATCGGTGCGTTCGTCGACGGCCTGGAGGTCGCGCCGAAGTAGCCGTCCGAAACCCGCCGGTACGGTCTGCGCTCCTCGCGCAGACTGGGTCGTGTTCGGGGAGTGTCTTTGGACGGCGCGAGTTCGTGAGTGTGCTCACGACCGACATGTGATGGCCGTCACTTGCCTCGGTAGCGGCGTCTGAGTTCGCCGATGCAACGTGCACTATGGATAGTGTGAGTGAACGCCCGGACCTACGGCCCAATCGGATTGCCGTGCTATCGGTGCACACCTCACCACTTGCTCAACCGGGCACTGGCGACGCGGGCGGCATGAACGTGTACGTGCTGCAAACTGCCATTCAGCTGGCCCGCCGCGGTACCGAGGTGGAGATCTTCACCAGGGCCACCTCCTCGAATGTCCCGCCCGTGCAGGAGGCCGCGCCCGGAGTGCTCGTGCGCAACGTGGTGGCGGGTCCGTTCGAGGGGCTGGACAAACACGACCTGCCGACCCAACTGTGCCCCTTCACCGCCGAGGTGCTGCGGCAGGAAGCCAGGCATCAGCCCGGTTACTACGACCTCGTGCACTCGCACTACTGGCTGTCCGGTCAGGTCGGGTGGCTGGCCAGAGACCGCTGGCGGGTGCCACTCGTGCACACCGCCCACACCCTGGCCGCCGTGAAGAACGCCGCACTCGCTGACGGCGACTGTCCCGAACCCGTCACCCGGGAGATCGGTGAGAAGCAGGTGATCGCCGAAGCGGATCGGATGGTCGCCAACACCGCCGACGAGGCGCGCCAGCTCATCGAGCTCTACGGCGCCGACCCCGAACGCATCGACGTGGTGCCGCCCGGGGCCGATCTGACCCGCTACCGCCCCGGCGACAAGGCCGCCGCCCGCGCGGAATTGGGGCTGGCCACCGACGAGCAGATCGTCGCATTCGTCGGTCGGATCCAGCCGCTGAAGGCCCCCGACGTACTGGTGCGCGCCGCGGCCGAGGTGCTGCGCGCCCAGCCCGCGCGGCAGCTGCGGGTGCTCATCGTCGGCGGCCCATCCGGAACCGGACTCGAGCGCCCCGACGCGCTGATCGAACTGGCGGCCGGCCTCGGCATCGCCGACCGCGTGACCTTCCTGCCGCCGCAGCCGCCCGACCGCCTCGTCCAGGTGTACCGCGCCGCCGATCTGGTCGCGGTGCCCAGCTACAACGAATCGTTCGGACTGGTCGCCATCGAAGCGCAGGCCAGCGGTACGCCGGTGCTGGCAGCGGACGTGGGCGGGCTCGGCACCGCGGTCCGCCACGGCGAGAGCGGCCTGCTGCTTCCCGGCCACGCGACCACCGATTGGGCGAGCGCGCTCGGTTACCTGCTGGACGACCCGCAACGGCTGGCCCGGATGAGCGCCTGCGCCGTCGGACATGCCGCCAACTTCTCCTGGGAACACACCGCGGAAGGACTGCTTGCCAGCTACTCCGCGGCGCTGACCGATTTCCGTGCGGTGCGCACCCGGCTCGGTGGCGGCCGCGGCGTGCTGTCCGACCGTGCACAGCTGCTCGGCGACGGCACCGAGTTCGACGCCGCACGTCCCGCGGAACCCGGTGAGCGCGCTAGCCTCGCCATGGAACGCGCGGCCGCTCTCCTCGGCGAGAGCAACCAGGCCAGATCACGGGCGCTGTGGCGGCGCCGGATGGGAGCACGCCGGTGAGTAGCGGGGCGCACGCGACCGCGCAGCTGATCGATGCGACGCTGCGTGAGAGGGAGATCGAATACACCCGGCCGAGCGCGGATGTCTTCGTCGTCATCCTGCCCGGTGAGCGCAAGCTGAAGACCACCGTCATGCTCACCGTCGGCAAGCACGGCCTACGGATCGAATCGTTCGTCTGCCGCAAGCCCGACGAGAACTTCGAAGGCGTCTATAAATTCCTGCTGCGGCGCAACCGCAGGCTCTACGGCGTGGCCTACACCCTCGACCGTGTCGGCGATATCTACCTGGTCGGCCGCATCGCCACCCACGCTGTCACCGCCGATGAACTGGACCGGGTGTTCGGCCAGATCCTCGAGGCCGTCGAAGCCGACTTCAACACCCTGCTCGAACTCGGCTTCGCCGAATCCATTCGGAGAGAGTGGAAGTGGCGTGTCTCGCGCGGCGAATCGCTGACGAATCTGCGCGCCTTCGAGCATTTGGTGGACGCGGCCGATCAGCCCTGAGCGAGTCCGGCTTCGTTGCTGAACCCACTGCAGGACGGCGATGTCGGATCAACCGAGCACGGGGAAGTTGCTCCGGGAATTCGCGGACGCGGTGCTGGCGTCGGTGCTCGGAGAGTCGCCCTCGACGCCGTAGGGTGCGGGATCTCTCCCGGGCAGGCCCGTGGTGCGCGACAATCGCGCTGGGACTCGGTGAGTGTGGAGGCGGCCCGGCTATGACAGTTCTTGCTCTTGATATCGGCGCGACGAAGTTCGCGGCGGGACGGGTGCACGGGGGCCGCAAGGTGCGTGACGTGCGGCAGGTCGATGTGCCGCGCGAGGCGGTGTGGGAGGCGTGCCGCACGCTGTTGGCGGAGGTCGCGGGCGACGACACCGTCACCGCCATCGGGATCGGCTCGGCCGGTCCTGTCGATACCCGGTCCGGTGTCACGAGCCCGCTGAACATCCCCGAGTGGAAGTCCGGATTCCCGATCGTCGCCGAGGTGCAGAAGCTATTTCCCGGCGCCGCAATACGATTCGCCATCGACGGTGCTTGCTTGGCGCTGGCCGAACATCATGTCGGCGCATTGCGCGGCGTCGCGAACGGGCTGGCGATGACGGTGTCGTCGGGGATCGGCGGCGGGATCATTGCGGATGGCCGGGTACTGCTCGGCCGGACCGGCAACGCTGGGCATATCGGTCACATTGTGGTGCCGGGCTGGGATGTGCCGTGCGAATGCGGCGGGGTCGGGTGCGTCGAGGCGATCGCCAGCGGCATGTCGTCGGTGCGCTGGGCTCGTGCGCAGGGCTGGTCCGGTGCGACCGGTGCCGCGCTGGCGAAAGCGGCGCACTCCGGCGACGACATCGCGCTCGCGGCGCTGCATCGATCCGGGACCGCGCTCGGGCAGGCCATCGCCTCGGCGGCCGCGCTGCAGGATATCGATCTGGTGGTGATCGGCGGCGGTTTCGCACAGTCGGGTGCACCACTCTGGGAGCCGTTGCGTGCGGCGGTCGCCCGGCACGCGCGATTGGAGTTCCTCGGTGGACTTCACGTCGTGCTGTCGCGAATCACCAACGGCGCCACCCTGGTCGGCGCAGGCGTGCTCGCCGCGGGCCACGCGACGGCCGACACCGTTGTCTGAAGGGCCGGGCTCGGACCGGCTGATGCCCGGTTCGGCCACCGGGAACGGATGCGAGGCAGGTTTGCGCACATGCCAGAATGGCCTGCATGACGTACACCCTCGTGCTGCTGCGCCACGGCGAGAGCGAATGGAATGCCCTGAATCTGTTCACCGGTTGGGTGGATGTGCACCTGACCGACAAGGGTATCGCCGAGGGCAAGCGGGCCGGCGAGTTGCTGGCCGAGCACGGCATCTTGCCGGACATCGTCTACACCTCGCTGCTGCGCCGCGCGATCAGCACCGCGAACATCGCGCTGGACGCGGCCGACCGGCACTGGATTCCGGTGGTCCGCGACTGGCGGCTCAACGAGCGGCACTACGGCGAGCTGCAGGGGAAGAACAAGGCGCAGATCCGTGACAAGTACGGCGACGAGCAGTTCATGCTGTGGCGTCGCAGCTACGACACCCCGCCGCCGCCGATCGACCCGGCCAACGAGTACAGCCAGGAGGGCGACGCGCGCTATGCGGGCATCGAGGTGCCGAAGACGGAGTGCCTGCTCGACGTGGTGAACCGGATGGTCCCGTACTGGGAGTCGACCATCTCCAAGGAGCTCGTCGCGGGCAAGACCGTGCTGGTCGCCGCGCACGGCAACTCGCTGCGCGCCCTGGTGAAGCATCTCGATCAGATCTCCGACGACGACATCTCGGAGCTGAACATCCCCACCGGTATCCCGCTGCGCTACGAGCTCGACGAGAACCTGCGCCCGGTCCGCCCGCGTGAGTACCTGGATCCGGAGGCCGCTGCCGCGGGCGCCGCCGCGGTGGCAAGCCAGGGCGGCAAGTAGCCCTGACCGGCAATCCCTGCACGCAGATGCGCTGCGGTCGAGCAATCGACCGCAGCGCATCTGCTGTTTTGGTGAGTGGCAATTCTGATCTTCGAGCGCGGCTACAGCCGGAATATGCAGCCGATATGGCATGCTGTCCGCTGTATGTGAATCGGTATTCGGATCAAAATTCGTGTGACCAGGAGTTCGAACTTACTCGTCGGTATGTAAACTTTCGCTCGTTCGATCAGTCCGAGAGGTGGATCACGTCCGATGAAGCACGCGTTGCGGGTCACGGTGGCGGCAGTTGCCACCGCGGTGCTCGTTCCTTTCCTCACTTCCGGCGCGAGCGCCGCACCGGTTGCCGCCGGTCCTGATGGCGGCGCGGCGGGCGCGGCCTGGACGGCGGCCGAAGACGGCCCCCAGCAGTTCCCGAACGTGAACATCCAATGGGATGTGCCGATCACCATGAGCGACGGCACCGTCCTCAAAGGCAACGTGTACCGCCCCGCGGACGCGGCGGGCAGGCCGATCGACACCCCGACGCCGACCGTCGTCAACATGACGCCCTACACCAAGCTGGTGTCGAACCTCGCCGACAGCGCGATGTCCATTCCCGGTCTCTCCGACGCGCTGATCGAGTTGTTCCGTCAGATCGATTTGAGCGGTACGCCGCTCTCCGGTGTCACCGACCTCACCAAGGCATTCGGCGGCGGCGAGCTGCGCAACTTCGCGGTCGACCGCCAGCTCATCAAAAGTGGTTACACCCAGGTCGTCGTCGACGTGCGTGGCACCGGTTTCTCGCAGGGTGTGTGGGACATGCTGCGCGAGCGCGAGCAGCAGGACACCGTCGAGGTGATCGACTGGGCCTCCCGTCAGCCGTGGTCGAACGGCCGCATCGGGATGAACGGCATCTCGTATTCCGGCATCAACCAGGTGCAGGTCGCCGAGAAGCAGCCGCCCGCGCTGAAGGCGATCTTCCCGGTGGTGCCCGGCAGCGACCTCGTCAACGACGTGCTCGCGCCCGGCGGCGGCTTCGGCTTCAACTTCATTCCGCTGTGGCTCACGGCGATCAACGGCCTCAAGCTGCTTCCGGATCTGGCGTCGGTGGTCAACGGCCAGTTCGACACGCAGTGGCTCGCCGATCGGGCGAAGGATCCGCTGACCTTCATGGACGTGCTGCTCAATGTCTACACCACCACCCGCGTCGAGGATCTCGATCCGCGCGCGAAGGAACTGCTGACCGGTACCTCGGCAGCGCGGGGGGCCTGGCTGGGCGATCCGAGCAAGATCCAGGTGCCGACCTTCGTGACCGGCGGCTGGCACGACCTGTTCACTTACTCGGAATCCAAGATCTACAACGAGATTCCGCTGCCCGCAGGCCAGAAGCAGCTGCTGATGGGCAACACCTATCACATCAATTCCGGCAACGAATACGGCAAGCCCGGCCTGCCGCCGCGGCTGGACGTGTTGCAGCGGGCCTGGTTCGACAAGTGGCTCAAGGGCATCGACAACGGCATCGACAGCTACGGCCCGGTCACGCTGCGTCAGCAGGGCGGCGGCTGGATCACCACCGATTCGTTCGCCGATCCGGATGCCGCCGAGGCATCACATGATGCGGTGCACCGCAGGATGTATCTGTCCGCCGACCGCAGTGGCACCGCGAACAGCCTGTACGACGGATCGCTGCTGCCGCAGGCGAGCCCCGACTCGGCGCGGCTGACGGTCGCGCCCGGCCTGACTACCCTGTGCTCCAACGACGCAGCGCAGGGTAGCGCGGGCGCGCTCTCGATCATCGACGGCTGCGCCAAGGACTCGCGGGTCGCCGAGACGAACGGGCTGACGTTCACCAGCGCGCCGGTCGCCGACACCACCACGATCTCCGGCCGGATCGCGGTGCGGCTCAACACCGTTCAGGATGGCGCGGACGGCTACTGGGTGGCCACCGTGAACGATGTCGCGCCGGACGGGCAGTCGACCGTGCTCTCCTCCGGACAGATCATGGCGTCGCTGCGCGAGGTCGATGCGGCCAACAGCAGCAAGTCCGCCAACGGCGACTACACCGACCCGCGCGCCTACACCTCGCTGGACCGCCGTCAGCCGACGGTGCCCGGCCAGGAGACCACCCTCGACATTGCGCTGCCCGCCACCGAGGCGATCTTGCAGCCGGGTCACCGCCTGCGCGTCGATGTGTTCGCGGGCAACTTCCCGAAGGGTCTGCCGGTGCTGCCGATGCTGCTCGACACGGGCTCGAGGCCGCAGCATGTGCAGCTGGATCCGAACCGTCCGAGCTTCGTCAATATCCCGGTCCGCGGTAATTCCGGCTGGTGATATCGGCATCGGAGCACTGAAAAGGACGCCTTCCTCGAATCATTCGAAACAGGCGTCCTTTCTTCAGGCACTATCGGCCTCGCTCAGTCCTCGACTGCGAAGGCGGCATCCAGCGGCGGGAAGATTGCCCTGGCATCCTGCCCGCTGAACCAGAGGCCGACGGTGAATACCGATGTCGCCTCCAGGTATTTCGCACGGTGCAGGCCACCGGACGAAACCGGTTGCAGCTTCAGGTCTTCGGCCAGGGCGCAGACCTGCCGCACGGCGGCCGGGTCGTCACCACAGATCGGGACACCCAGCCTGCGGCCCTCGAATTCTCGTGCGTCCGAAGCCCATACCTCGGCGGCGCAGACATTGAACGCCTTCACCACGTGCGCGCCGAGTGCGGTCGCCGCAATGCGCTCGGCGACCGCGTCTTCGGAGAGCACGAATGCGGTCACGCCCGCCGGTGCGGCCGCGTCCGGCATGAACGCATTGGTGCAATCGATCACTGTGCGGCCCACCAGTTTTCCGCCGACTTCGCCCAATACCGCGTCAAGGGCGCTTACCGGCAGCGCGAGCAGGACAACCGCACCGAACTCGGCGGCGTCCACAATGCTGCCCGCTCGTGCGCTGTGTCCGATCGTGGCGACCAGTTGGTCTGCCGCGACTTGCGAGCGCGCCCCGATGACGATGTCGTGCCCGGCCGCTGCCCAACCCCCGCCGAGCGCCTGTGCCATCTGCCCGGCGCCGATGATTCCGATTCGCATCTCAACTCCTGGATGTGTCTGGATGTCTTCGGAAATGACGCTAGGAAAGTCGATGGGCACCTCCGGGTGCGCAACGGCGGTGGCAGGCTCGAGTCATGACAGTCGAACCTGCCACGCCGATCGTCGCGGAACCCGCGCAGTTCGCGCCGTACGGCGATTTCGAAGCCGACTGCCCGGCCAGGATGGCGGTCGACCTCTTCGGCAACTCGTGGCTACCGGTGATCGTGTACATGCTGCGCGAGGGTCCGATGCGGCCGGGCGACCTGCGCACCGCGATCGGCGGCATCAGCCAGAAAATGCTCACCCAGACGCTGCGTCGGATGGAGCAGATGACCCTGATCGAACGCCGCCGCTACGCCGAGGCCCCGCCGCGGGTCGAGTACGAGCTGACTGCGGCGGGACGTGATTTGCTGAATCCGATCTACGCTCTCGGCGAGTGGGTCGATCGACACGGGAGCGCGGTCCGCGCCGCGATGTCGGGCGCCGACGACGAGGACTGAGCGCGGCCCGAGGGGTCGGCTGCCACACGAGGTATGTCCGCTGGATATGACCGATTTCCGCTCGTGTCGCGCACCGTCCTCCGCAGGCCTAACAACGCGTAAACGCGCGGCTAACAGGGCAGGAAGTGCCCATGACCTGCGCGAAACTTCTCGTACCCAGAGTTGGGTTGCCGGTCGGCGACCGTACGATTCAAGGGTGAGTGTTCCGCAGGCCGTACTGTTGGCAGTCCTCGCGGCTGTTGTCGGACTGGCAGTCGGCGGGCTACTGATCCCGTTCATGAACGCCAGGCAAGCCGCGCGCAGGCAGGCCGACTCGGGGCTCACGATGTCGCAGGTGCTCGACCTCATCGTTCTTGCCTCCGAGAGCGGCATCGCAGTGGTCGACGAGTATCGCGACGTGGTGCTGGTGAACCCGCGCGCCGAGGAACTCGGCCTCGTCCGCAACCGGCTGCTCGACGAACGCGCGTGGGCCGCGGTGGAGAAGGTCCTGGCCACCGGTGAGTCCGCCGAATTCGACCTCACCGCGAAGAACCCGATGCCGGGCCGCAGCAGGATCGCGGTGCGCGGCGTGGCCAGGCAGTTGTCGCGCGAGGAGACCAGCTTCACCGTGCTGTTCGCCGACGACGACTCCGAGCAGGCCAGGATGGAAGCCACGCGCCGGGATTTCGTCGCGAATGTCAGCCACGAGCTCAAGACCCCGGTCGGTGCGATGAGCCTGCTCGCCGAGGCCATGCTGGAATCCGCCGACGACCCCGAGGCAGTGCGCCACTTCGGCCAGCGGGTGCTCGGCGAGTCCAGGCGCCTGGGCAAAATGGTGACCGAATTGATCGCGCTGTCGCGGCTGCAGGGCGCGGAAAAGCTGCCCGAGCTCGAAGTGGTCGACGTGGACACGGTGGTGATGCAGGCGGTCGACCGCTCGCGAACCGCGGCCGAGGCGGCGGGCATCACCGTCAGCACCGACCGGCCCAGCGGGCTCGAGGTGCTCGGCGACGAAACTCTGCTGGTCACGGCCCTGTCCAACCTGGTGGAGAACGCGATCGCGTACTCGCTGGCGGGCTCACACGTGTCGGTGAGCCGGTCGCTGCGCGGCGATCACGTTGCGATGGCCGTGACCGATCGTGGCATCGGCATCGCCAAGGAAGATCAGGAACGGGTTTTCGAACGCTTCTTCCGGTCCGACAAGGCGCGCTCGCGCGCCACCGGCGGTACCGGGCTCGGGCTGGCTATCGTCAAGCACGTAGCCGCCAACCACAACGGTGAGATCACCCTGTGGAGCAAGCTGGGCACCGGTTCGACGTTCACCTTGCGAATACCCGCCCATCTCGAGGCCGATAGCGACGACGAGGTCGACGGCTCCGTGGTGAGCATGAGAGAAATCAGCCCGCGCCCTTCGGGGCCGAGCAGACCCAATGGTGTGGAGGCACGCAGATGACGAGTGTTCTGATCGTCGAGGATGAGGAGTCGCTGGCCGATCCGCTCGCGTTCCTGCTGCGCAAGGAGGGTTTCGAGGTCACCGTCGTCGGTGACGGACCATCCGCGCTCGCCGAATTCGACCGCTCCGGCGCCGACATCGTGCTGCTGGACCTCATGCTGCCCGGCATGAGCGGCACCGACGTGTGCAAGCAGCTGCGCACCCGCAGCGGGGTCCCGGTCATCATGGTGACCGCGCGCGACAGCGAGATCGACAAGGTGGTCGGGCTCGAGCTCGGCGCCGACGACTACGTGACCAAGCCGTACTCGGCACGCGAACTCATCGCACGGATTCGGGCCGTGCTGCGCCGCGGCGCGGGCGACGAACTCGACGGCGGCAACGAGAGCGGCGTGCTGGAAGCCGGGCCGGTCCGGATGGATGTCGACCGGCACACCGTGCACGTGAACGGCAAGCAGGTCACCCTGCCGCTGAAGGAATTCGACCTGCTCGAATATCTGCTGCGTAATTCCGGCCGGGTGCTGACCCGTGGCCAGCTGATCGACCGGGTCTGGGGCGCCGATTACGTCGGTGACACCAAGACCCTCGATGTCCACGTCAAGCGCCTGCGCTCGAAGATCGAGGGCGATCCGGCCAAGCCGGAACATCTGGTGACGGTGCGCGGCCTCGGCTACAAACTCGAGGCGTGACGAGGCGATTTCTCGAGGCGAATCCGCCGAGGCCCCCGACAACCTCGGCGTCGCCGCGATCTCAGGGCAGGTAGAGCCAGGTGGGACCGACGGGGGTGTCGGTCTTGCGCAGGCTGATCCAGCCGAGGGCGTCTTCCTGCATGCAGTCGTAGACATCCGCGGCGCTGGTGCCGCGGCAAGCGATGGTGTGGGTGACGCCGTACGGGCTCATGATCAGGTTCTTGCCCTCCTTTGCCGCATTGAGCGCCTCAGGGGTGTTGGCGGGCAGGAAGTCGGCGGTGAAATCGGCGTATTTGGCCGGGTCGCCATTGGGTTCCGCATGCGCGGCGCCGCTCATGGCGAGGGCGGCTCCGACGGCGACGGTTGTCAGGGTGACGGCTTTCTTCAACATGACCGCACATCAAACCCCATATTGGTGACGCTCGCATGGCGCACAGGTGAACCACCCGCTATGGAAACCTCACGTCGATTGGTCGGAAACCGGTGCGTCCGCCTTTATTCGGTTGGCATGCACGGTCGCCGGATGAATTGCAATCAGGCCGAGTCCTGCTCTGCGCTTGCAGTGCCTGGCCAATTCCTCGTAGGCGGGTTTGCCGAGCAATTCTTTGAGCTCGGGCGCGTAGGACTGCCACACCGGGCGTGCGCCCACGTGAGCGTCGGGGGAACCGGAGCAGTACCAGTCCAGGTCCATGCCGCCGGGGCCCCAGCCGCGGCGGTCGTATTCGGTGACGGTGGTGCGCAGGATCTGTACACCGTCCGGGCGGTCGACCCAGTCCTGGGTGCGCCGAATCGGCAACTGCCAGCACACGTCCGGCTTCACCTCCAGCGGCTCGATGCCTTTGCGCAGCGCCATGGTGTGCAGTGCGCAGCCGACGCCGCCCTCGAAGCCGGGACGGTTGAGGAAGATGCACGCACCGTCGAATCGCCGGGTCCGCAGCGCTGGCTCGTCTTCCAGGTCGTCGAGCTCGAGAAAGCCCTTTTTGACGACTTTGCCTTCGGCATTCTTGGCATGGTCCATCAACTGCCAGTCGCCGGGTGTGAGCATTTTCACAGCGCGTTCGAGACGCTTGCGATCGTCCTTGTCGGACAGGAAGGCGCCGTGCGAGCAGCAGCCGTCGTCCGGGCGATCGCTGAGGATTCCCTGGCAGGCCGGAGTGCCGAAGACGCACGTCCAGCTCGACAGCAGCCACGTCAGATCGGCGACGATCAGATGCTCGTCGTTTGCTGGATCGACGAACTCGATCCATTCGCGGGGAAAGTCGAGATCGACCTCGGGGCTCGGTTCGATCTTCTCCGCTGGTCGGGGCCGGGCCGGGCCGTTTGCGGATGCGCCTACCGTCACACCTCGAGACGCTAACAGTTCGGTCGCCTCGTCTAAAGCCCCGGTTCACCCAGTACCGTGTTCATGTGCGGCTTGGGGTACTCGATGTCGGAAGCAATACCGTCCATCTGCTCGTGGTGGACGCCCATCGTGGTGGCCACCCGATGCCGATGAGCTCGACAAAGGCGACATTACGGTTGTCGGAGAACATGGACGGCGCAGGTCGGATCACTGTCCAGGGGGCCGAACGGCTGATCGCGACCGTTGCCGAATTCGCCAGCATCGCCGAGACCTCCAAGTGCGTCGAGCTGATGCCCTTCGCGACCTCGGCGCTGCGCGAGGCCACCAACTCCGAAGAGGTGCTCGCCAGGGTGCTGGCCGAGGCCGGCGTCGAGCTGCGGGTACTTTCCGGCGTCGACGAGGCCAGGTCGACTTTCCTCGCGGTGCGCCGCTGGTACGGCTGGAGCGCGGGCCGCATCCTCAATCTCGACATCGGTGGCGGCTCGTTGGAAATGACCAATGGCGGCGACGAGGAACCCGATGTCGCGCTGTCGCTGCAACTCGGCGCCGGTCGGCTGACTCGCGAGTGGCTACGCGAGGATCCACCGGGCAAGCGCCGCGTCGCCGTGCTGCGTGACTGGCTCGACGCCGAGCTGGTGCTGCCCACCAAACAGCTGCTGGACGCGGGTAAGCCGGACCTTGCCGTCGGCACGTCGAAGACCTTCCGCTCGCTGGCTAGGTTGACCGGAGCGGCACCCTCTTCTGCGGGACTGCGGGTGCGCCGTACACTCACCAGCTCAGGTCTGCGCCAACTGATTGCTTTCATCTCGCGAATGACAGCGTCGGACCGTGCAGAATTGGAAGGCGTAAGTTCCGATCGGTCACAGCAATTGGTGGCTGGCGCATTGGTCGCGGAGGCGAGTATGCGGGCACTATCGCTGGATACCCTCGAGATTTGTCCGTGGGCACTGCGTGAGGGGCTGATCCTGCGCAAACTGGATACCGACATGAACGGCGGACCGCGAGCGACGAGCTCACCGGGACCGGCTGCGGAGACTGGCAGGCCCGCACCCGGTGGTGGCGCCGCGCTATCGGGCCCGATCGAAACGGTGTCGCCATGAGTGATGACTCCAAACAGCTATCGGTCGCCGAACTGCTGGCCCGCAATGGTCAGCAGGGTTCGTCGTCCTCCGGTGGCGGTGGCAGGCGTAGGCGCAGCGGCCGTGGGATCTCGGTTGCGGAGCTGACGGGCGATCTGCCTGTCATCCCGGCCGGCGGCGGTCGCTCCTCGCATGCCGCGCCCGATGAACCGGCGCTCGAAACGCCGTCGTATGAGCCTGCCGCGTATGAACCATCGGCCTACCAGCCATCGGTGCGCGAGCCCGCCGCATACGAACCTGCGGCATATCAGCCATCAGTGCGCGAGCCCGCCGCATACGAACCCGCGGCATATCAGCCGTCGGCGTTCGAAGCGCCTGCACCGGAACCGGTTTCGTACGCCCCCCCGCCGCCCGCGTCGGAGCTGCCGAGCTATTCACCGATGTCGGGGCCGATCACGCGCTACGACCCGTTGTCGGATTACGCTGCGCCCGAGCCGGATCCGTTGCCCGGCCGCTCGAGCCGGGTCATGCCGGGGCGGGACATGCCGGCTTCCCGACATGCCGCGCCCGCCGATCCGTTGTCGTCGCATGCCGCGTCCGACCCCTATGCCCCCGTCGATCCGTACGCACCGGTCGATCCCTATGGGGCCGATCCGCTGTCGGGCGACAGCGTGCCGCCGCTCGGTTCCGGGCGCACCGGTCGCAGGCGCAGGCGCGATCCCGACGAGGAAGCCACCGAGGTACGGCCGCTGCGCGAGGCAGGTCGAGCCGACCCGCTCGCCGACCGTGGGTCGCTCAACGGCCAGGCGGGAAACAGCGGAGCCAAAACCGGCAGGGCCGCCCGTCGCCGTGCGGAGGAGGCACTCGACGTCCGCCGTGCGGAGGAGGTACTCGACGTCGGGCCGTCGCCCGCGCCGTGGTCGCCCGCGCCCAACGGGTTCGCACCCGAATCGGCGCCGATGCCGCTTTCGCCGTTGCCGGAGGCCCCGCCGCGAGGCAACCGGGCCCCGAGTCCGGAGCCGCCTCCCGAGCCACCGCGAAGATCATCCCGACGCTCTGCCGATGCCGGCCTGCCCGCGTGGTCGGCACGAAGACACCACGCGCCGACCCCGAACAACGATCTCGCGCCCGAATCCGGTGGGATTCCGACCGCGGGATGGTCGCTGGCCAGCCAGGATCAGCAGCTGGTTTCCGGTCAGACGGTGGCGGGTGACCTGCTGCGCGACGAGGTCGAGCGGGCCGAACGCGAGGAGGCCGCGCGCGCGAGTAGACGCGAGGGCGGTCGAGGTAAGCGTGGCCGCGGGAAACGCGACGCGGGCCGCGCCCTCGACATCATCGACCTGGACGATATGCAGGGCCACACCGATGTGCACCCGCAGTTCGAGGTGGATGCGGACCCGCTGGAGGACGACGAGGACGACCTCGACGAGCATCCGGATTCGGAGCGGTCGGGGATCATGTCGTCGCGCCGTTCGCGGGTCGCGCGCAAGGCCGAGTACGACGCCAATCGGCGGCAGTGGATGATCCTCGGCGGGCAGAGCACCGGCGCCGCGGTCGCCGGCATGTTGCTGTTCAAGGGGTTCGAGCGGATGTGGGAGATGCTCCCCTGGGTGGCGCTGGCCCTGGCGATGATCGTGATTCTCGGCCTGGTGGCGCTGGTGCGGATACTGCGCAGGACCGACGACATCCTCAGCACGGTGATCGCCGTCGTCGTCGGCATCTTTGTCACGCTCGGGCCGCTAGCCTTTCTTCTCAGTACGAACTGAGTAGGAGCTGCTGTGGGGAACATCGGGCAGGCAGACGACACACAGGTGGGAAGTGTGGTCGGCGCGGACGTACTGGGTACGGGCGTGCGCGCCGAACCCCACTCGCCCGGCGAGCCCGCGTGCGTCGGCGGACAGCGACAGATATTGGTCGGTCTTTCGACGGCTTCGGTGTATCCACAGAACACCGAAGCGGCCTTCCGCTACGCGGCCGAACTCGGTTACGACGGCATCGAGTTGATGGTCTGGGCCGAGCCCGCCAGTCAGAGCATCGCCACTGTGCAGGCCTACGCCCGTAAATACTCCATGCCCGTGATCGCGGTGCACGCGCCGTGCCTGCTCATCTCGCAGCGAGTGTGGGGCTCGGATCCGGTCGCCAAGCTGGAGCGCAGTGTGCGCACCGCCGAGGCGCTCGGCGCGAGCACCGTGGTTGTGCATCCGCCGTTCCGGTGGCAGCGCCGTTATGCGGAGGGCTTCGCCGACCAGGTCGGCGAGCTGGAGGAGCGCAGCACCGTCATCGTCGCGGTCGAGAATATGTTCCCGATGCGCGCGGACACCCTGTTCGGTCGTGGCGCCGGTTCGGTCAAGCGGCTGGAGCGGCGCGGCGGGCCGGGGCTCGGCGTGACCGCGTTCAGTCAGTCCTACGATCCGACCGATGTCGGATACCGGCACTACACCCTCGACCTCTCGCACACCGCGACCGCGGGCGCCGATCCGCTGGCGCTGGCCGGGCGGATGGGGCATGGCCTCGCGCATCTGCATCTCGCCGACGGCCGCGGTGCCGCACACGACGAGCATCTGGTGCCCGGCGAGGGCACCCAGCCCTGTGTGGAGCTGTGCGCGGCCCTGGTGCGCACCGGTTTCTCCGGACATGCGGTCGCCGAGATCAATACCCAGAGCGCACGCACGACTCAAGACCGTGCGGCGATGCTGCACCGCACGCTCGCGTTCGCCAGAGAGCATCTCAATGGCATGGCGCCTGCTCCCGCGCCCGCGCCGAGCCACGCCGGCCAGGTGTGACGAGGTCGTTCGCCCACGCTCGCCGGAGGGGAATGCGGACGCCGAATCCGGTCGTTCTACGCTGTACGAACGCCGGGTATCGGATAAGCGTGGTGTCTCGGCTATCGCCGCGGACCGCCGATGCGGCACAGGAACGACAGGAGTGACGATGCCGGAGCTGACCGTGGACCTCGAGCGGGACACCGAGACCGACGCGCCGTTCAGCCGCGTATGCGCGCTGACCGAACTGTCCGCGACCACCCCCGACACCGGTCGTTACCTCGGCATCATCGACAAGATCTGGACGATCGGCAAAAAGGTGCACGGCGGCACCATGGTCGCGGCCAGCGCCGCGGCGGCCACCAACTGGCTGCGCGCCTCCGATCCGGCGCTCGTCGCGATGGCGCCCATCACGGCCAGCTCCGACTTCCTCGGCGCTCCGGAGCCCGGTGCAGTCGAGTACGAGGTACGCATCCGCAAAGTGGGCCGTCAGATCTGCCTGGCGGATACGACCCTGATCCAGGACGGGCGCAGTCTGGTGCGAACCGCCTTCACCTTCGGACACCTCGACGACGCCGATCCGCTGTACGCACCGCAGCACGGCGATATGCCCGCCGCGCCGCCCGCCGACGCCGTCGGTTACGAATCCGGCTCCCCGATGGGCAGCATCGTGCACGTGGGCCAGGGCGCGGAGCTCTACATCGACCGCGAGTGGGCCAGGTTCCTGGACGGCGAGCAGGCCGAACCGCGACTGCGGCTGTGGATGCGCCCACGCGCGGGCGATCAGCGCGATCCCGATGTCTCGATGTTCTTCGCGATGATGTCGGCCGACATGAGCCCGCCGGTCCCGATGAACCTCGGCCACTTCGGCTGGGCTCCGACCGTCCAGATGACCACCTACCTGCGCCGCAGGCCCGCCCCCGGCTGGCTGCGGATCATCGCGACCACCCACGAAGTCGGCGGCCGCATGTTCGACGAGGATCAGCTGATTCTCGATTCCACTGGTGCGGTCGTCGCGCAAAGCCGCCAGCTGGCGCTGATTCCGCAGCGCTGAGCGCGGTCTAACCTTTACCCCCATGACGAGAATTGCGGTGATCGGTGGAGGTCGCATCGGGGAGGCGTTGGTCGCCGGGTTGCTCGAGTCGGGTCGCGCGGGCAAGGACCTGGTTATCGTCGAGACACACGCGGATCGCGCCGCGCTGATCGCCGATCGGTTCGGCGTGCGGGTCACCGAGTCGGTGGCCGATGCGGTCATCGGCGCGGATCTGCTGGTGATCGCGGTCAAGCCGGGTGACGTCGACACCGTGCTGACCCAACTGGGCAAGGCCGAACTCGATGCAGACCGGGATCAGGTGCTCGTCTCGCTTGCGGCCGGCGTGCCGACCGCACGACTCGAGGCCAAGCTGCCCGCAGGCTTTCCCGTGGTGCGGGTGATGTCGAATACCCCGATGCTGGTCGGCCAGGGCATGAGCGTGCTCGCACCGGGGCGCTATGCCAGGCCGGAGCAGCTGGCCGAGGTGGCCGACCTGCTCTGCGCGGTCGGCAAAGTGGTGACCGTCGCCGAGTCGCAGATGGACGCGGTCACCGCGGTGTCGGGTTCCGGACCCGCGTATTTCTTTCTTGTCGTCGAGGCGATGGTGGACGCGGCCGTCGGCCTCGGCCTCGCCAGGGACGTCGCGACCCAGCTCGTGGTGCAGACCATGGTCGGGTCCGCCGCGCTGCTCGACGATGCCGAGCAGAGCGCCGTGGAGCTGCGCGCCGCGGTGACCTCGCCCGCAGGCACCACAGCCGCGGCGCTGCGTGAGTTGGAGCGGGGCGGGGTCCGGTCCGCGTTCCTGGAGGCGCTGCACGCGGCCAAGCAACGGTCTGCGGAACAGGGCAGGTCTACCGAGTGACCGATTGGTTCCCTGGAAGCAAAGCTTATTTCTCACACCCGTCGCAGTAATCCCACTGGTCCCGCTAAGCTTCAAGGAGCACGTGCGTGTCTGTTCCGCCGGTGGGGAAGCCGGCGGCGCGGACGTGCCGGAGGTCAATGGTGCAATGATGTCTAACAAGATGTCTGCAAATAGCTCAGGGACGTCGCCTGGCGGCTCCGGACCATCTACCAGCCGGGCAGGTTCCCGGTCGCAAGGCAGTTCGGTATCTCCAACGCAACCCGTGCTCGGTGGCGGCACCCAGTTCCTCACCGTCGCCGAGGTGGCAAATTTGATGCGGGTATCCAAAATGACGGTCTATCGGCTCGTGCACTCGGGTGAGTTGCCCGCCGTGCGGGTCGGTCGGTCGTTCCGGGTGCATGCCAAGGCGGTCCACGACTACCTGGAGACGTCCTACTTCGACGCTGGATGAGGCGGTTTCGTTCGCCTCGGGGTGTCCCGGTAGGATGAACCCTCGGTTCGTGTTCGCCTGCCGGTGGCACCGTTTCGTGGTGTCCGGTGGCCGTCGGCGGCGCGGATGCCGAGTACGGCGTACGTGATTGACGTGCGCGCCGAGTAGAGAGAACGCGAGGAACAACCCTATGGGTTCTGTGATCAAGAAGCGTCGCAAGCGCATGTCGAAGAAGAAGCACCGCAAGCTGCTTCGCCGCACCCGCGTTCAGCGGCGCAAACTCGGCAAGTAAGCCGCTGCGCGTTAGCTGGGGAGCCCGTCACCGATCCGGTGGCGGGCTTTTCGTTTTGAAACACTCAAGTTTGAAAACGGTTTGTGTATCGGGTGACTGAAGTCATCGTTAGATCCTCGTTAACAATCTCGGCGCGTCGTATGGCAGCGGTTACGCTTGAACCGCATTAAATGAAATGGGGGCTGTCGAGTTGGGATCCGGTGCTGTGGGATCTGAGATAAGAGATGGACACACACCCAAGGTTGCGCTGGTCACCGGCGCCAGCCGGTTCTTCGGCGGCAATGTGGTGGCCAGACTCGCCCAGGACCCCGGCATCGAACGCATCATCGCCGTCGACACCATGACCCCGAGTCGTGAGCTCTCCCGCCGCATGGGCCGTGCCGAATTCATTCGCGCCGACATTCGAAATCCATTGATCCGCAAGGTAATCGATGGCGGACAGGTGGACACCGTCGTGCATGCCGCGCTGTTGGCGCGGCCACCCGCCGGTTTCAGCAGAGCGGTGATGAAGGACCTCAACGTCCTGGGCGCCATGCAGCTGCTCGCGGTCTGCCAGAAGTCGCCGTCGGTGCGGCGAGTGGTGGTGCGCTCGACGTCGGCGGTGTACGGATGCAGCGCGAAAGACCCCGCGAAATTCACCGAAGAAATGAGTGCGCGCATACCGCCGAGCGGCGGATTCGCGCGCGACATGATCGAAATCGAAGGATTCGTCCGCGGGCTTGCCCGGCGCCGCCCCGATATGGCCACCGCGGTTCTGCGTTTCGCGCCGATCGTCGGTCCACGGCTGGCGGGGCGCGGTGTGCAGTATTTGCGTTCGCCGGTTGCACCGACCGTGTTCGGGCGCGATGCCAGGATGCAGCTGGTCCACGAGCAGGACGCAATCGCCGCTTTGGCGCATGCTGCCAAAGTTTCGGCCGTCGGCGCATACAATATTGCGGGTGACGGCGCCCTTGCTCTATCGCAAGCGGTGCGGCGGGCAGGCCGCATCGAGCTTCCGATCCCGTTCCTGGTGTTCCGCACGGCGGGACGCGCGTTGATGGGCCCGCTGATGCGCGAATTCAGCAGCGAACAACTCGATTATTTTCATTTCGGCTGTGGCCTGGACACCACGCGCATGCGCACCGAACTCGGGTTCGTGCCGCGCTGGACGACGGTGCAGGCGTTCGACGACTTTATCGGGGGCGCAGCGTTGCGGCCCGTCATCGATCCCGCATGGATCGATGCCGCAGAAAATAAACTGCTCGGCCTGCTCGGGGCCGGTACGGGAGCACAACCATGAACGATGTCGCGAAAGTCATCCAACTCCACGACGTGAATATCGAGGCGCGCCCGCGCCCGACCGCGCGTCGCTGGCCGGAGCCCACGGTCGGTGAGTCGTCGTCGGGCCAGGTGACCTCGCTGACCGAACGGCTTGCTGCCACCGAACCGCCAGTGCCGCAATCACTGTCGGACATGCTGCGCGGCGCCCTCGGCAAGCAGATCGGCAAGACCGCGGATTTCGCGCGGCGCAGGCTCACCGGCGATTACCAGGTCGACGAGTTCGGCTTCGACGAGCACCTACTCGAATCGCTGCTCCTGCCGATGCTGCGTCCCATGTCGGATTTCTGGTTCCGGGTGCAGGTCAGCGGGATGGAGAACATTCCAGAGGTGGGTGGCGCGCTGATTGTCGCCAACCACGCGGGCACTGTGCCGCTGGACGGACTGATGCTGCAGCTGGCGGTGCACGACAAGCATCCGAAGCAGCGGGCGCTGCGCCTGCTGGCAGCCGACCTCATTTTCGAGACGCCGGTGCTCGGTTCGCTGGCCCGCAAGGCGGGCCACACCCTGGCGTGCCGTCCGGACGCCGAACGACTGCTGCGCTCGGGTGAGCTGACCGGCGTATTCCCCGAGGGCTTCAAGGGCGTCGGTAAGCAGTACACCGATCGCTACAAGCTGCAGCGCTTCGGCCGCGGCGGATTCGTCGCCGCTGCGGTCCGCACCGGCACCCCGATTATCCCGTGCTCGATCGTCGGTTCCGAGGAGATCTACCCGAAGCTGGCCGATATCAAGCCGCTGGCGCGGCTGCTCAACCTGCCGTACTTCCCGGTGACCCCGCTGTTCCCGCACTTCGGTCCGCTCGGCGCGGTCCCGCTGCCGTCCAAGTGGTACATCGAGTTCGGCGCGCCGATCTCGACCAACGGCTACGAGGCCGAAGCCGCGGACGACCCGATGACCATGTTCGAGGTCACCGATCAGGTCCGCGAAACCATCCAGCAGACCCTCTACAAACTGCTGACCAAGCGCCGCAACGCTTTCAGCGGATAGTCAGTGCTCGCGGCGGCGAGTGACTGCCGCTGCCACCGCACCACCGGCGGCGCCCAGCGCCAGTGCGGTCGGCACGCCGATCTTGGCGGCCTTGCGGCCGGTCCGGAAGTCACGGATTTCCCAGCCGCGATTCTTGGCGACCTCCCGTAGATCCGAATCCGGGTTGATCGCCACCGCCGTGCCGACCAGCGACAGCATAGGCACGTCGTTGTGGCTGTCGGAATAAGCGGTGCACCGCTTGAGGTTCAAGCCTTCTCGGACCGCGAGGGTGCGCACCGCGTGCGCCTTGCCGAGGCCGTGCAGGATGTCGCCGACCAGCCGGCCGGTGAACTTTCCGTCCACACTTTCGGCGACGGTGCCGAGGGCACCGGTCAGCCCGAGCCGTTTCGCGATCACCTGCGCCAGCTCGACCGGCGTCGCGGTGACCAGCCACACCTGCTGGCCCGCGTCGAGGTGCATCTGCGCGAGAGCCCTTGTCCCCGGCCAGATCTTGTCGGCGATGATTTCGTCGTAGATTTCCTCGCCGAGTGCGGCGAGCTCCGCAGTCGGGCGGCCCGCGATGAATGCGAGCGCTTTTTCCCGGCCGCTTGCCATATCGGTGCTGTTCTCTTTGCCGGTAACGCGGAATTTGACCTGCTTCCAGGCGACGTCGACCAGGTCGGAGGTCTTGAAGTATTTGCGTGCGGCCAGACCACGGGCGAAGTGCACGATCGACGCGCCCTGCACCATGGTGTTGTCGACATCGAAGAACGCGGCCGCGGTGAGATCGCGCGGCACCTCCGGTCCGGTCGCTTCCTGTTCGGCGGCCGCCAGGTCGGCGTCGTGCAGCGTCAGCGCGGCATCCGCGCTCGCCTCGCCTGCCAGGTTGGCCCGCAGCTCTTCCTCGCTCGGGCCGAAGGGGCTGCGGGAGATCCGCGCAAGCTGGTCCTGGAGGCTCTGGCCGAGCCTGCCCTGGTTCCATCGCACCGGAAACTCGCCGAATCGTCCGGCGATGAATCCGGCCTTCGTCCCTGAACTGTGGGCCACCTTCGATTGTTCCGGCACCAGTACCTCCGCCCGTCGCGCGAACCACGTCCACAGTAGCCGGAAGCGGTGACAGTCACGGGCTTACCGCGCGCACCGAACCGGGCGTGGCGAGGCGATTTAATATCCGTCATGACCAATCCCACACATTCGGTGACTTTGCTGACGAGATCCGGCTGCGCGCTGTGTGTCACCGCACTGGAACAGCTGCGGGTGATCTGCGCCGACTTCGGGATCGAGCCCGCGACGGTGGATGTCGATGCGGCCGCCGTTACCGACCCTGGCCTGCGCGCGGAGTACGGTGACCGGCTGCCCGTCGTGCTGCTCGACGGCCGTGAGCACAGCTATTTCGATGTCGACGAGCCCCGATTGCGGTCCGATTTGACCCGCTGAGGGAAAGCTGATCCTGTCCGTTTCTGCCGCGCTGCTGGTCGCGGCGGAAAATGAGGCCAAATTCACCGACTTTGTGCAGGGCTTCACAAGCGGTTACGGTGGTGGCACGCGACCCCCATGCCCAGGCTGCGGACCCACCGCGTAATGACACCCAGCATTCCGATACTTCGATCATGGCACCGGACCGCCCCGGGCAAGAGGTCGAACAGCGAACCGGACCTGAGCAGTCCGGAACGAGGAGCCGACGACGTGACAGAGCAGCATGAGACGCCAGGCGGCGTCTCCGGCAGGGCTCTGCAGAAGGACATCCCGCAGGCCACTGTTGCGCGGCTGGCCACCTATCTCCGGGTCCTCGCCATGTTGGCCGACGACAGTGTTGCCATCGTATCGAGTGAGGAACTGGCTGTCGCGGCGGGTGTCAATTCCGCCAAGTTGCGCAAGGACCTTTCCTTTCTCGGACCCAATGGCGTTCGGGGTGTCGGCTATGACGTGGCGAAGCTGCGCAGCAGGATCGAGGATGTGCTCGGGCTGTCGCAGGGACATCGGGTGGTACTGGTCGGTGCCGGCAATCTGGGCCGGGCACTGGTCGGCTACGGCGGTTTCCAGCGCCGCGGCTTCACCGTCGTCGGTATGTTCGACAGTCACCCCGAGGTGATCGGCCTACAGGTCGCCGGTCTGGTGGTGCGTGACGTCGCCGCACTCGCCGAGGCAGTCACCGTGCTGCAGCCGACCATCGCGGTGATCACCGTTCCCGACGACGCGGCGCAGGCGGTGTGCGACTGCCTGGTCGGTGCGGGACTGCAGTCGATTCTGAGCTTCGCCCCGTGCGAGCTGACCGCGCCGGACGGCGTCGAGGTTCGCCGGGTGGATCTGGCCGTCGAGATGCAGATGCTTTCCTTCGATGCTTCGCGCAACGCACCGCCGTTGCCCGAAGTGGCACGTGCCGTATCGGGCCGCATCACCCATCGCGCGCATCCGGCACTCAAGCATTCGACCTCGCATTCGGCAACGGAGCCAAGCAGCAAGGGATCGGTGGTTACCCCATGAGTGTTCTTTTGGTCGGGATTTCGCATCGGAGCGCTCCCGTCTCGGTGTTGGAGAAGGTTGCCATCACCGATGCCGACCGCCCGAAGCTGGTCGACCGAATGCTCACTTCCAGCCACGTGTCCGAAGCGATGATCGTCTCCACCTGTAACCGGGTCGAGGTCTACGCGGTGGTCGACGCCTTTCACGGCGGTCTCGCCGAGATCGGCGACCTGCTGACCAAGCATTCCGGACTGCCGCTGCCGGATCTGACCAAGCACGCCTACGTCCGCTACAGCGAGGCCGCCGCCGAGCATCTGTTCGCGGTGGCGAGCGGCCTCGATTCGATGGTGATCGGCGAACAGCAGGTGCTCAGCCAGATCCGCAGTGCCTACGCCTCCGCCGATTCGCAGCAGGCCGTCGGCCGGACCATGCACGAACTGGCCCAGCACGCATTGCGGGTCGGCAAGCGGGTGCATTCGGAGACCGGCATCGATAGAGCGGGCGCCTCGGTGGTTTCGGTGGCGCTGGATCGGGCCCAGCAGGTGCTGCGGGCGGCTGCGAACGGTTCGCAGGCGCCAGCTCCGGTAACCACGGAGGGGTCCGCGGCCGTCCCATCCGACACCGCGCTCGCGGGCCGGACCGCCGTTGTCGTCGGCGCCGGTGCGATGGGCGGCCTTGCCGTGGCTCATCTTTCGCGTGCGGGCATCGGTCGCATCATCGTGGTGAACCGCACCATCGAGCGGGCGAGCAGGCTTGCGGAGACCGCGGCGTCCTACGGGGTCGAGTCGGCGGCGATGGAGTTGTCGCGGCTGACCGAGGCCATGGCCGCCGCCGATGTCGTGATCACCTGTACCGGCGCGGTCGGCGCTGTGGTGACCTTGGCCGACACCCATCGCGCCCTCGCCGATCGCGAACGCGCCGAATCCGCTTCGACCGAACGGCCATTGATCTTCTGCGACCTCGGCCTGCCCCGTGATGTCGAGCACGCGGTTGCCGGGCTGCCCGGCATCACGGTGATCGACATCGAGACGCTGCAGCGCGACCCCGCTGCTGGAGCCGCTGCCGACGACACTGCCGCCGCCCGCGCGATCGTTGCCGATGAACTCGCGAAATACCTTGCCGGCCAGCGGATGGCCGAGGTGACGCCGACCGTGGCCGCACTGCGACAGCGCGCGGCCGAGGTGGTCGAGGCCGAACTACTTCGTCTCGATTCACGGCTGCCGAGTCTTGCCGACCCGGAACGCGACGAGGTGGCGCGCACGGTGCGCCGCGTGGTCGACAAGCTGCTGCACGCGCCGACGGTACGGGTCAAGCAGTTGGCCTCGACGCCGGGCGGCGACAGCTATGCCGAGGCGCTGCGGGAATTGTTCGAGCTCAAACCTGGTGCGGCGCAAGCGGTCGCCGCGCCGATGGAGATCAACGCGATCGGCGGCGAGCACGGGTCCTTCCGGTTCGCGGGCGACGGCGACATTGTGCTGGCCGACGACTTCACGGCAGGCCACCTCGGCGAAGAACGGGGGCAGTCCGCATGACCATCGTGCAGGAAGAGGACAACGTGACCGCAGGCAGCATTCATGCGCCGTGGCGGATCGGCACGCGCGGCAGTCTGCTCGCGCTCACCCAGTCGGGCACTATTCGCGACGCGCTGATCGCGGCTGGGCAGGCGGCAGAGCTGGTCGTGATCAGGACCGCAGGCGACAACAACGCGACAGACCCGGTCGCGAAGATCGGCGTCGGGGTGTTCACCTCCGCGCTGCGTGACGAGTTGGCCGCCGGATCCATTGATATCGCGGTGCACTCGTACAAGGATCTGCCGACCGCGCCCGACCCCCGTTTCACCATCGCCGCCATTCCGGTGCGCGAGGATCCGCGTGACGCTCTGGTCGCCCGCGACGGCCTCGTGCTAGGTGAGCTGCCCGCCGGTTCCAAGGTGGGCACCTCCGCGCCGCGGCGCGCGGCGCAGTTGCGTGCGCTCGGACTCGGTCTCGACATTGTGCCGTTGCGCGGCAACCTGGACACCAGGCTGCGCAAGGTCGCCGAAGGCGAGCTCGACGCGGTCGTCGTCGCTAGAGCGGGGCTCGCCAGAATCGACCGTCTGGACGCCGTCACCGAGGCGCTGGAGCCGGTGCAGATGTTGCCCGCTCCTGCCCAGGGTGCGCTCGCTGTCGAATGCCGCAGCGACGACACCGCATTGCTCGCGGTGCTTGCCGGACTCGACGACGCCGCCACCCGGGCGGCCATCCTCGCGGAGCGGGCCCTGCTCGCCGAGCTGGAGGCGGGCTGCACCGCGCCGATCGGCGCGCTCGCCGAGGTCGTCGAATCGCTCGACGACGACGGCCGGGTTGTCGACGAACTCTCGCTACGCGGATGCGCCGCGGCCATCGACGGTTCCGAGGTGCTGCGGGCTTCCGTGGTCGGCGCCCCGGAGCGGGCGGCCGAGTTGGGTCGAGCACTCGCCCGTGAGCTGTTGGAGCTCGGCGCGCGTGAGCTGCTCACCAGCGTGGAACCGGAGGCGCTCGGTTCCCCCACACAGGCGGTGGATCTGCCCGCCACAGACTTTGTCGATCCCAGCCCAATGGAGAACAGCCGATGAGCAGCCGAGCTACCAAGAAGCATCCCGGTCGGATCCTTTTCGTCGGGTCGGGTCCCGGCGACCCGGCATTGCTGACAGTGCGCGCCCGTGAGGTACTCGGCCGGGCGACGCTGGCGTTCACCGATCCCGATGTGGACAAGGGCGTGCTCGCCCTCATCGGGACTGCCGTCCAGGCGGATCAGGACGGTGAGCGCCCCGTCGACGTGCGTCCAGCGCTCGGCGAACCCGCCGAGGTGGCCAAAACGCTGATCGCCGAAGCCCGCAACGGCCATGACGTGGTCCGCGTCGTCTCCGGCGACCCGCTGACCACCGACGCCGTTATCGCCGAGGTCACCGCGGTGACCAGGTCGCACATGGTCTTCGAGGTACTGCCCGGTCTGCCCGGCGGCTCGGCGGTGCCGAGCTACGCGGGCATCGCACTCGGGTCCGGGCACACCGAGGCCGACGTGCGCGGCGAGGTCGACTGGGCCGCACTCGCGGCCGCGCCCGGCCCGCTGGTGCTGCACGCGTCCTCGGGGCACCTGGCCGAAACCGCCAGCGCCCTTGTCGAACACGGCATGGCGCCGCAGACCCCGGTCGCGGTGACCGTGCGCGGCACCACGCGCCAGCAGCGCACCATCGAGGCGACCCTCGCCACGCTCAACAGCGCCGCCTCCGAGCTGGTCGGCCCGCTGGTGGTGACCATCGGCAAGGTGGTCGCGCAGCGCTCGAAGATGTCCTGGTGGGAGTCGCGCGCGCTGTACGGCTGGACCGTGCTCGTGCCGCGCACCAAGGACCAGGCAGGCGAGATGAGCGAGCGGCTGGTGACGCACGGCGCCATCCCGATGGAGGTGCCGACCATCGCGGTCGAGCCGCCGCGCAGTCCCGCCCAGATGGAGCGGGCGGTCAAGGGTCTCGTCGACGGCCGCTACCAGTGGGTGGTGTTCACCTCCACCAACGCGGTGCGTGCGGTGTGGGAGAAGTTCGCCGAATTCGGCTTGGACGCGCGGGCGTTCTCCGGTGTGAAGATCGCCTGTGTCGGCGAGGCCACCGCGGAGAAGGTGCGCTCGTTCGGCATCAACCCGGAGTTGGTCCCGAGCGGTGAACAGTCCTCCGAGGGTCTGCTTGCCGACTTCCCGCCCTACGACGATGTTTTCGATCCGGTGAACCGAGTGCTGTTGCCGCGCGCGGACATTGCCACCGAAACCCTCGCCGAGGGTCTGCGTGACCGCGGCTGGGAGATCGACGATGTCACCGCCTACCGGACTGTGCGCGCGTCGCCGCCGCCCGCCGAGACCCGCGAGATGATCAAGACCGGCGGTTTCGACGCGGTCCTGTTCACCTCGTCCTCGACAGTGCGCAACCTGGTCGGTATCGCGGGCAAGCCACATGCCCGCACCATCGTCGCCTGCATCGGCCCGAAGACGGCCGAGACCGCCATCGAATTCGGTCTGCGCGTCGACGTGCAGCCGGAGGTCGCTCAGGTCGGCCCGCTGGTCGAGGCGCTCGCCGAGCACGCCGCACGGCTGCGCGCCGAGGGTCTGCTGCCGCCGCCGCGTAAGAAGAGCCGCCGCAGCCGGTAATCGGATTGTCGGACGAAACGCCCACCGCGCTGTGGGCGTTTCGCTTTTCCACCGGCCACCGGCCACCGGCCACCGGCCACCGGCCACCGGCCACCGGGTCGAACGCCGGGCAGCTCGGCGGGATCAGCGGCTGTAGCGCATCAGGGTGCGCACCAGCCTGCAGGTGGTGTCCGATGGTGGGCGGATATCGATGAGTTCCGCGGTGCGCCGAATGCGCTCGTTACTCGCCTGGCTCGGGAGATAGATGCCCGAATCGAGCAGTGCGATGGTCAGCCGCATGGCCTTGAGCCTGCGGTTGTGGCTGACGTACCACTTGCGTGGGCGGCCTGCCGGCAGCGGCCGCTTCTGGAGCGGAACATACGGCCGGTCGATGATGACGGTCTTCGACTTGGGTGCGGTAGCGGGCATCGCCAGTCCTCCCGTAGTGGTGCGTTTTCGAGTGCGAATCTCTCGAACACTTCTTCGATTCTACCTCTGGGCACCGACAAAAACCGCTGGCCACAAGGACTTTCGCGGTTGGCGCAGTAGCGGGAAGAGCGCCGCTGAAACACCAGGGAGGCGGCAGGCGTATCGTGCGGTTCATGACCGGAATGGACCGCCCGCGGCGGTTGCGCCGTACCCCCGCTCTGCGCCGCCTCGTTGCCGAAACGACTCTGCAGCCACGGCAATTGGTGCTGCCGATGTTCGTGGCAGATGGCCTGGAAGAACCGCGGGAAATCAGTTCGATGCCGGGGGTGATGCAGCATTCGATGGATTCGCTGCGCAAGGCCGCCGTCGAGGCGGTGACCGCGGGTGTCGGCGGGCTCATGCTGTTCGGGGTGCCGCGTTCGGAGGACAAGGACGCCACCGGCAGCAAGGCCAGCGATCCGGACGGCATCCTCAACCGGGGCCTGCGTGCGCTGGCCGATGAGGTGGGCGGCTCGACGGTGCTCATGGCCGACACCTGCCTCGACGAGTTCACCGATCACGGGCACTGCGGTGTGCTCGCCCCGAACGGTGCCGTCGACAACGACGCGACCCTGCACCGCTACGTGGAGATGGCGCTCGCGCAAGCAGACTCCGGCGCCGACCTGCTCGGTACCAGCGGGATGATGGACGGCCAGGTCGGCGCGATCCGGCGCGGGCTGGACGCGGTCGGGCACACCGACACCGGCATCCTCGCCTACGCCGCCAAGTACGCCTCGGCCTTCTACGGCCCGTTCCGCGAGGCCGTCGGCTCCTCGCTGGAGGGCGACCGGCGCACCTACCAGCAGGATCCGGCCAACCGCAAGGAGGCGATCCGGGAGCTCGAGCTGGATCTGGCCGAGGGCGCCGACATCGTGATGGTGAAGCCCGCGATGTCCTACCTGGACATCCTGCGCGATGTCGCCGATCACTCGTCGGTTCCGGTCGCCGCGTACCAGATCTCCGGCGAGTACGCGATGATCACCGCCGCCGCCCAGCGCGGCTGGATCGACCGCAGGGGCGCGATCATGGAGTCGTTGCTCGGCATCCGGCGGGCGGGCGCGGACATCGTGCTCACCTACTGGGCAACCGAGGCCGCACACTGGCTGTCGTGACGAACCCGATAGGCCCGATGGGCGCTGTGCCGCAGCCGCCCGCACCGCCGGAGGACATCCGGACCGCACGTCAATTGTGGTGGGGCGTTGTCGTTTTCGGCATTGTGCAACTCGCGGGCTCGATGCTGGCCGCGGTGCAGAATCGGCACGAATTCGCCAAGCAGATGTTCGACCAGATGCAGGAGAGCGATCCGAAATTCACCATCGCCACCGCCGACCTGATGGTGTCCTTGGCGTACGTGGTCGCGGTGCTGCTCGGCCTGACCATCGCGGCGGTCGCACTGGTGCTCGCGCACCAACTGTTCCTCGGCAAGCTATGGGCGCGAACGCTGCTGACCTTCGTCGGCGTCTGGCTGGCGCTCACGGCGGTCGGCACCATGTTCGCGCTCGGTTCAGGGACCGCGGGTGTGGCCCCCCTGGTGGCGGGCGGCGCGGGCATCGTGCAGGGCGTGCTCGCGGCGGGTGCGATCTACCTGAGCCACCGTCCGGACTCGACCGCGTACTTCCAGCTGAAGCGCAGGTGAACGGGCGGTCGAGCAGGCGGTCGAGTTTGTCGGGGAAACGCCGGCATGTATCGTGAGGGTTGTCACAGTGGACTTGGGAACCGGTAGTTGCTTGTCAGACGTTCGCTTACCTTTCGTGAGTGCGTTGACCAGATGGCTCCGGGAGATCGGAGGCATAGATGCGTGTGGTTATCCAAC
Source organism: Nocardia sp. CWNU-33 (assembly GCF_046764895.1). Lineage (NCBI taxonomy): Bacteria > Bacillati > Actinomycetota > Actinomycetes > Mycobacteriales > Nocardiaceae > Nocardia > Nocardia sp. CWNU-33. The sequence continues at coordinate 73,828 of NZ_JBKOQN010000006.1, read as the reverse complement.
AGCCACAGAGCATTCGGCGAGAATTGCTCGTCCTCAGCCTGCTGATTCTGTTCGGTGTGCTCACCGTCGCGGTACTGCTGATTCCCGGCATCGTCGGCTGAATCGTCCGCGTTCGATGGTCCTGCCCGTCGTCGTGATCGGCGCGACCGGGAGCATGACGTGAGCGATGTGGGGGAGGGCTCCGGCATTCTGTTCGCCGAACCGGGCGCGCGCTGGCGCTCGGTGTCCTACGGGCCGGGTCTGTGTCTGATCATTCTTTTCATCGAATTGGTGACCGCCACTGCGGTGCACTGGTTCGCCTTGATTTTCTGTGCTGCGCTGATCGCGGGTTTCGTTGTGTTGCAGGTGATCGCGGGTCGACGCCATGTGAGCGTCGAACTTACCGACAGCATCCTGCGCGAGGGTACCGAGACGCTCCCGCTGAGCGCCGTCGCCGCGGTGCTCCCCGAGCGCGACGAGGACTCCTGGGACGACGAGGACTGGGAGTCGGCGCGCGCGCTCGGCGAGCTGAGCGGGGTGCCGCGCCGCCGTGGCGGGATCGGACTGCGGCTGGTCGACGGTAGCTTCGTGCAGGCCTGGGCCAAGGATCACCGTGGATTGCGGGCCGCGCTCACCGAGGCGCTCGACCGGCAGTGTGGCACCCCGGGCAGCGACGCCACCGACGGCATTGCCGATAGTGTCGACGAGGTCGATAGCGTCGAAGACCCCGGCGGCGCCGATGACCGACACAGCGAGAACGGAGCGGATCGTTGAGGCGAGAAATCGTAGTGTTCGGTGAGGTAGTCGTTGCGGTGCTGTGCCTGGTCGTTGCGGTGCTCAGCTGGCGAAACGGGTTGGTCACCACGTCATTCGCCGCCGCGGGAGACCTCCCGGCCCACAGTGCGACCCGCTATGTCGGTCCGTGGCTGCTGCTGGCGGCTTTTCTGGTCGCCATAGCCGGTATTGCCGGCATCGACGCGGGCGCCCGGGCGCTGCGCTTCGTCGCCGAGCGTCCGTCGACCCGAGGCTGACCGAACCGGGCAACCACCGGCGATCATTGCCGCCGCTGCTGTTTACCGCGCCGACCGCGGGAACATCGAAGCCATGCAGCCGACAAGCCACACGAGGAAGATCGCCCTGGGGTTGTGGCAGGCGGCACGATCGGCGTCGCCACGATGCCTCCCGCCGCTGCCGTCCCCGCCGAGGTCGCGCCAGTGCCGCCCGCCCTCGGCGCCACTGCGCAGGCACTGCCGCTGCACCTGTTGCCGGCGCCGCTGGCCTGTCTGGCGACCACCGGCTCAGCCGAGTTCTGCATCGGGATCGCCTGATGCGGCACGCTCTGGCGCGCAACCGCCGACTCGGTTACCGTGCACGTGCAGCCACGGCTGCTGTGGGCGGTAGCACGGCGCACAACGCTGGATGTAGCGAATCTTTGTGTGGCCGTTAGGAATTCGCTGTAATTCATATTGCGTCGATAAGGAATGCTGATGATCGGATTTGCTGGAAAGCTGGGTGTCGGGGTGGCCATCGCCGCCGCGGTCGGGATCGGTGCCGCGCCGGCGGGCGCCACTACATTGCCGCTGGAGCCCGCCGCGGTCGACACCGCCATGGTCGTGCCGGTCTTCGCGCCGGAGACCGGCTCCGCAGGCATCTACAACGGGATCATGTGCCGGTTGCACACCATCTCGGCCTCGGTGCCGTGCATGTACACCTGAGCCGGAGACCCGGCTCGAGTGCGTGACCGGCCTCCACTCAGTTCCACTGCTGGTAGATGTCCAGCACGCGACCGTCGTGGGTGCCGGGGGCGTTGATATACAGCGTGATGGTGCCGTCCGGGTAACTTGCGGCCTCCGTCATGACCTGGCGCAGCGAGGCGTGGACGTTGCCGCTGTCGTCGTGGTAGATCTTGGTGTCGGTCTTCAGGCCCGCGCCGATCCGGTTCGGTGGCACGAGCATGGAGACCAGTGCGGGCAGCGGCCCGTCGGCGATGGCCGCGGTCTCCTGGTGGCTCAGATGCAGACCGACCCGGTCCGGCTGGCCGAATGGTTCCGCGGCAGCGGCGGTTCCTGCGCCGAGCAGTGCGGCGGTGGTGGTACAGGCGGTGAGAACCGCGGCGGTGAAGATGGCAAACCGCATAGACAGACCCTTCTGGCTGGTAGATGGTGCCCGAATGTGGTGTGAGACGCACCGAGATTACGCATCAGCAATCATTCGGCGACCGATATTCGAGGAAACATGCCCGGCGTGTTGCGCAGGAGTGCCGCGTCGGTGCGCGACGCGCGCTGCGGTGTGGATCACTCCACTACACCCTGTCGTCGACTCGATCGGATCGGGCTGAGAGACTGGACGTCGTGAGTTCTTCTCCGCGCGCGACCAGATCATCGGTGCCGGTTTCCGCTCAGCTCTTCGAACGGGCGAGTTCGGTGATCCCCGGTGGTGTGAACTCCCCGGTGCGGGCGTTCAAGTCCGTTGGTGGCACACCGCGATTCATCGCTTCCGCCAACGGCTACACCCTCGTCGACGCCGACGGCCACGAGTACGTCGACCTGGTGTGTTCGTGGGGGCCGATGATTCTCGGCCACGCACACCCCGCGGTGGTCGAAGCCGTGCAGCGCGCCGCGACCGGCGGGCTGTCCTTCGGCGCGCCGACGGAGGCCGAGATCGAACTCGCCGAGCTGATCGCCGAACGGGTCGCGCCGGTGCAGCGGGTGCGGTTGGTGAACTCCGGCACCGAGGCCACGATGAGTGCGGTGCGACTGGCCCGCGGCTACACCGGTCGCGCGAAGATCATCAAGTTCTCCGGCTGCTACCACGGGCACGTGGACGCGCTGCTCGCCGACGCCGGGTCCGGTGTCGCCACGCTCGGCCTGCCGACCTCGCCGGGCGTCACCGGCGCGCAGGCGGGCGACACCATCGTGCTGCCCTACAACGACATCGACGCCGTCACCGCCGCGTTCGCAGCGAATCCCGGCGAGGTCGCCTGTGTGATCACCGAGGCGGCCGCGGGCAATATGGGTGCGGTCGCGCCGCTGCCCGGGTTCAACGCGGGCCTGCGCGCACTGACCGAAGAGCACGGTGCGCTGCTGATCATGGACGAGGTGATGACCGGGTTCCGGGTCAGCCGCGCAGGCTGGTTCGGCCGCGAGGGCGTCGCAGGTGACCTCTACACCTTCGGCAAGGTGATGAGCGGCGGCCTGCCTGCCGCCGCGTTCGGCGGTCGAGCCGAGATCATGAATCACCTGGCCCCGCTCGGCCCGGTCTACCAGGCGGGCACCCTCTCCGGTAACCCTGTCGCCGTCGCGGCGGGCCTTGCCACGCTGCGCGCCGCCGACGACGCGGTGTACGCCGCGCTCGACCGCAATGCCGAACGGCTCGGCGGCCTGTTCACCGAGGCTCTCACTGCCGCGGGGGTCGAGCATCAGGTGCAGTTCGCGGGCAATATGGTGAGCGTGTTCTTCGCCGACCGTCCGGTCATCGACTACGCCGCCGCCAAGGCCAGCCAGACCTGGCGTTTCCCCGCCTTCTTCCACGCCTTGCTCGACGGCGGCGTGTATGCGCCGCCGAGCGCGTTCGAGGCCTGGTTCGTTTCCGCGGCGCTCGACGAGGACGCGTTCGACCGTATTGCCGCCGCCCTGCCCGCCGCCGCACATGCGGCCGCGGCCGCCACACCCGAAGGATCCCGCGCGTGAGTTCCGACCCCGATCAGCCAGATTCCGAAGAGCGCGAAACACCAGCCGCCGCCGATAGCGATCCCGGCGTCGAGACCATCGTGCACGTGCTGCGCCACGGCGAGGTGCACAACCCGAAGGGCATCCTCTACGGCAGACTGCCCGGCTTCCAGCTTTCGGTGACCGGACGCGCGCAGGCCGGCGCGGTCGCGCGGGCGTTGTCCGATCACGACATCTCGCTGGTGATCGCCTCGCCGTTGCAACGCGCGCAGGAGACCGCCGAGCCGATCGCCGCGCAGCACGACCTGATCGTGCGGACCGATGAGAACCTCATCGAAGCGGGCAACACCTTCGAGGGTCTGCGGGTGTCGGTCGGTGACGGCGCACTGCGCAAGCCGCGGCACTGGTGGAAGCTGCGCGATCCGTTCACGCCGTCCTGGGGCGAGCCGTACCTGCAGATCGCGCACCGGATGCTGGCAGCGGTGAACAAGGCGCGGGTCGAGGCGGCCGGACACGAGGCCGTGCTGGTCTCCCATCAGCTACCGGTGTGGACGCTGCGCCGGTTCCTGCAGGGGCAGCGGCTCTGGCACGATCCCCGGCACCGGCAGTGCTCGCTCGCTTCACTGACTTCCCTTGTGTACCAGGGTGATACGCTCGTCGACATCGTTTACTCCGAGCCTGCGGGCGGTTCGGACCCCACGGTGCACGGCGCATGAGATCGGCCACCGTGTTCTCTCGGCCCGTGGCCCGGCGCCTCGCGCCGGTCCTGGTCGCCTGCGTGTGCTTCGTTGCCGCGCTGGCCGGCTGCTCGACCGGGACAGACGCGGTGGCCTCCGGCGGCACCTTCGAGTTCGTCTCACCCGGTGGCAAAACCGACATCTTCTACGACCCGCCGAGCGCACGGGGCACCATAGGCACACTGGCCGGCCCCGACCTGATGACCGCAGGCAAAACCACCTCGGTCGAGGATTTCGCCGGCAAGGTGGTCGTGCTCAATCTCTGGGGGCAGTGGTGCGGGCCGTGCCGCGCCGAGGCTCCTGCCCTGGAAAAGGCCTACGAGGCGACCAAGGACAAGGGTGTCGTTTTCCTCGGCATCAACGTCCGTGATCCGCAGCAGGACAAGGCCCAGGATTTCGTGGTGGACAACAAGATCGGCTATCGGTCGATCTACGACCCGTCCATGCGCACGTTGCTCGCCCTCGGCGGCAACTTCCCGACCAGCGTCATCCCGACGACGCTCGTTCTGGATCGTCAGCACCGTGTCGCCGCCGTCTTCCTCCGGTCGCTCCTGGCCGAGGATCTCCAGCCCGTACTCGAACGTATCGCCACAGAGGACTCTCAGTGAACCGCACCCGCAGCCCGCGCGCCTGTCGCCCGCGGCAGGCCGCCCGACTCATCCGTGGAACATGGACCGTCGACGATCGCTGGGCGGGCGTGGCCTCGGTGCCGCGCAGCGCCGCGGCGGCATCGATGATGGATGTCAGCTGGGCCGAGGTCGACCCGGCACCGGCGGACACCGAACGGCAGGTGCCGATGCGCCGCGACGCGGAGCAGGCCGAGGAGGTGCAGTCGTGAACCGCGATCGCCGGATGCGCGGCGGCCGCGCCTGTCGTCCGCGGCAGGCTGCCCGGCTCGTCCGTGGCACCTGGCGGGTCGATGACCGCTGGGCCGGTGTCGCGATGGTGCCGCGCAGTGCCGCGGCGGAATCCTTGCGGGATGTCGCGCGCGACGATGCGCCGACGGTCTCCGCCGTGCCGGCTGCCGAGCAGGCGACCACTGGCGATCCGCGAGGAGCGGAGTCGGCGTGATCGTGCTTGCCGGAGTGGGGGAGTCGTTCCAGCAGACCGCGGCGACCGGACCGCTGCTGCTTGCGCTCGGTGCCTGCATGCTGGCGGGACTCGTGTCGTTCGCTTCACCGTGTGTAGTGCCGTTGGTACCCGGCTATCTGTCGTATCTGGCTGGGCTGGTCGGTGCCGAGGCGCCGCCTGTCACCCCTGCCGAAGCCAAAGGTCGCGGGGGTAAGTCCGGTTCGGTGGCGGTTGCCGATCGGGCCGTAGTGTCCGCACCGCAGGTGGCGCGCAGTGGCCGGATGCGGGTCGCGGGCGCGGCCGGTTTGTTCGTCGCCGGCTTCACCGTGGTGTTCGTGCTCGCTACCGCGACGGTTTTCGGCGTGATCCAGACACTGAACGTGAATCGTGAACTGCTGCAACGCATCGGCGGTGTGGTCACCATTCTGATGGGCCTGGTGTTCATCGGTCTGGTGCCCGCGCTGCAGCGCGACACCAGGATGGAGCCGCGCAGGCTGACCAGCATCGCGGGCGCGCCGCTGCTCGGCGCGGTGTTCGCGCTGGGTTGGACGCCGTGCCTCGGGCCGACCCTGTCCGGTGTGATGGCGGTGTCCGCGGGCACCGACGGGACGACCGCGGTGCGCGGGGTGGCGCTGATCGTTGCCTACTGCCTGGGCCTCGGCCTGCCGTTCGTGATCCTCGCCTTCGGTTCGGCGAGCGCGCTGCGCGGCGTCGGGTGGCTGCGCCGCAATTCCCGCACCATCCAGATCATCGGGGGCATCCTGCTTGTTGCGGTCGGCATCGCGCTGGTCACCGGCGCGTGGGACCAGTTCGTCGCCTGGGTTCGCGACGCATTCGTCTCCGAGGTGACGCTACCGATATGACCGTGATCGACAGACCGGAGGCGCCGCACACTCCGCCGCGCCAGTCGCTGCCGGGTCGGGCGTGGGCGCTGGTGCGCAACACCTGGCGCGGGCTCACCAGCATGCGCACCGCGTTGATGCTGCTATTCCTGCTCGCGTTGGCCGCGATCCCCGGCGCATTGCTGCCGCAGCGCAGCCTCAACGAGCAGAAGGTCGCCCAGTACATCGCCGACCGGCCGACGCTCGGGCCGTGGATGGACCGGTTCGAGCTGTTCGACGTGTTCTCCAGCTTCTGGTTCACGGCCATCTATGTGCTGCTGTTCATTTCGCTGGTTGGCTGCATCCTGCCGCGCGTGTTCGATCACTACCGGGCGCTGCGCACGCCGCCGGTGCGCGCACCGCGCAATCTGGCCAGGCTGCCGCACCACTACGCCGAGACCGTCGAGCGGTCTCCCGACGAGGTGATCGCGCATGCCCGTCGGCAGTTGCGCGGCTGGCGCACCGAGGTGCGCGTCGGTGGGAGCGTCCGGCCCGGAGGCGGCAGCCTGCCCAACCACGCAGGGCCCGGCGAGCGAAGCATCGAGCAGAGCGGGCGGGACGGGGAGATCACTCTTTCGGCCGAGAAGGGGTACACCCGCGAGCTGGGCAATCTCGTCTTCCATCTGGCTCTGGTCGGGCTGCTGGTCGCCATCGCGGTCGGCAAGCTGTTCGGTTACGAGGGCAGCGTTATCGTCATCGCGAACAACGGTCCCGGCTTCTGCACCACCTCGCCCGCGGTTTTCGACTCGTTTCGTGCGGGCAATGTGAACGACGGCACCGGCATGACTCCGATCTGTGTGCGGGTCAAGGACTTCAAGGCCGACTACCTGCAGAACGGTCAGGCCGAGATGTTCACCTCGAATATCGAATACCAGGCCGGTGCCGACCTCCAGACCAACACCTGGCGCACCAGCACGATTCAGGTGAACCACCCGCTGCGTGTCGCTGGTGACCGGCTGTACCTGCAAGGGCACGGGTTCGCGCCGACGTTCACCGTCACCTTCCCGAACGGGCAGACCAGGACAGAGACCATCCAGTGGCGACCCGAGGACGCCCGGACCTTCCTGTCCAGCGGAGTGCTGCGGATCGATCCGCCCGGCGGCATGTACGCCACCGAGGCCGAGCGCCGCAAGAATCAGATCGCCGTGGAGGGCCTGTTCGCGCCGACCGCCCTGCTCCACGGAAGCCTGCTGACCTCGTCGTTCCCCGTCATGAACGATCCGGCCGTCGCGGTGGATGTCTATCGCGGCGACACCGGCCTCGACACCGGAAAGCCGCAGTCGCTGTTCTCACTCGACTCCGAGCAGATCAAACAGGGCAGGCTGACCAAGGAGGCCAGGGTGAACCTGCGCCCCGGCGAATCCACCACCCTGTCCAACGGCGCCAAGGTGACCTTCGACGGCGCACAGGAATTCGTGAACTTGCAGGTGTCGCACGATCCCACGCAGCAGTGGGTGCTGGTGAGCGCGTTGGCCATGATGGCGGGGCTGCTCGTTTCGCTGCTGGTGAAGCGGCGGCGCGTCTGGATCCGCGTGTACCCCGCCGATGCCGAAGCCGGTACCGTTGACCAACGACGCACCGTAGTAGAAATGGGCGGGCTCGCGCGGACCGATCAGGCCGGCTGGGGTGGCGAGTTCGACACATTGCGTGCGCGCCTGCTGGATCAGCAGTCCGGCACCGAGAACACGGGAGAGTGACCATGCCGATCGACGAGAACATCGCGCACTACAGCGATCTCGCCTTCAAGTCGGCGATCGTTGTGTACGCCCTGGTGCTGGTACTGCTCATCGTGCAGTACGCCTCGGCGCGGACGCTGCAGGTCGTCGAGCGTGAGCTCGTCACCGCGGGCGGTTCCGGCGCAGACCGACCCGCCGTCCCCGGCCGCATCGAGACGCCGCAGGCCAAGCCGCTCGCGGAGCGCGCAGGCAATATGGCGTTCTCGGTGCTCGTCGTCGCGATCGCACTGCACGTGGCCTCGATCGTGTTGCGCGGCTTCGCGACCCACCGCTTCCCGCTCGGCAACATGTACGAGTTCGTCACCATGGCGACCGCGGCGGCCGCCGTCGTCGGCATCCTCTTCCTGCGTGAACAGCGTTACCGGGCCATGTGGGTCTTCCTGCTCGTCCCGATCCTGATCCTGATGTTCCTCGCGGGCACCATGCTCTACGCCGACGCTGCCCCCGTCGTCCCCGCCCTCAAATCGTTCTGGCTGCCCATCCACGTCACCATCGTCAGCATCGGCAGCGGCGTGTTCCTCGTCTCCGGCATAGCCAGCCTGCTGTTCCTCTTCCGCCTGCGCCAGCCCGAGGGCCAAGAATCCGCCACCATCCTCGGCACCATCGCCCGCCGCCTCCCCGACGCCCGCGCCCTCGACGGCCTCGCCTACAAAACCACCATTATCGGCTTCCCCCTCTTCGGCGCGGGGGTCATCCTCGGCGCGATCTGGGCCGAAGCTGCGTGGGGGCGGTTCTGGGGCTGGGACCCGAAGGAGACTTGCTCCTTCATCGCCTGGGTTCTCTACGCTGCGTATCTGCACGCCCGAGCGACCTCCGGCTGGCGCGATACCAAGGCTGCGTGGATCAACATCGCAGGATTCGTCGCGATGCTGTTCAACCTCTTCATCATCAACATCGTGATCTCGGGGTTGCACTCGTACGCGGGCCTGAACTGAGCGATTTCGCTGCTGCTTCGCAGGAGGTCGAACGGCACCCTGAGGAGCATGACCGCGGCCTTCGATGACATGAACCTCCGCGACCTCGTCGGTCTATTGACCGAAGAGGAGCAGCAGGATCTGCGACCTGCTGTGCTTCGCTTGGTGGCCAGCCACGGTCAGCCGGTCACAGACCGGGAAGCAGCGACCGAATCCAGATGTCTCTCGTTCGCTGGGACAGTCGAGGCCGAACCCGACTTCGTTTCCACGTCCCAGGAAGTGTTGTGGCGTGACCTCGGCGGCCGTGAGTGATCATTTGTGACACCGGGCCGCTTCTCGCAATCGCCAACAAGCACGACAGTGAGCACTCGGCTTGTTACGCCGCCTCGAGCCAAGAGCGGGGCCCGCTGATTGTTCCCTCGACCATAGTCACCGAAGTCTGCTACATGCTCGCCAAGCTCGGCACACAAGCCGAGGCCGGTTTCCTCCGTTCTTTGGCGGCCGAAGAACTCTAGGTTGAACAACTCCTCCCCGCCGACTATGCGCGCATGGCAGACCTTGTAGTCCAGTACGGAAGTTTCCCGCTCGGTGCGGCAGACGCGTAGGTCATTGCCATCGCGGAACGGTTCGGGATCAAGAGGGTGGCAACACTTGATCACCGTCATTTCCGTCAGGTAGTTCCAAAACACTGCGCCGCTTTGGAACTCGTGCCGGGCGAAGAGAAATTGACCAGACGTCAACGGTAGTTACGTCGCTGACCGGGCCTGCCAGTATCGATCACAGTTCCAGGTACAGGTGTTCACACGTGGCCGCGATCTGGTCGATCTGGCTCGGCACGCGGCACTGGTGCGGTTCCGGGTTTCACCGGGCTGTATTCGCTGCGCTGACCAGCGCAACCTCGTGAAACCGCGATGCAACCGCGGTGAATCCGGGCGGGCGCATTCTTTATCTCGACAGCGACCACGGGGTCGCGGATTCGAGGAGAAAGACATGATGGCCAGCCCCCGCCCACCGGCGATCACGGTCACCGGACTGCGCAAGTCCTACGGTGATCACCAGGTGCTCGACGGCATCGATCTGAATGTGCCTGCCGGGACCATCTTTTCGTTGCTCGGCCCGAACGGGGCCGGGAAAACCACCACGGTGCAGATCCTTTCGACACTGATCGGTGCCGATGACGGCGAACTGCGGGTCGCAGGCCACGACGTCACCCGCGAACCCGATGCGGTTCGCGCCGCGATCGGCGTCACCGGTCAGTTCGCCGCGGTGGACAACCTCCTCACCGGCGAGGAGAACCTGGCGATGATGGCGACACTGCACCATCTCGGCCGGGCCGAGCGCAAACGCCGAATCGCTACGCTGATCGAGCAATTCGACCTGGTGGACGCCGCGAAGAAACCGGCATCGACCTACTCCGGCGGCATGCGCCGCCGGCTCGACATCGCGATGGGTCTGGTCGGCGACCCGCAGGTGCTCTTCCTCGACGAGCCGACCACCGGGCTCGACCCGCGCAGCCGTCGCTCGGTCTGGCGGTTGGTCCGCGAGTTGGTCGCGGGCGGCACCACCGTCTTCCTCACCACGCAGTACCTGGAGGAGGCCGACCAGCTGGCCGACCGGATCGCGCTGATCGATGGCGGCAAGGTGGTCGCCGAAGGCACCCCGGAGGAGCTCAAGCGCCTGGTCCCGGGCGGCCACATCAACCTGCGGTTCACCGAGCCGCGTGCCCTGGCCCTCGCCGCGCAGATGTTCGGCGTCCTCGCCCGCGACGAGGACGAGCTGACGCTACAGGTGCCCAGCGATGGCGGCGTCGATTCGCTGCACGCCCTGCTGGACAAGCTGAAAGCCGCGTCGATCCACGCAGCCGAACTCTCTGTACACACCCCCGATCTCGATGATGTTTTCCTCGCCCTCACCGGCAAGCCGAAGGAGTCCGTGCGATGAGCACCACCATGAAGTACGCCGTGACCGACTCGATGATGATGGTGCGCCGCAGCCTGCTGCACATCGTGCGCTATCCGTCGATGACCTTGCCGCTGATCATCTCGCCGGTCGTGTTTCTCCTGCTGTTCGTCTACGTCTTCGGTGGCACCCTCGGCGCCGGACTCGGCAGCTCGGGCGGTCGCGCCGACTACGTCAACTACGTGACCCCTGGCATCCTGCTGCTGACCGTGGCGGGTGCGGCGACGGCCACCGCGGTGTCGGTCTGCACCGATATGACCCAGGGCATCGTGGCGAGGTTCCGCACCATGGCGATCTTCCGGCCATCCCTGCTGACCGGGCATGTCGTCGGCAGCGTGGTGCAGACCCTGCTCAGCGTCGCGACGGTCATTGCGGTCGCCGTGGTCATCGGTTTCCGTCCCACCGCGAGCCCGGCCGAATGGCTTGCCGCAGTGGGCATCCTGTCCCTGCTGATCATGGCGATCACCTGGGTTGCCGTCCTCATGGGCCTGGTCAGCGATAGCGTGGAGACCGCGAGCAACCTGCCCATGCTGTTGATGCTGCTGCCCTTCTTCGGCAGCGGGTTCGTTCCCACCGACTCGATGCCGTCCTGGCTGGGCTGGATCGCTGAGCATCAGCCGTTCACCCCCGTCATGGAGTCGCTGCGCGGACTGCTGATGGGCACGGCTATCGGCAACAGCGCGTGGATCGCCATCGCCTGGTGCCTGGCCATCACCGCCGCGAGCTTCTTCGGCGCGAAGCAGCTGCTGAACCGCGAGCCCGGCCGCTAAGCGGCTGTGCCCATCAGGCCATCCGTTTCCGCAGTGCGGCAAGGGCGGCGGAACGCAAGCCGAGTACGTCCAGGGCGGCGTATGTCGAGACACCCTCGACATACGCCGCCTCATCTGCGTTTGCGGCGCACTCTCTGGCTCGCTTACTCGACATGGTCGGATGGATCTGCCGCGGTGGATCGAACCGTTCGGCCAGCGCGATCAGGCGGGCGCCGTCTGCCGTCAGGCCGCGGTCGATTTCCACCATGGCCAATGCCAAAAGAACTGCGCCACAGGCTGTCAGCTCCGCCAGATAGCCGCCCGGCTGGGTCACCGGATGCTCCAGTAACGCGGTCACCTGCCAGGGCAGATCTTCGACGAGAGCGCCGACCAGATCCAGCCGGCCGTGGTAGGCGTGTGCCAGGACCATCGCCGACCGAGCCTCCAACGCCCACACCTGCACACCGCGCGGATCGGGACGGTAGAAGGGATGCGAGGTGCTCGCTACCAGCTCGGCAATCCTGCGCCAGCGCCGCAGACCATCGTCGATATCGCCGCGGGCGAGCCGAATTTCGGCATCGGCAATCACCTTGTACGGTTGCGCGAACGGGTCGGCATGGTCGGCAACCTGCGCCAACCATTGCTCGGCACCTTCGATATCCCCGAGCTGCAGTGACGCCATTACCAGCCCGACGATCAGATCGACGCGATCCGGTCTCGGCCCATGGTCCACGAGCTGCCGCAGCGCTCGTTCCACCTGCTGCCGCGCCAGCTCCCCCTGCTCCGACAGCAGCGCGAGTTTGCCGATCCGGCAACGCGCCTGGAACCGCATCCAGGTATTCGACGTGCGCTCGAAGGCGGCGAGCATCCGCCGGGTCGCCGCGAGTGCCTCGTCGCGGTCACCTGTCTGCTCCGCGCGGAAGCTCGCGACGAGGTGGGCAACGCCGGCGAGCAGCGGTTGATCACTAGCGCACAGCCGATCCAGTGCGGCGGAGTCCGGACCGAGCAGCTCGGGTCCAGCGCGGAAAATCACCGCAACGGCGCGCACCAGGGTGTCCGGCGGCGCCGCGGGCAGGCGGCGCAACACCAGCATCGATCGCAGCTCGAAACCACTCTGGGTGACGGCACTCAACGCGCAGACGGTCGCCGCCGTTCGGGTCACCTCCACATAGTCGGGTTCGGGCCGGTAATGCGAGAGCACCCAGGCACATTCGCCCACCAGCTCCACGATCCGCGCATAGTGGGATCCGACGTACCACCAGGCACCCAACGCCGCCCAGGTGGCGGCGACCGTCGGCCCGTCCGACCGATCCAGCCCGAGCCGCAGGGCCCGCACCAGGTTGTCCTGCTCGGCGCGCACGGGGTTGTTTTCCCCTTGGTCGGTGAAGGCGATCTCGTTGGCGCCGACACCGAATTCGCGTGCCCAGGCCAGGAACCCTGCCAACGCACGCTCGCCCTCACCCGCATCGGCCCGCCGAGCCGCACCGAAATCCCTGACGGTCTCCAGCATCCGGAACCGGGTGCCCGAGCCCACCTCGGTGATCTGGATCAACGAATGGTCGACCAGATGCTCGAGCATCTCCAATGTTTCATCCAGGCCGTCTGTGTCGCCCGAGTCGCCGCTGAGCAGTCGGTGCGCCGCCATAGCGGTGAATCCGTTGGGAAAGACCGACAACAACCGCATCGCCGCCTGCGCTTGCTCGTCGAGCAGGTTCCAGCTCCAATCGACCACCGCATGCAGCGTCCGATGACGTTGTGGCGCATCGCGGGAGCCGCTGCGCAGCAGCGCGAACCGGTCGACCAATCGGCCCGAGATCTCGGCGATCGACATCACCCGCACCCGCGCCGCCGCCAGCTCGATGGCCAATGGCAGCCCGTCCAGCTGGGCGCATAGTGCCGCCACCTCGGCCGGCGGCAGCGCGATGTCCGGCCGCACCGCGCGGGCGCGCTGCCCGAACAACTCGGCCGCCGTCGCCGCCGCCAGCTCAGGAAGCAGATGAACCGCCTCCGAGGTCAATCCCAGCGGCGCCCGGCTGGTGACGAGGATGCGCAGGTCTGCTACCAGTGACACCAGCGGACCGACCAGTGCGCTGACTCCCTCGAGAACCTGCTCGCAGTTGTCCAGGATCAGCAGGGTGGGACCGGACCCCAACGATTTGGCGATGGCGGAGATGACGCTGTTGCCAGTCGATGGCCCGGCCTGCGACGCATCACCCGCCCCCAGCGCACCGGCCACCTCGGTGGCGACCATGCCGTCGTCCTCGACACCGGCGAGCGGGACCAGATGCACTACCCGCTGCTCGGCCAGCCTGCCGACGGCATGGGCCATGCGAGTCTTGCCGAGGCCGCCGGGGCCGACGAGAGAGACGACTCGCGCGGACCGCAGCAGCGCGGTCACCACCGCGATGTCTGTTTCGCGGCCGAGCAACGGGTTCGGATCGTGCAGGATGCCGTGGCGAACCACAGGTTCGTTCGCCCTCAGCAGCTGTTTATGAATCGTCTGGAGCACGGTGCCCGGATCCGCGCCGAGCTCGTCGCGCAACATCCGCCGGTAGTCGTCGTATCGGGCGAGCGCGGCGGCGGGCCCCGCGGTGTCGGCCTCCGCCCGCAACAGCTCGGCCAGCACCTCCTCGTTGCGTGGCTCGCTCGTCGCGGCGTCGGTCAGCGGCCCGACGGCTTCGGCGTACCTGCCCAACCGGGACAACGCCAACGCGAACACGATCAGCAGGGTCCGATAGGCGGGCTGCTTGGCAATGCGCAACTCGGACAACGGATCCGCGCCCGAGGCGTGCTCGACGACCCCGTTCCACAGCGTGAGTCCGGCCGCTGCCTGATCGAGTGCCGCCACGTGGTGAGCTGCCCTGGCATGGCGTTGCGCTGCCGCCGCGTGCACTTCCAGCGCTGTCGCGTCGATCTGCTCCGGACTCAGCGCCAGCCGATACCCGGTAGGCGTGCTCGCGATAAGGTCGGCGCCCAGCTGCGATCGCGTCCGCGACACCAGCACCTGCAACGCCTTGGCTGGATTCTCGGGCGCGTCCTCGGGCCACACCCCGGCGATCAGCCGAGCGGCGCTGGACCCGTTGCGTAAATCCATTGCCAGCAGAGCGAGCAACCCGCGCGTCCGCGCGCCGCTGATCTCCTGATCGCGCAGCGCCACTCCCGACAGCAAGGTCATCTCGATACCCACCCGCATACCGTAATCGTCGGCGCGCCGGGTGGCCCATCGAGCAAATCCGGACCTGCTACCAGGACGAACTAGTCTTCGCCTGCGGTATCACGGTTATGCGGGCTCGTTGCGTCGTGGATCGGCCCACCCGAGCAGTGTCGAACACGCGGCACCGCCGGCGAGCGAACGGGCAGCATCCTCACATGCGGGCGACGCAGACGACGAATTTGCGCTCTTGGTAGACGATTCCGCGGTCACCCTTCGAGCAGCGGTTGACGTCGACGGTGTTGTGTTTGATCTCCACCACGCGCCCGCCGTTGGGGGTGCCTCGGGCGGCGCAGTCGATGCGTTTCGATTCGTTGGGGACCAGTTCCATGCAGCCGCCTACCACCCAGTCGATGTCCAGGCAGAGGGCGGATTCCGGGGTTTGCTGGAAGGTACGGTCGGCGTCGCGCGGGCACTGGGCAGTTTTATCGATGACCTTGTAGGTGGAGCTTCCGCTGCCGCAGGCGGCTTTGCCGAGGGTGGTGGTGTCGCCCGCGCCGGTGATTTCCACGCAGTCGCCAGGATTCACCTGCAGCCGAATGAGCTGTTTGCCGGTCTCGCCGCGAGCTCCAACGGTAGTGGGCGGCGGGGTCGTCAACGGGAACTCTTCGATGGACGGTGCCGCCGATGTGGCTGCGGTGCTTGTGCTTTCGTTGGCTTGCGCCTGCTCTTTGACATCGGGATCGTGATCGTTCATCGACACCGCGATCATTGCGACGAGGGCTGCCGTCAACGCGGTCGCAGCAACGAAGACCGTCAGTACGACAGCGGCACGGATACGTTGGCGCGACACGTGAGATCCTCCAGAGCTGTTGCGCTTCGAACATACCCCGCCGAGGTTCGAAGTTGTGAAACTTGCAGTTTGCAGATCACGCAATGCATACACTATCCGGCGGGTGCGCGTCGAGTTGTTGTCCGGCATCATATTTCGCTCGGTGACACAACCTTCGCAAAACCGGGACATTGGTCGAACGACCAGGTCACGATGGGGCAACGATGGCCTACGGTAGGCATATCTATTGCCATGTATGGCAACAAGATACTGTCGCTGTACACGTCATCCGGCTGCACGAGCCGGAGGTCTCGTGAGAAGGAAACACCTGAATGAAGTTCGGCATGTTCGCCGCCACCACTGTTTTAGCCGTTGCTGCGGTGGGAATCGCTGCGGGAACGGTTAATGCGAAGCCTGCGGAAGAGGTCATCCGAGAGGTTTCGACATCGGGCGTCGAGCAAGGAATCAGCTACCGTACCGTCCTCTCCGATGTCGCAGGCGTGATCACCACTGCCGTAGACGGCGGCGCCTTCGAGCTTGTCGATAACGGTGCAAAGGTTGCGTTGAAATCCGCAAGCGGCGCGGTGGTCGCCGAGGTGCCGCTGGCCTTCGACATCTCCGGAAGCCGGATGGCGGTCGCACACGAAATCAGTGACAACGGCCGAAAGCTTGCTCTCACACCGCAAGTGAGCGCCAAGAACATCGGCGAGATGCAGTCCATCAGCTCCATGGCCAGGTTTGTCACCGAGCTCAACAAGAACGTCGTCGGCCTGGTCGCGGGCGGCCTGATCGGTGGTCTGATCGGCGCCGTGGTCGGCCTCGGTTTCTTCAGCATCATCACCGGCCCGATCGGCCTGCTGGTCGGCGCGATCGCCGGCGGCTACATCATGGGCGGACAGTCGTTCGTGGATGCCATGGGCGCGGTCGTCCGGGGTGAGCCCTGATCCAGGGCGGCGTGCCTCGATCCGAGGCGGCGTGGGCTCGCGGTGTCGGTGAGTAAGCGGATTCCGACCGACGAACATCCGGTGTGCGGGAGTGTTGGGTTACCCGCGCAACGGTTGTCGGATCGGTGGCGTGGGGTGATCTATCCCCGGTACCTCGGGGCGCCGCGCCGAAGTCGCTGACGAGACATGGGCTCGTGGATTCCGAGTCGGTCTCCGGATCGACGCAAAACTACCGCCGCGCGGGGACGAACTCCAGCGCGCGATTCTCAGCGCTCGGTGGGACCCGAGTCGCCGTCGCGGTGCTGTCGGGACAGCCGCCACAGGAATTCGGGGTCGTCGTCGGGACCCTTGATGTGCTTGCGCTGTGGTGACCGCGTGGGTGGGGTGGTCGGATCCGACTTCTCCGGGCCGAACGCCTTCCAGCACAACACCGCGACAGCCACAACTGCGATGAGTGCCAACAGGTACGTCACGTCGCTCACCTCCTGGTATCGAGGGTAGCCGCGTACGAAGTCTTCGGACACCGGTGATGCGAAATTGGTGCGACAGCCTTGCACGGGCCCCTGGGCAGCGGGCCCGAGCGGGGCCTGCGGGTCAGTGCGCGTTGACCGCGGTGCTGGTGGCCTCTGTGGTCAACGACCTGAGTAGTTGCAGAACTTCGGACTCACGGAACCGGCGATGTCCGCCCGGCGTGCGCAGCGACCCGAGACGCCCGGCGTGGGCCCAGCGGGTGACGGTCTTTGGATCGACGTGGAACATGGCGGCCACTTGGCCCGGTGTCAGCAGGGTGTCCTGGCCGCCGACGGTAAGCGCAGTCATAGCAAACCTCTCCGTTCTCGACAGTTCCCTCATCAGTGGCGCCATCGTTGCACTGCGACCCCTACGTAGTCGAACCACCTACAGTTGGTAAAGGGGAAGTAATAGACAAATCGGATACGCCATCCGCCTTCGGTACGAGGTCTCGCCGAAGGCGGCCGATAGCTTCGCATAGGCTGATCGACGTGAGTGACGCAACTCCACCGGAAGGTGCAACCGGACAGCAACCCGCTGGCGCCGGCCGACGGCTGGCCCGCAATCTGGCGCTCTACACCCTCGCGAGGCTGGGTCTGGTCGTCGTCATCACGGTGGCGATCGTCGGGATCGCCCGGCTGGTGTCGGTGGACATTCCACTGGTGGTCGCCGCCCTGTTCGCGCTGCTCATCGCCATGCCGCTGTCGCTGACGCTGTTCAAGAAGCTGCGCACTCGCGTCAACGAGGACATCGCGCTGGTGGACGAGAAGCGCCGCAGGGACAAGGCGCAGTTGCGGGCCAGGCTGCGCGGCGAGACCCCGGACGAGGACAAAGACGGGGGCACGTCCGCATGAAGCAGTGCGACCGCAGCACCCCGCGCGACTGGGTCGACAATGCCGTGCGGTTGATCGACGCCGACACCCAGCGCAGCGCCGACACCCATCTGCTGCGCTACCCGCTGCCCGGCGAATGGCGCGTCCAGCTGTACCTGAAGGACGAATCCACCCACATCACCGGCAGTCTCAAGCATCGGCTCGCGAGATCCCTTTTCCTGTATGCGATTTGCAACGGCTGGGTCGGCGAGGGCACCACGGTGGTCGAGGCGTCGTCCGGTTCGACCGCGGTGAGCGAGGCGTATTTCGCCAAGCTGCTCGGGCTGGATTTCGTCGCGGTGATGCCGGCGAGCACCTCGCCGCAGAAGATCGCGCTCATCGAAGCACAGGGCGGCCGTTGTCATTTCGTGCAGCGACCCCCGGACATGTACACCGAGGCGGCCCGGCTCGCTGCCGAATGCGGCGGCCACTACATGGACCAGTTCACCCACGCCGAGCGGGCCACCGACTGGCGTGGCAACAACAACATCGCCGAATCCGTCTTCGAGCAAATGGCTTTGGAGACCAACCCGGTGCCGGACTGGATCGTCGTCGGCGCGGGCACCGGCGGCACCAGTGCCACCATCGGCCGCTATATCCGCTACCGCAGGCATGCGACGAAGCTGGCCGTCGTCGACCCGGAGAACTCCGCGTTCTACGGCGGCTACGAAACCGGTGACGTGGGCTACGAGACCGGAATGTCTTCGCGCATCGAGGGAATCGGCCGTCCGCGGGTGGAGCCGTCGTTCGTCGGCCAGGTGGTCGATCGCATGATCGAGGTTCCCGATGCCGCGTCCATCGCGACCGCACGGCACGCCAGCGGCGTAATCGGCCGCCGGGTGGGCGGTTCCACCGGGACGAATCTGTGGGGTGCCTTCGCCCTCATTGCCGAGATGATCGCCGCTGGGCGCTCCGGCAGTGTGGTGACGTTGCTCTGTGACGGCGGAGATCGTTATGCCGGAACGTATTTCAACGACGAGTGGGTTGTGGCTCAGGGGATGGGCCTGGCCGAGCCCGCGGCGATTCTGGACAAGTTCCACAGCACCGGCGTCTGGAGCGGATAACGCCGCGTTCCCTTCCGGTCTTGTTCTCGCAACCCCGCCACCCGAGCTGCCTCGGCCGGCGGGGTTGTCTGTTTCTCCAATAGTGAACTGCCGGTGTCCGACGCCGCCGATTGTCAATTTTTATTGACAGAACCGATGTTGTCAATAAAAATTGACGACATGACTGAGGCAACCACACTGGCGGCCGCCGCAGGCAGCCCCGACCCCAAGGTCGGGCTGCGCGCGGTGCTCGCACTACGTCGGCTGCTCGAACGCCTCGAAGCGATCCAAGTGGCCAATGCCAGGGGACAGGGCTGGTCATGGCAGCAGATCGCGGAGGCGCTCGAGGTCAGCAAGCAGGCGGTCCATCACAAACACTCTCGGAGAGGCGGAAATCGCTGATGTTCGAACGGTTCAGTAGGGCGGCCCGAACGGCCATCGTGACGGCGCAGGAGGACGCCCGTGAGCTGCGGTCCTCGACCATCGACGTGGAGCATGTGCTGCTCGGCGTGCTGTCGCAAGGCGAGCAGGAGTTACAGGAACTGCTGGCCGAGGCCGGCATCACCCACGATGGGGTGCGCAGCAACCTGGCGCAGCCGGACAAGAGTCAGCCGCTCGGCGAAGAGGACGCCGAGGCGTTGCGTTCCATCGGCATCGACCTCGATGCGGTGCGCGAAAGCCTGGAGGCCAACTTCGGAGAGGACGCGCTCGACCGGGTGACGCCGGAGCAGCAGCGGCTCGGACCGTTCGGCTGGGGTCGCGGCGGCAACTTCGGGCACATTCCCTTCGCTCGTGACGCGAAGAAGGTAGTGGAGTTGTCGCTGCGCGAAGCCCTCGCCCGCAAGGACAAGACCATCGAATCCACGCACCTGCTGCTCGGGATCCTGCGTGCCCCCAATGCCACTACCACCCGTTTGCTCGGCGGTTCCGGAGCGATCGCCGAACTTCGACCGAAGGTGCTCGCCCTCCTCGATCGTGCCGCCTGACCCGGTGTGTGGGTGCTGGCACCACAATTCGCGTTGTGGGGCAGCACCCGCGCGCCCGCCGGGCCTAGCATTGGGCCATGCAGCTTCTGATTCGGTTGATCATCAACGGTGTTGCCATCTGGCTGGCCGCGGCATGGGTCGACAAGATCGAGATCCTAAGTCCCGACAACAGTACGACGCAGAAGATCATCACCGTGCTGGTGATCGCCGCGATCTTCACCGTGATAAACGCACTGGTCAAGCCGATCGTCAAACTACTGTCGCTGCCGCTGGTGATCCTCACCCTCGGCCTGTTCCTCCTGGTGATCAATGCACTGATGCTGTGGCTCACCGCAAAGATCACCGAAACCACCGAGTACGGTCTGCGCGTCGACGGCTTCTGGGCCGCCGTCTGGGGCGGCGTCATCATCTCGGTGGTCAACTGGGTGCTGGGAATCCTGGTCCCCGACGGCGACGACTAACGCGCCGCGCTGAAATCTCGGGGCGACTGACGGCTACCGCCGGAGGAGACCCGTCGGCAGCCTCGCGCTCGGCCGAGCGCAGGTTAGAGCTCCGCTCAGCCCGCAATCCCCAGGGCGAGCGCGCTCGCCGCGGACCAGACCAGCAGTGCAAGGCCCGAATCGCGGAGGGCTGGAATGAGTTCCAGCCCGCCCTTGCCGGAGCGCACCGGCGCGTTGGCGCGGACCGCGAGCGGGATCGCGACCAGTCCGACCAGCGCCCACGGTGTCCTGGCCACCAGGATCAGCGTGGCGAGGAACGGGATCGCCAGCATCGCCAGGTGCAGGGTGCGGGTGCGCGGGTCGCCCAGCTTGACCGCAAGGGTCACCTTCCCGGATTCGGTATCTGTCGGGATATCGCGCAGGTTGTTCGCTACCAGCACCGCGCTGGAGAACGAGCCGACCGCGACGGCGAGCACCACACCGGCCCAGTCGATCCGGTCGGCCTGCACGAACTGGGTGCCGAGCACACCGATCAGACCGAAGAACACGAACACCGCGATCTCGCCGAATCCGCTGTAGCCGTAGGGCTTGCTACCGCCGGTGTAATACCACGCACCCGCCAGGCAGGCGGCGCCGACGAGAATCAGCCACCAAGCCGACAGCGCGACGAGCACCAGACCGAACACCGCGCCGATGGCCAGACTGATGATTGCGGCGTTGCGGACCGCGGCGGGCGAGGCGAGCTTCTGCCCGACCAGCCGCAGCGGGCCGACCCGCACGTCATCGGTGCCGCGGATGCCGTCGGAGTAGTCGTTGGCATAATTCACGCCGATGATCAGTGCCAGCGAAACCAGCAGCGCGAGAATCGCTTTCCACCACACCGCGCCATCGATGGACGCGGCGGCGCCGGTACCGGCAATGACAGGGGCGATCGCGTTCGGCAGGGTGCGGGGCCGTGCGCCCTCGATCCATTGCGCTGCTGTAGCCATACCCGCAGCCTAATAGGTACCGGCGCACCGAGTCCGTCGAGCGCCGCGCGATCGGTTCGTCTACGCCTCGGCGACCGCCTTCAGCCGGCCGAGACCCTTCTCGAAGTCCTTGCCGATCATGTTGTCGATCGGGAACACCTTCCCGATCAGCCCCATCAGGCCTTGGCGCTGACCGGTCATCCGCCACACCACCTCGGTGCCGCTTTCGACCGGATTCAGCTCGAACGTGGTCTGGTTGACGGCCTTGAACGGCTTCTCGAACGCCAGCCTGATGTCGATTTCGCGAACGTCGCTGGAAGTGATTTCCATGGCGCCGCGCCCGGCTTTGCGGTTGCCGTCCCAGGCGTATTTGGCGCCGACGCCGGCATCGGACCCGGTGTAGCTCCGCTGCAATTGCGGATCGATGTCCTCCCACGGCGACCACTTCGTCCACTCGTGGAAATCGTCGATCAGCCCGTGAATACGCGACGGCTCGGCCGTGATGACGGCCTGCCGAACTACCTCGAACTCAGCCATGTGCTCAGCGTAGGCGACCGACCGGCCGGAATGGAGGTGAAAAACCATGACGACCTGGTCGGCGTTGCTCGCATACGATGACGACGGAATGTTTCCGGATCAGAACGGCCCCGACGGCCGAAGTCGGACTGTGACAACGCCCGCAGGCGAATCGGTCGTGGTGGCCCTGCTGGGTGAAATCGCGCTACGCAGGGACGGTGCGCTCGCGGCGCTGCCGGGCGCCAGGTCGCGACTGTTGCTGGCTGCCCTGGCCCTGCGGCCCGGCCGCAGCCGCAGCGCGCAGGCCCTCATCGACGATGTCTGGGGCGAACAGCCGCCGCGCGCGCCGATGAACGCGTTGCATACCCAGGTGTCGCGGCTGCGGTCGGCGCTGCCGGACGGTGCGTTGGAGATCGGGCCCGCGGGCTATCGGCTCATCCTGCGCGCCGATCAGGTCGATCTGACGTTGGCCGATGACTTGATGCGCACGGCACGCAGGCGGCAGACCGAGGGAGACCACGCGGCGTGCCTGGCCGCGGTGGCGCAGGCCAGGTCGTTGTGGCGTGGCGAGCCCGGTGCGGATCTGCCCGCAGGCGAGTTGGCCGACGAACTGCGTACCGCGGCCGCACAACGATTCGCCGACCTGGAGGCCGTCGAGGTCTCGGCCCTGGTGTCCGGTGGTGACCTCGATGGTGCGGTGGCGATCACCCGTCGAACGGTCGCGGCCAACCCCGTGGACGAGGCCGCGCACGCGATGTTGATGCAGCTGCTCGCCGCCGCCGGCCGGTCGAACGAGGCGCTGGAGGTGTTCGCGTCCATCAGGGGTCGGCTGGTCGAAGAGCTCGGCGCCGATCCGGGGCCTACGCTCGTCGACCTGAATACCGCGATCCTGCGCGGAGACCCGGTTCCCGGTCTCGCCCCGCGCTCCGATCACGCGCCGCGATCGCCCAGCGATGCCGCGGTGAACGGTGCCGTATTCGACGAGCCGACGCGGGACGCGGCTGCCGACCCGGCAGCCACCAGCGGACGAAATTCGGCTGTGTGGTTGGGCGGTTCGGCCCCGAGTGCGGTGACCGCGATCGGGCTGCGTGCGGCACCCAACACCCTGCTCGGCAGGGCCGCCGACCTGGATGCCCTCGAGGAACTGCTGCGCCGGTCGCGGGTGACCACGGTGCTCGGCCCCGGCGGCACCGGAAAGACCAGGGTGGCCAACGAATTGGGCGCTCGGGTGGCGCACGGCATGCCGGTTGTGCTGGTGGAGCTCGCGTCGGTGCGCACCGACGCGGATGCCGATGCCCGTTCGGAGATCGAAGGCGCGGTCAGCACCACCCTCGGCTTGGGTGAGGTCGTGCTGGAATCGGGTCGCATGCGCCCTGGGCAGCCGGTCGATGCGCGCAGACGGCTTCGGGACGCGCTCTCGGCCCGTCCGATGCTGCTGATCCTGGACAACTGCGAGCACCTGATCGACGCGGTCGCCGAGGTTGTCGCCGACCTGGTCGGCAGCTGTGATCAGCTCACCGTGCTGACTACCAGCCGCGCGCCGCTCGCGATCACCGCCGAGACGGTGTATCCGTTGTCGCCCTTGGCGATCGATGCGGCCGGATCGCCCGCCACCGACCTCTTCATGGCGCGAGCCCGTGCGGTACGACCGGCGGTGCGACTGGATCCGGAAGCGGTCGCCCGACTGTGCGGCACGCTGGACGGCTTGCCGCTCGCCATCGAGCTGGCCGCGGCTCGCGTGCGCACGATGAGTGTGGAGGAGATCGAGTCCAGGCTCGAGCACCGTTTTGCCCTGCTGCGCAGCGGGGATCGTTCCTCACCCGCCCGGCATCGAACCCTGCACGCGGTGATCGCCTGGAGTTGGAACCTGCTCGACGAACCCCAGCAGGTGACCCTGCGCCGAATGTGCCGGATGCCGGGCGGTTTCACCCTCGCGGCCGCCGAGACGGTGGCAGGCGGCCCCGAGGTCGACGATGTCGCCCTCGCCGTGGACGGCTTGGTCGGCCAGTCGCTGCTCACGGTGCTCGAGGACGACGACGGCGTGGTCGGCACGCGCTACCGAATGCTGGAGACCGTCCGTGAATTCGGTGAGGAACAGCTCGCGCTCACCGAAACCGAAGCGGTGGCGGGTGTTCCGGGCGCAGTCGACGAGGGCTTGCTTGTTATGCACCGGATGTCACACTGGGCCCGCGATTTCACGGTTGCCGCGGCCGATCGGTATCGGGCAGGCGAGCAGGTACCCACGGTGCTTTCGGTAGCGGCCGACCTGGACAACCTGGTCGCAGTACTGCGTTACGCGGTCGAGCGCCGCGACGCACGGACCGTGTACCGGGTGTTCCCGGTGGTCGCGTTGCTGTGGGTGATGCGCGGCGCGCACATGGAGCTGACGGGTTGGGCGCGCAGGATCATGGTGCTGCCGCCGGAAAAGCAGCCGGTGCGCGGTACGGTCGCCGATCTGCAGATGCTCGCCCACTTGGTGGTCGCATTGCACATGTTGTACATGGGCACCGACCTGCGCCCGATTGCCACCGTGCGAGCACGCGCACGCCGATTGGCGCGCACCGGCACCGATTTCAATGCGGGCATTCGATATCTCGGCGAGCTCCTCTGTGTGGATCCGTCCGGCGCCGGCGTGGCCAGGCTGCTCGCCGAGGGTGCGCGTTCGCCCGACGACGATGTCCGCGCCTCCGCGCTGATCATGCGGATGAACGCGCAGGAGAATTCCGGACTGGTCTACGGCTCCACCAGAGATGCGCTGAAGGTCCTGAAAATCATGGACGGCCGCGATCTGTGGGGCACCTCGATGGTGAGTCAGCATCTGGGGCAATTGGCCGGGCAGACCGCGCAATACGCCGATTCCGTCCAGTATTACCGCAGGGCAGCAGATCTCTTGCGGGAATTACGAGCCCACGAAGAAATGCTGGAAATGAGTAGCTACCTCGCGATCTCGCTGATCGGCACGGGGCGACTGGGGCAGGCGCGGCAGGTGCTGGACTCCGCACTCGGATCCGCGGATTCGGATCCCTCCTCTCGATCCCTGGTCGACGACCCGTCCATTCGGCGAAATCCGCGTTTGGCGGCCGTGGTCGGCGGGGTCGCGGAACTCGAACTCGCCGAGGGCGATATCGACGCCGGGATGCGCCACTTCCACCGGGCGCTCGACTTGCTCGGCTGGCCGGAGGACATGCTCGCACCAGGACCCGGTGGATTGATGCTGGCCAGTGGGGTCCTCGACGCCCATATCCTGCACGGCCGTGCGGCGGCGGTGGCCGGATTGATGCACGAGCTCGCGGGCAGCGCGGCGGTCCGTCTTCCACAGTTCTTCGATCTGCCGCAGATCGGTGCGGTCGGCTGTGCGGTCGGCTCGTATCACCTCGCCATCGGCGAAGAACCGGACCGCGGTCTGGAGCTGCTCGCGCTGGCCACCAAGGTCGGTGCCAGACAGGACTATCCCTCGATGGAATGGCGGCGCCACATTCGGCTGCATCGAGAGGTGATCGGTGACGAGCGACTGGACGCGGCCTTGTCCCGGTCGGCGGCGCTGCGGCGCAAAGACGCGGCACAGCGAATCATCGAATTGCTGCGCGAATTGTCGGGCGTCGCCGCGGATTGAGCGCACACTCCGGTCGATGATCGACCTCGGAAGAGGCACCGCTCGACACGAAAGCCGAATGCCATTGTGAGTGACTTTGCCTCTCTCACCATGGCATTCGGTTCGTGGGATGATTGCCTGCGATGCCGGACACTCACGCCCTGCGCATGTACGCCTTGATGCTCAGCGGGGCGAAGATCGCAATCACGACGACCGAGCCGAGCAGCGACCAGGCCAGGTCACTGCCGTAATCGTTCCCGTTCATCAAGGCCCGGGCCGTATTCACCATGTAGTACACCGGATTTGCGTGATTGATCGCCTGCAACCAGCCCGGCATGGTGCTCACCTGAGCGAACGCACCCGACATGAAGGTCAGCGGGAACATCACCATCATCGAGATGCCCTGCACGCCTGCGGCGCTCTTGCCGGTGACGCCGACCAGCGCCCAGATCCAGCTGACCGCGAACGAGCACACCACGATGACCAAGCCCGCGACCACCACGCCGACCACGCCGCCCTCGGGCCGGTAGCCGAGGCAGAGGCCGACGAGGATGGTCAGGGTAGTCGCGAGAACGTAGCGCACCATATCGGCGATCAACGCGCCGGCCAGTGCCGAAATACGGGCGATGGGCAGCGATTTGAACCGGTCGAAGACGCCCTTGTCCATGTCCTCACGCAGCTGGGTGCCGGTCACCACCGAGGTCAGGATCACCGTCTGCACCAGGATGCCGGGGATGAGGATCGGCAGATAGTCGTGCACGTTGTGGGAGATCGCGCCGCCGAAGATGTAGGCGAACAGCGCGGTGAACAGGATCGGCTGCACGGTCACATCGAACAGTTGCTCGGGATTGTGCTTGATCTTCAGAATGCCGCGGTAGGCCATGGTGAACGAGGTCGACACGGTCTGCCGGAGGCCGATCTTGTTGCTGGCCTCCGGGATCGAGAGTGGTGTCGCGTGCCGCCCGGCAGCAGCCGTACTCGGTTCGGTGATGGTGGTCATGCCGCGCTCCGTTCGGAATCGTTGTCGTCGTCGGCCGGGTGGCCGGTAATGGTGAGGAAGACCTCGTCGAGGGTCGGCTTGCTCACGGTGATCTCGTCGACCGCGATGTCCCACTCGCGCAGGCGAATCAGCAGATCGGCGGTCAGGCCCGCGTCCTCGAGCGGCGCCGTTAGCCTGCCGGCCTCCGGCGTGATCAGGGCTTCGGCGCCGAGGAAATCACCGACGATGCGGCGAGCCTCCTCGAGCTGGGCGCGATCGACGAGGGTCAGGTGCAGCGAGGAGCCGCCGACGGAGGCCTTGAGCTCGTCGGCGGTGCCGTCGGCGATCACTTTGCCGTGGTCGATGACGGCGATCCGGTCGGCCAGCTGATCGGCCTCGTCCAGGTACTGCGTGGTGAGCAACACCGTCGCGCCCCCACGAACCAGCCGGCGAATGGTCTCCCACATCTGGGCGCGAGTGCGCGGGTCGAGGCCGGTGGTCGGCTCGTCGAGGAACAGCAGCGGCGGTGTCGCGATCAGGCTGGCGGCCAGATCGAGGCGGCGGCGCATGCCGCCGGAGAAGTTCTTCAGCGGCTTGTTCGCCGCCTCGGTGAGGTCGAATTCCTCGAGCAGTTCGGCGGCCTTGCGGCGCGAGTCGATCCGGCTCAGACCGAGCAGGCGGGAAAAGATGATCAGGTTCTCGGTGGCCGACAGGTCCTCGTCGACGGAGGCGTACTGGCCGGTGACACCGACGAGGGAACGCACGGCCGTCGGTTCGGCGACGACGTCACGGCCGAAGATGCGGGCGCTGCCGCCGTCCGGCCGCAGCAGGGTGGCCAGCATCTTGATGGTGGTGGTCTTGCCTGCGCCGTTCGGTCCGAGCACGCCGTATACCGAGCCCTGCGGAACCGCCAGGCTCACACCGTCGACGGCGCGCTGTTCCCCGAACACCTTGACCAGGCCGTCCGCCTCTACGGCGAGCGCTGAAGTTGGTGCGAAAGAAGTCATGCCGAGAACTGTGGGGGGCCGATCTTGCACGGCCCTTGCATGACGGTGTCACGCGCACTTGCAGCGGCATGCGCCGCGCGTCGTGAGCCTATTGTCGCGTCGACTCGGCCAGCAGATACGCGCGCAGTTCGGTGCGATTGGGCTTGCCGGGGCCGATCAGCGGTAGCTCGTCGAGCAGCGCCAATTCCCGGGGGGCCGCGATAGAGTCCAGCTCGCGCACGACGTGCTCGCGCAATTCCTCCAGGGTCGGCGTCGCGCCCGCGGCAGGCACTACCACCACGGCGACGCGCTGCCCCAGTCGTTCGTCGGGCAGTCCGAGCACCACGCATTCGCTGATCGACGGATGCGTCCCCAGCACGGCCTCGACTACCTGCGGTATCACCAGCAGGCCGCCGGTCGTGATTGCCTCGTCGAGCCGGCCGCTGATGCTGAGCACGCCGTCGTCGAAGGTCCCCGCGTCTTCGGTGCGGAACCAACCCGGTTCGGCGAACGCGGGATGATCGGGTTGGTTGCGGTAGCCCGCGGCGATCATGGCTCCACCGAGCAATACCCTGCCGTCCTCGATGCGCACTTCGGTGCCGGTGAGCGGCACCCCGTCGTAGACGCAGCCACCGCAGGTCTCGCTCATGCCGTAGGTGCGAACAACGTTGATACCGGCAGCTTTCGCGCGTTCGTAGAGCGGTAGCGGGGTGGCCGCGCCGCCGACGAGCACCGCGTCCAGTTCGGCCAATGCGGCTGCGGCGATGGGTGTGTCGAGCGCCTTGACCAGCTGGGTCGGCACCAATGCGGTGTACCGGCGTGGTCCACGCATGCTCGAGACCGCGCCCGCCAAGGCTTCGGGCAGGAAACCGCCCGAGACGTCGAGCACGGTGGGTTCGGTACCTGCCTGGATGCTGCGCAGCAGCACCTGGATGCCGGCGATGTGGTGCGTCGGCAGGGCGAGCAGCCAACTGCCCGGCCCGCCGAGCCGGTCATGGGTGGCCGCGCCGCTGGCAAGCAGCGCGGACGCGCCGAGCATCGCACCCTTCGGCACCCCGGTGGTGCCCGAGGTGGTCACCACCAGCGCGATGCCGTCGTCGATCGGCTCACCGGGGGAGAGGGCGTCGCTGAGGCGCTGGGCCTCGCGACGATCGCTGGTTGGGATCGGCAACCACGCGGGGCCGTTCCCTTCCAATGCTTCACGCAGATGTGGCAGCACATCGCCGACCCGGGATCCGGTCGGCATCGGCAAAGTCCGCAAGGTCGTTGTCACGATTCCACCTCGCTGACGCCGGGCTCCGTCGTGCCCAGAGGCGCTGTGCCCATGGCTCGCTCGCTCCGCTCCCTCACGCGTCTGATCGTGTCATGCCCGCGCCACCACCGGCGGAACGGGTCGGTTTGCTGGATCGACGCGCGCGGGGTGGGTGCGCTGCGCGGGAATGGGGTTCGGGTACGCCAGGCATCGAGACTGCGATTCACTCGTCGGACGGGGTACACAGCGGCGGGCCCGGACATCGACGGTCGGGCAGCCATCCGAGCGTTATCGTCCTCGCCGGACTCGGCATTGGCAACTCGGGCCACCGGTGGCGGCTCCTGGCCTATCCGGCCGTCAGTCCGGTGACCAGCGCGAATCCCGCCGGATCGGATGCTCGGCGGGTACCTCGACCAGCACGATCGGTACGCCGTCGGGGTCTTTCAGCCACATTTCGATCAGGCCCCATGGCTCGCGCACCGGTGGTCGGTCGATCGCGATCCCCTGCAGCGCCAGCTCGGCGGCGGCGTCGGACACATCGCGGACCTGCAGCCAGATCGCGCCGCTGAAGGCCGTCGAATTTCCCGTTCCGCCGTGCGCGGCCACCTCCACCAGCGACTGTCCAGCGAAGAAAACCGTGCCGCCCGGATACTCCCTGGCAATGGCGAGCCCGAGTCCATCCCGATAGAACGCAAGCGTTTTCGCGTGGTCGGCCGGACGCAGGATTATCCGGCTGCTCAGAATGTCCATTTCACACCATCTGTCCGATTAGTCCGATAAGTGCGACGCGGTGGTGGTCAGAAGTACCAGGGATACGGGGTCCAGTCGGGCTTTCGCTTTTCCAAGAACGCATCGCGGCCCTCGACGGCCTCGTCGGTCATGTAGGCCATGCGGGTGGCTTCACCGGCGAACAGCTGCTGGCCGACCAGGCCGTCGTCGAGGAGATTGAACGCGTATTTCAGCATGCGCTGGGCCTGTGGGGATTTGCCGTTGATATCGGCAGTCCATTCCAGCGCAACGTTTTCCAGCTCGGCGTGATCGACGACCTTGTTCACCGCGCCCATCTGATGCATTTCCTCCGCGGTGTACGGTCGGCCGAGGAAGAAGATTTCCCGTGCGAATTTCTGGCCGACCATTTTCGCCAGATAAGCGCTGCCGTAGCCGCCGTCGAAACTGCCGACATCGGCGTCGGTCTGCTTGAACTGAGCGTGTTCGCGACTGGCCAGCGTCAGGTCGCAGACCACGTGCAGGCTGTGCCCGCCGCCCGCGGCCCAGCCGTTGACCAGCGCGATGACCACTTTCGGCATGAAGCGGATCAGTCGCTGCACCTCCAGGATGTGCAGCCGGCCCGCACGCGCCTGATCGACCGTGTCGGCAGTCTCTCCGCTGGCGTACTGGTAACCGTTGCGGCCGCGGATGCGCTGATCGCCGCCCGAGCAGAAGGCCCAGACGCCGTCCTTCGGCGCAGGCCCGTTGCCGGTGATCAGCACCGCGCCGACGTCCGGGGTCATCCTGGCGTGGTCGAGCGCGCGATAGAGCTCGTCGACGGTGTTCGGCCGGAACGCATTGCGCACCTCCGGACGATCGAACGCGACACGGACGGTGCCCTGCTCGATATGCCGGTGGTAGGTGATGTCGGTCAGGTTCTCGAACCCGGGAACGGGCCGCCACAGCTTCGGATTGAACGTCACGTCAGTGATTATTGCCCCCGGCCCCGCGTCGGGTGCCAGCGACTTCCCATGGTCGGAGCCCGGTCACCGGATTCTTCGACTTGACGGTGTAAAACAACGCGTTACCGTGCAGGTATGAGCGAGCGAGTGAAACCGGTTATCGACCGGAGCGCGGTGGACGAATCCCGGTACGAGAAGCACGGGGGCTTTCCCAAGGTCTCCCGCGCGAAGATCGGGTCCAATTTCGGGCCGTTCGTCGAGGCGATGCGCACGTTGCAGGATCTGGCCGTCTCTGTCGACGCCACCGACGACGTTTTCGATGAAGCGCTCGCACAAGCGCGGCAGCTGATCGATCTGCTGGAGCCCTACCGCGCGCCCGAGCTACAGGGGCCCGCGGGCCGCGCGGTCGAATTGCCAGGGCGCGGCAGCCTTTTGCTGCTGCCGTGGCAGGTGGCCGCGGCCGGCCCCGACGGAATCCGGATGACCGGTGAATTTCGTCGCTTCCATCTCGGCGGCAACGGCGCCGCGCACGGTGGCGTGCTGCCGCTGCTGTTCGACGACCTGCTCGGCATGATCGTGCACTACGCGGGCAGACCGATAAGCCGAACCGCATATCTGCACGTCAACTACCGGAAAATCACTCCGCTGGAGACGCCGCTCACAGTGCAAGGACGGGTCGATCGGATCGAAGGACGCAAGACTTTCATCACCGCGGAGCTGCTCGATGAGCAGGACAATGTGCTCGCGGATTGTGAAGGACTCATGGTGCAGTTGCTGCCCTGGCAGCCCTGAGCCGGGTCAGTACCGTGTGACCTTCCGCACCAGTGCGTATAGTTGCCAGCGCTCGTTCATCGACATCAATCCGGAGGAACCTGAAAGTGGTTGCAGCACTGTCTGAATCCCTGCTCGACGACGCCAAGCGCACGGCCTTCCTTGCCGACGCCAAGGAGGTTCTGGACGCCGAGGTGTCGGACAAGGGTGGTGCGTCTGGCCTGGCAGTCAAGGGTGGATACGCGGCGGTCAAGAAGATCAGCCCGTCCATCGTGCCTGATGCACTGGAGTCCTTGGCGCCCAAGCTCGTCGCGCAGTTGGAGCCGTTCTGGCAGGAGTACGCGGCCAACGGCGCAGGCACATTCGCCGATCTGCTGGTCGCCAAGTCCGACGAGGTCGCCGAGGCGTTGCTCGTCGTCACCGACGAGCGGGCCGACTCCTCGACCAGGCCCGCACTGAAGAAGGTCTACTCCTCGATGCGTTCCTCGGCCAAGAAGAACGTCATCGAGGCCCTGCCGCGGCTGGGCGATCTGGTTCAGAAGCACGCCAACTGATTTCGGCAGCGCGCGTCGCACACCGACCGATATCGGCATCGCCGATTCGGGGTGTGCACGCTTCTGCGCCGCCCGCGTCCGGTGGTGGACGCGGGCGGCGAAAACCCACTCGAACACACGTGTGTGAGCAGGGCGACGGAGACGTCGGGGCAACTGTCTGAGAGGCTGGAGTCGTGAATCCGTCTACAGCACAAGCGCAGGTGGTCGTCGACGAACTCGCGCGCGGGGGTGTGCGGGACGTCGTTCTGTGTCCGGGGTCACGCAACGCTCCGTTGGCCTTCGCGCTCCAAGCGGCCGACGCGGCGGGCCGGCTCCGGCTGCACATGCGCATCGACGAACGGACCGCCGGATTCCTTGCGGTCGGGCTCGCGGTCGCGAGCAGGCTGCCCGTCCCGGTCGTCATGACGTCGGGGACCGCGGTGGCCAACCTCGGGCCCGCGGTGCTGGAGGCCAACTACGCGCGGGTGCCGCTCGTGGTGCTCAGCGCGAACCGGCCTTACGAGATGCTGGGTTCCGGCGCCAACCAGACGGTGGAACAGCTCGGCCTGTTCGGTAGCCAGGTCCGCGCCACCATCAGTCTCGGCCTC
Organism: Nocardia sp. CWNU-33; assembly: GCF_046764895.1. Lineage (NCBI taxonomy): Bacteria > Bacillati > Actinomycetota > Actinomycetes > Mycobacteriales > Nocardiaceae > Nocardia > Nocardia sp. CWNU-33. Next base: position 41,481 of record NZ_JBKOQN010000006.1, on the reverse strand, counting down.
GCCGAGGACGAATCCGCCAATGCCGACTGCGCGCCCTACGGGCACCAGAACAGCCTGTGGCGCTCGGCGGTCTGCCGGGTGCTCGCCGCGGCCCGCGGCACCCGCTCCGGCAACGCGGGCCCGGTGCATTTCGATATCCCGCTGCGTGAGCCGCTGGTGCCCGACCTTGCGCCGGGCGAATCCGCGCCTGCCGGACGCGCGGGCGGGCGAGCCTGGACGCTCACCCAGTACGCGACGCTCGATGTGCCACTCGACATCGACCTGACGCCCGACACGGTCGTCATTTCCGGGCATGGTGCCGGCCTGCGACCCGAGCTGTCCGCGTTGCCGACCGTCGCCGAGCCGACGGCCCCCATGCACGGCCCGGCACTGCACCCGCTCGCGCTGCCGCTGCTGAAGCCGCAGCAGGCCATCATCACCGGCCGCCCTACTCTGCACCGGCAGGTCTCGCGGGTGCTCGCCGACCCGGATGTCACCGTTTTCGCGCTGACTACCGGGCCGCGCTGGCCCGATGTCTCGGGCAATGTCGTCGGGACCGGTACTCGCGCGCTGGTCACGGGCGCACCGAGGCCGGAATGGCTGGCACACTGCCGGGAACTGAACGCGCGGGCGAATGAGGTGGTGCGCGCCGAACTCGCCGCGCACCCGAAGCCGACCGGCCTGCATGTGGCCGGGGTGGTGATGGATGCGCTGCGCGAGGGCGATCAACTACTGCTCGGCGCGTCGAACCCGGTCCGTGATGCGGCGCTCGTCTCGTCGCCGCGGCCCGGCGTCCGGGTGCTGTCCAATCGCGGTGTCGCGGGCATCGATGGCACCGTGTCGGCTGCGGTCGGCGCGGCACTGCATCACGAAGGCCGCACGATTGCGTTGATGGGTGACCTCACCTTCTTGCACGACGCGTCCGGCCTGCTGATCGGGCGTGGTGAACCGCGCCCCGCCGATCTCACCATCGTGGTCGCCAACGACGACGGCGGCGGCATCTTCGAACTGCTCGAACAGGGCGACCCGCAGTACGCCGGTGTCTTCGAGCGAGTGTTCGGCACCCCGCACGGGATGGATCTGGCCGCGCTGTGCGCCGCGTACCGCATTCCGCACCGTCAGGTCGATCCGGAGCAGTTGGCCGTCGAGCTGACCGCACGGGCTCACGGAACACGGGTGCTGGAGGTGGTGACCGAACGGTCCAGCCTGCGCGAGCTGCATGCCACGGTGCGCGCCAAGATCGCGCCCTAGCGCGTCAGTAGGCGGGGCCGGTGTCGTGGTCGTCCTCCAGCGGCACTGCGATCAATTGCTCGACGATGTCGGCCGGGTCCGCGCTCAGCGCGTCCCGATCGACCGCTGCGGCAATCTCCTGTTCATCTGTCTCGTCGACGATTTCGTCCGGATAGGCCGGCACGGATTGTTCGGCGAGATCGGCTTCCGGAACCACGTCCATGGCGCGGGACGTGTTGCGATCGGTCATTCGTTCGCTCCTCTCCGCTGGTGCCTCCTGCGTGGATCACCCACGACGGAGTAGGACAACAGTCGGACACGCATCGAGAATGCTCCGCCGCGCGCGATGCGGCAACCCTGCTGTTACTCGCCCTCGATCGCACCGGTTCCGTTCGCCGGGTATTCCACCAGCGCCAGCGTCCGGTTCGCCATGAACCGCGCGGTGCGAACCGCGACTCCGGTCCTCGTCACTTCGCTGACTTCGACAACGCCGCGCGCGATCCGGACGTCTACGCGCCGGCCTGCCCTTGTCGCGACCACTTCATAGCTTCGAGACCCGTCGCCGAAGTCGACGACCACCTCTACACGATCACCCTTCATCTCCCAATTATCCGCTTTTCCAGCACTTTTCGCCGCTACGACTTGGTTGCGACGGCGGGTGCGAGGAACGCGAATCAACAGGCCGGATCACTGCGGGGCGGCCACGAACAGGCCCGCCGCAGCGGCGCTCGTCGCGGCACGGGCGGCCGTTGTTGCCGCGAGGTCGTCGATGGGGTCGCCCGAGGCGAGCAGACGGTAGTAGAGGGGTGCCGAGACCGCGGAGAGGACCGCGCGTGCGTCGGTGCCTTCGGGAACCTCACCGCGGGTGATCGCCGCCTGCACACAGGGAGACCATTCGGTGAGGCGGATGTCGTAGAAGCGGTGCAGGGCGGTGGCGGCGGTGTCGTCACAGGTCGCGGCGGAGATGACGGCCTGGAAGAGCCTGCCTTGGCGCGGGTCGGTCAATGTCTTGGCGACCAGCCGGGCGTTTGCGGTCAGATCGCCGAGCAGGGAGCCGGTGTCGGCGTGCGGCAGCGACTGTTCGGCCATGTCCGCGAGCAGGTCGATGACCAGTCCGGTCGAGGTGCGCCAGCGGCGGTACGCGGTGGTCTTGCCGACCTCGGCCCGTGCGGCGACCTCGGCGAGGTCCAGGTGGGCAAAGCCGCGTTCGGCCAGCAGATCGCCTGCTGCTTGCAGTACCGCCTCGCGTACGCGTGCGGTGCGTCCACCAGGGCGGACCGAGCCGGGAGTGAGCTCCTCGGACGTCATAACGGGACTCCAGTTTCATTTATGGCGCGACAGGTGTACTGTTCGAGATGTTAACGGAACTATAGACCCTTTAGGAGTCATCATGGAGTACCGGCGGCTCGGCGCATCAGGTTTGCTCGTCCCGGCCTTGAGTTTCGGCGCGGGCACCTTCGGCGGTCGTGGCGAACTTTTCAGCGCCTGGGGCGACACCGATGCCGAACAGGCCCGACGCATGGTGGACATCAGCCTGGAGGCAGGCGTCACCATGTTCGACACGGCCGATGTCTATTCCGACGGCGCCTCCGAAGAGGTGCTCGGCGCGGCTATCAAGGGACGCCGCGATCAGCTGCTGCTGTCGACGAAGGCGAGTCTGCCGACCGGTCCCGGCCCCTATGACGCGGGTTCGGGGCGGGCCCGGCTCATCAGCGCGGTCGAGGGATCGCTGCGCAGGCTGGGCACCGACTACATCGACCTGTTCCAGCTGCACGCCTTCGACGCGCACACCCCGGTCGAGGAAGTCCTTGCCGCACTGGACGATCTGGTGCGTGCGGGCAAGATCCGCTATCTCGGCGCATCCAATTTCGCGGGCTGGCAGCTGATGAAATCCCTTGCCGCGGCCGATCGGAACGGTCTGACCCGCTACGTCGCGCACCAGGTGTACTACTCGCTGGTCGGCCGCGACTACGAGTGGGAGCTGATGCCCCTCGGCCGGGATCAGGGTGTCGGCGCGGTGGTCTGGAGCCCACTGGGCTGGGGCAGGCTGACCGGCAAAATCCGCCGTGGACAACCGCTTCCGGACGGCAGTCGACTGCACCGGACAGCTGAGGCAGGCCCGCCGGTCGACGACGAGCACCTCTACAACGTGGTCGACGTACTCGACGAGCTCGCCGCGGAAACCGGCAGGACGGTCCCGCAGATCGCACTCAACTGGCTGCTGAGCCGACCCACCGTCGCAACGGTGATCGTCGGCGCCCGCAACGAGGAACAGTTGCGCCAGAACCTCGGTGCTGTCGGCTGGCAGCTGTCCGCCGACCAGATCGCTCGGCTCGACAAGGCCAGCGCGACCACGCCGCCGTACCCGTACTACCCGTATTACCGCCTGCCCGACTTCGCCCGGCTCAACCCGCCCGCGGTGTAGGAGAAACGCATCGCCGACACCCTCCAGCCGGTCCCGCGAGGCAGGACCTATCAGTAAACGTCACGGATGTAGCGCTTCTCGGCGATGAGTTGCTTCTTGAAGGCCAGCGCGCTGTCCTCGTCGAGCTTGCCGTGGATCCGGGCAATGCGTAGTAGGGCGTCGTCGACGTCCTTGGCCATCCGCGCGGCATCGCCGCAGACGTAGAAGTGCGCACCGTCGCGCAGCCAGGACCACAGTTCCGCGCCGTGCTCGATCATCCGGTGCTGCACGTAGATTCGCTCACGCTGGTCGCGGGAGAAGGCGAGATCGAGCCGGGTGAGGAAGCCGGAGCGGAACATGTCTTCCCACTCGGCGCGATAGTAGAAGTTCTCGGCGGCGTGCTGGTCGCCGAAGAACAGCCAGTTGCGGCCGGTGCAGCCGAGTGCGCGCCGCTCCTGGAGGAAGCCGCGGAACGGGGCGATGCCGGTGCCGGGACCGACCATGATCATCGACGCTGTCGGGTCGAGCGGCGGTCGGAAGTGCGGGGAACGGTGCAGGAAGACCGGGACCGCCGTGCCGCGATCGGCCAGGAACGTCGAGCACACCCCGCCGCGGCGGTCGGCGGATCCGGTCGCCGCCGGATCGCCGTAGCGGACGATCCCGACGGTGAGCTGCACCTCGTCCGGGCTGACCAGCGGGCTGGAGGAGATCGAATACTGGCGCGGCTGCAGCTTTTTCATGGTGCCGAGCCATTCGACGAGATCGGCCCGCACCGGGAAGTCGCGCAGCACATCGACGGCTTGCCGGTCCCACAGGTATTTATCGAGCTCGTTGCGATTGTCGCGGCGCAGCAGCTTGGCGAGCCGAATGCTGTGGTTGCGTTCGGCGATGAAACCGAGCAGATCCTGGCCGACCCTGGTGATGTCGTAGTGGGTTCGCAGCGCATCGGCCAGCGGCAGTTCCCTGTTGTCGATTTCGACGATCCTGCGGCCGTCCAGCCCGGTTGTCTCGAGCCACTCCGTGACGAGCGACTCGCAGTTGGCAGGCCACACCCCCAGCGAATCGCCGACCTCGTAAACGGCCTCCAGCTCGCGCAGATCGAACCCGAACTGCCGCACCTCTTTCGATGATCCGGCGCGCGAGAGCGGTTCGTTGCGTACCAGCGGGGCGGCGACCGGCGCATTGCGGGTGAAAGGTGCAGGCTCGGCGCGCTGTGTGCGGTCGAGCGCGGGCGCGGGCGTATGGGTCAGCACCAGCGTGCCTGCTCCGCCTGCGCGCACCGCGGTCCGAGTAGGGGCAGGAGCGCTAGGCCCCGGCGTCAGCGGTGTGTCCGTCTCGGACAGTTCACCGTTCGACGAGCCGGCGAGTGCGGCAAGGACATTGTCGAGCCACTGCGCCGCGGGCTCTTCGAAGTCGGGTTCGGTGTCGACGCGCGTAAGCAGCCGGGTCGCACCGTGTTCGGCGAATTTCCGGTCCAGTTTGCGTCCGTGGCCACAGAAGTCGTCGTAGGAGGAGTCGCCGAGTGCAAGCACCGCGTACCGTACGCCGGTCAGCCGGGCCGCGCTGTCGTCGAGGCGGCTCCAGAAATCGGCGCCGTTGTCCGGTGGTCCGCCGTCGCCGAAGGTGCTGGTAATCAACAACACATCGCCGGTCAGCCCGCTCAGCTCGCACGAGTCCATATCCAGCAGTCTCGGCAGATAGCCGTTGTCGGCGAGGCGGGCGGCCGTGGTCGCCGCGAGTTCCTCGGCATTGCCGGTCTGCGAGGCCCACAGGATGGTGATCGGCGGCTGGGCGGCGATGTCGTCGGTCGTCGTCGCGGCCGCGGCGCGGGAGTACATGCCTGCGAGCAGTCCATCGATCCAGAACCGACTGTGCAGGGACAGCGGTGCGGACTCGGGCAGCACCGGCTGTCCGGTGACCGGCATCGATTGCAGCGCCGAGAGGTATCCGGATAGGTAGATGCGTTCGTGCTCGGTGAGGGTCGGCGTTGTGGCCGCGTCGAGTCCGAGTGCGGTGGCCAAGGGGTGGGCGCCGCGGAAAGCGGCTCCTTCGAGCGCGTTGAACAGCGCGGGCTGCACTCCGGAAATGTCTGGTGTCGCGGGAGATTCGGGCGCGGCAGGCGATTCGGACCGCGGCACCGGCGCGACCCGGCGCAACGACACCGCACACGCCTTGAACTCCGGTTGCAGGGATGCCGGGTCGACAGCGTCGTTGGTCACCGCGTTGATGGTCAGGTACTCACCCTGCTCGTCGTTCCAGTGGAACGGTGCAAAGCAGTCGCCGGGCCGCACCCGGTCACTGATCTGCGCGGGTAGCACCGCTCGCCCACGTCGCGAGGCTATTTCGAGCTGATCGCCTGCCTGAATACCGAGCCGTTGCGCATCCGCCGGATGCACCTCGACGAACGGCTGCCCGTTCAACTTGGTCAGTGCGGCGATCTTGCCGGTCTTGGTCATGGTGTGCCATTGATGCTGCAACCGGCCGGTATTGAGCACGAACGGATAGTCGTCGTCGGGCATTTCCGCCGGGGCCAGGTGCGGGCGCGGCCAGAACACTGCGCGACGACTCGGCGTCGCGAACGCCAGTCGCGGCCGACGGCCCGCCTCGTCGACGAAAAGCTCTTGGCTGACACCGTCGTTGAGATAGCGGATCGGGTTGCGCCGCGCGCCGGGCTCGGCGCACGGCCACTGCATCGGTCCGGCACGCAGCTGCTCGAAGCTCATGCCGCGCAGGTCGTAGCCGGTGGCGGGATTGGCGAACCTGCGGAGCTCGGCGAAAACTTCTGCACTGGAGGCGAAATCGAAGCCGTCGAATCCCATCGCGATGGCCACCTGCGCGATCAGCAGCCAGTCCGGCCGCGCCTCGCCGATCGGATCGACCGACCGCTGCAACAACGTGACGTTGCGTTCGGAATTCACCATCACTGCATCGGCTTCGGCCCACAGCGTGGCGGGCAACAGCAGATCGGCGTAGGCATTGGTCGCGGTCTCGGTGTAGGCGTCCTGGGCGATCACCAGCTCGGCGGCCTCGAGTCCCGCGATGACTGTCTTCCGATTGGCGACGGTGGCCACCGGATTGGTGCAGATGATCCACGCGGCCTTGATGCTGCCGTCCGACAGCTGGCGGAACATATCGATGGTGCCCGGCCCGGCCTCGGTCCGCAGCGTGCCGGGCTCTATGCCCCACGCGGTCTCCACGAAGGCTCGATCGGCGGCGGCGAGGACGCTGCGCTGGCCGGGTAAACCCGGACCCATGTAACCCATTTCGCGACCGCCCATGGCATTCGGCTGACCGGTGAGCGAGAACGGTCCACTGCCGGGACGGCAGATGGCGCCGGTGGCCAGGTGCAGATTGCAGATGGCGTTGGTGTTCCAGGTGCCGTGGGTGGACTGGTTGAGCCCCATCGTCCACAGCGTCATCCATTCGCCTGCCTCGCCGATCCAGCGTGCGGCGGTGCGGATGTCGGCCACGGCGAGGCCGGTGATCTCGGCGACCTTCTCGGGGGTGTAGTCAGCGAGGAATTGGGGCATCGACGCCCAACCTTCAGTGTGCTCGGCGATGAATTCCTCGTCGATGTCACCGTTGTCGACGAGCAGATGCAGCAGCCCGTTCAGTAGCGCCAGATCGGTGCCCGGCGCGAGCTGCAAGAACAGGTCGGCGCGGGCCGCGGTGTCGGTGCGCCGCGGATCGACGACGATCAGCTTCGCGCCCGCCTTGATCCGATCGACCATCCGCAGATACAGGATCGGATGGCAGTCGGCCATATTCGCGCCGATCACGAAGAACAGATCGGCGTGTTCGAAGTCGTCATAGGATCCGGGCGGCCCGTCGGCGCCGAGCGACTGCTTGTACCCGGTCCCGGCACTGGCCATGCACAGCCGGGAATTGGCCTCGATCTGGATGGTGCGCAGGTATCCCTTGGCAAGCTTCGTCGCCAGGTATTGCGCTTCCAGCGACATTTGCCCGGACACATACAGCGCGATCGCGTCCGGTCCGTGCTCGTCCAGGATGGCCCGCAGCCGAGCCGCCGCCTCGCGCACGGCCTCGTCGACCGACACCGGCACCGGAGCCTGGTCCCGCGCGGGCCGCCGGTAGGCGGTTTCCATCCGTCCCGGCGCCCGCATCAGATCCAGGTGGGTAGCGCCCTTGGTGCACAGCCTGCCTGCGTTCGCGGGATGCAGTTTGTCGCCGCTCACCTTCGCGATCACCGTCGCACCACTGGCATCGGTTCGCGTCTGCACCGTGATGCCGCAACCGACGCCGCAGTACGAGCACGCCGTCTTGGCCGTGCCCGGCGCGCTCCCTGTCACTGCGTCCGACATGCCTCGATCATGGCGATCACCGGTTGCGACCTATTTACCCAGCGTTATCGCCAGATGACAATTTTCCTCACAGCAGGAGCCGAGAGCGGTGAGGTGCGCATCTTGGTGTCTCGGTATGGCCCGTCCAGCTGGGTGAATGCCGCATTTCACCGGCGATACCGGCAGTAACCGCACCATAACCACCTCGGCCGCGACGCGGTGTGAGTGCAGTCACCGCACGACCGTCAGAGCTTGTATCCGCGGTGCATCGCGACAATGCCGCCGGTCAGATTGCGCCATTTCACCGCCGACCAGCCCGCGTCGGCGATCCGCACGGCCAGCTGCCGCTGATTCGGCCAGGCGCGGACGGATTCGGCCAGGTACACATAGGCATCCGGATTGCTACTGACCGCTCGCGCCACCTTCGGCAGCGCCTTCATCAGGTACTCCATGTACACGGTGCTGAAGACCGGAATGATCGGCGTGGAGAACTCACAGACCAGCAGCCTGCCGCCGGGCTTGGTGACCCGGAGCATCTCGCGCAGCGCCTGCTCGCTCTCGGAAATATTGCGGAGTCCGTAGGAGATCGTCACCGCATCGAAGGAATTGTCGGCGAAGGGCAGCGCGGTGGCATCGGCCGCGACCATCGGCACATTGCGGAACTTGCCCGCGGCGAGCATGCCCTGGGAGAAGTCGGCCGCCAGACACCAGGCGCCGGATTTCGCCAGGTCGAGCGTGGAGATCCCGGTGCCTGCCGCGAGGTCGAGCACCCGCTCACCCGGCCGGGCCGCCAGCGCCTTGCGCACCGCCCAGCGCCAGTATCTGTCCTGGCCCATGGAAATGACGGTGTTGGTCAGGTCGTACCGCTTCGCGACCCCGTCGAACATCGACGCGACCTCGCGCGGCTGCTTGTCCAGCGAGGCCCGAACCGATTCTCGCTGCTCTGTTTTCGCCACCCCTCGACAGTAACGCGCCGTCCAGTCCCCACCGGCCATGATCCCGGGCACAACTGCCGCGGACCATGCCCGCGCCCGGTTCCCGCGGGTCTCGCGGCGGCCTCGCCATCGCTCGCCCCGGCGCAACTGCGGCTGCCTCGCCTTCGCTCGACCCGGCGCGACTGGCGACGGACTCCCTCCGGCAGTGTCATCAGGCGGCTGTCTCGCCTTCGCTCGACCCGGCGCGACTGGCGACGGACTTCGTCCGGCAGTGTCATCAGGCAGTGTGTGGCAATCGGATCTGCTGTCCCGTCACGGCCGCGTAGTGGCCCATCAATTCGGTGCAGATCGTGGGCCAGGTGCGGTGCAGTACCGACTTGCGGGCGGCGGCAGCGAATCGGGTTCGTAACGTCGGATCGTGCAGCGCGCCGATGGCGCTCGGCAGCAGTTCGGTGAAGCGATCGACCGGGAGCAGGTATCCGTTGCGGCAGTGCGCGATGAGGTCGCGTGGACCGCCTGCGTCCGGGCCGATCACCGGAACCCCGGCGGCCAGTGCTTCCTGCACGCCCTGACAGAACGTTTCGTGCTCTCCGGCGTGCACCATGACATCCAGGCCGGCGTAGGCCTGCGCCAATTCGTCGCCGCCGAGCTCGCCGGTGAACACGGCGGTCGGCATCAGCCGGGCCAGCCGGGCCCGTTCCGGACCGTCGCCGACGATCACCAGCTGGATATCGCGGTCGCCGGCAAGCACCGCGAGCCGTTCGACATGCTTTTCCGGAGCCAGCCGCCCGACGAACCCGACGATCAGCTTCTGCTGTCCCGACAGCCAGGCTGTGCGCAGCTCTTCTCGCCGCGCCGACGGGGTGAACCGGGCGATATCGACGCCGCGACCCCACCGGTGCACCCGCGGAATACCGTGCCGCGCGAGATCTTCCGCGGCCGCCCGCGACGGCGCGAGTGTGCGGGTGGCGCCCTCGTGGATGCGCCGGGTCCAGCCCCAGGCCGCGCGGCCGGCCAACCCGAGCCCGTAGCTCTTGGCGAACCCGGCGACATCGGTCTGATAGACGGCCACCGCGGGCAGGTCCAATCGCAGTGCGGCGGCCAGGCCACCGGCGCCGAGCAGGAACGGCGAGGCCAGGTGCACCACGTCCGCGTCGAAATCGGCAATGGCGGCGGTGATGCCCGGCTGCGGCAGGCCGACCGGCAGCGAACTGATCTTCGGCACCATCACCGCGGGGACCCGGTGCACCGGGAAACGACCGTAGAAGCGCGGGGCGGTGGGCTGCCCGCGTGGGGTGTCGGGGGCGACCACGAGCGCCTCATGGCCGTGCTGGTCCAGATGGTCCAGCACCTTCAGCACGGAATTCACGACGCCGTTCATATTCGGCAGGAACGACTCCGAAACGATGGCTACTCGCACCACTCGAGACTGACCGGTACAACGCGCCGTGCGGTCACGCCGACGTGACCAGGACGGAAAGTTCCGACGAAATGTCGGGGGCACCGGTCAGCGGGCCGGGACCGGTTTCGCCCTGCGCCGGCCGATGCGCAGCAGTATCCACAGCGTCGGCAGTGCGATCAACCACACCACCACGATCACCGAGAGCGCGGGCAGCACCGCGACGCTCGCGTCGCGTCCCGCCACTCGGACCAGATCCGGATCACTGCGGTTGTACTCCACATTGATCCGCTCGCCCGCGGTCAGATTGGTCGGATAGAGCACCCCGACCTTCGGATTATGCGTCTCTCCGTCCGGTGTGACGTACATGACCGCCGAGCGCAACCGGCCCGCGGAGAGCACTTCGGCGGTGGTCACGCCTTTGTCGGAGCTGATCAGATAGTCGTTGCGCCAGGCCGCGAGCACGAGCAGGACCACGAGGGTAGTGAGGACGATCGCGACCGTGAGGATGCTGATCTCGGCCCGCCGCAGGCGGATCGACCGCCTTTCAGACTGGCTGGTTTCCGACACCGCAATAGGCTACTTGCCGCCTCGGATACCGTGTGCGCCCATGTCCCGAAAATTCAGCTTCACCGTGCAGTACACAGTCCCGGTCGAAGATCTTCACCGGGCACTTACTACCGATGCCGCCTGGGTGGCGCGCTTCGCCGACGCCCAGACCGCAACGATCGACCTATCGCACCCGGGCGGCGAGGGCACGATCCGCATTCACATGACCGAAAAGGCAAGCCGGGACAAGGTTCCCAGCATCGTCGGCAAGGTGCTCAAGAGCGAGCTCGTGCTTTCGCGCACCGATGACTGGCAGGCGCTCGACGGCGAAATCGCCAAGGGCACTTTCGAAGGGGCCACCGGTGGCATCACCACAGAGATGTCGGGGAACTATGAGCTGCGTCCGACTGCCGAGGGGTCGGAGATCGAGGTCGTCGGCACCGTGCAGGTGAAGGTGCCGCTGGTCGGTGGCGCCATCGAGCCGCTGGCCGAGCAGTTGTTCCATCGGGTGCTCAACAGCGAGCGCAAGTTCTGTCAGGAGTGGCTGGCCGCCCAGGCCACTGCCTGATTCGACCCGATCGCCGCCCGACGCCCCGGCGCAAGCCGGGGCCAGTCGGGTCCTCGCGCCACCTTCGCTACGCGAAGGCCTGCGGGTCGAATTCCTTCGGCTCCACCAGCACCAGCCAGTTGCCGGAGTTGTCGCGAATGATCGCCTCGGTCCCGTAGGGCCGTTGCGCGGGCGGCTGGATGAACTCGACGCCCTTGGCGGTGAGTTCCTCGAAGGTCTTCTGGCAGTCCTCGGTCTTCAGGCCGAGTGCGCCGTGGGTGCCGTTGGCAAGCGCCCGCCTGATCGCCTCGGCGAGGTTGTCGTCCAGGGGCGGGCCGGGAATCATCAGCGTCACTTCGAGTTCGGTGTGATCGGGGTGTGCGACGCTGACCCAGCGAAAGCCATTGTCACCCATGGTCACGTCGCTGACCTCGACGAATCCCAGCTTATCGATGTACCACTGCTTTGCTGCGTCCTGGTCGGTGACGTACACGGTGACCAGTGAGACGTTCGAAATGCTTGTCATGAGTACAGGCTATTGCCGCACCACACGCCCCGGCTTCTCCGAAATTGCGGTGTTGGTCAGCTCGGCGGTGTGCGATCGGACAGCCCGTGCATGAATACGTAGCACCCGGGTATCCGCAGCGCCCCGTCGGCGAATTTGGCCTGGTACTGCGACGGCGTCGAGCCGACCAGCTGCCGGAACTTGCTGCTGAAGGACCCGAGACTGCTGTATCCGACCAGCATGCAGACCTCGGTCACCGTCAGATTCGTTGCGCGCAGCAGATCCTGGGCGCGCTCGATGCGCCGCTCGGCCAGATAGGCCGCAGGCGTCTTTCCGTACACCGCCGCGAACGCCCGCAGGAAATGGAACTTGGAAACCCCTGCCGCAGCGGCCAATTCATCGAGATTCAACGGCTCGGCATAATGCCGATCCGCAAGGTCGCGCGCCCGCCGCAGGTGCGGTAGCAGATACAGCGCGGGCAGGCCGGTCATGGCGTCAGCTGAACGGCGCGAGCTCATCGAAGCGCATGGACGCCCGGCCCGCGGCACGCCAGGCCCGCGCCGTCATGTCCACGTCCTCGTCGGTGACCAGATTGCCCATCACCCGAACCGCGGTGCGCTGCAGATACTTCGACCGCATCACCGGCGGACCGCCCACCGGAACCATCCGCGGGTGGGTGGCAAGCCCGGCAATCCGCCGCGCCACCGAGAACGTCCGCCCGTAGCGGGCGCGCAGCAGCTCCGGCCAGAGCCTGGTGAGGTCCGGCTCGTCGAGCAGCCCGGCCAGCATGTGCCCGCCTTCGAGGCCGTAGTCGATGCCCTCGCCGTTGAGCGGGTTCACGCAGCCCGCCGCATCGCCGATCAGCACCCAGTTGCGCCCCGCCACATTCGAGACCGCGCCGCCCATCGGCAGCAGCGCCGAGGCGACGGCCCGCAGCGAACCTTCGAATCGCCATTCGTCGCGCCGCAGCGAGGTGTAGTGCTCCAGTAGCGGTTTCAGTGCGATGTGGGAAGGCCGCTTCTCCGTGGCCAGCGATCCGACGCCGATATTCACCTCGCCATTGCCGAGCGGGAACACCCACCCGTAACCAGGGACCAGTTCGTTGTTCGCGTCGCGCAGCTCCAGATGCGAGGTGATCCACTGATCATCGCTGCGGGCGGACTTGATGTAGGCGCGGGCCGCGACACCGTAGGCGTACTTCCGATGCCAGGTGCGGCCGAGCAGTTTGCCGATCGGCGAACGCACACCGTCGGCCACGATCAGAATGTGGCAGCCGATCGACCGGGTGCCCTCGGCCGTCTTGACCGTCACACCGGTGACCAGGTCACCCTCGCGGGTGACATCGACCACTTTCGTGCCGTCCAGCATCCGTGCGCCGGACTTGACCGCGGTCTCGCGCAGCTTGTCGTCGAGTTCGGTTCGGGGAACGGCACTTCCGTAGGTCGGAAAGGAACCGCTCGGCCACGGCAGCAGCGCCTCGCGACCGAAGCCGGTCATGCGGAGGCCATGATTCACCGTGTGCGCTCGCACCCAGTCGCCGAGGCCGAGATGCTCGAGCTCGGCCGTCGCGCGCGGGGTCAGGCCGTCGCCGCAGGTCTTGTCGCGTGGGAAGACGGCGGAGTCGGTGAGCAGCACATCGCGGCCCGCCCGCGCGGCCCACGCTGCGGCCGCGGAACCGGCCGGTCCGGCACCGACGACGAGTACTTCGGTCCTTGCGGGCAGCGCGGCCTGCGTGTCCCCGTCGCGGCCAGCGGGTGTGACATCCGGTGAACCCATGCGCTCAATACTTGCAGGGCAGTCTCGTCGGTGTGCGGCGACCGGGCATTCGCTTATTCGAGCGGGCCCGACACTGCCTGTGTCACGGCGGAACCCCAGCTGAGAGCATGCGGTGCTCGCGCGCGGAAAACAATGTGCAAAAGTGTCTGATACACCGCATAGTGACGGTGTTCATGGGGCCATCGGGCGGGGACACGCTAGGTTCTCTACCGTGGGGTCGGACGCATCGCTGGGAGAAGAAATGAGCACATCTGCAATGAGCGAGCGGAGCGAGCGAATCAATGACGCGGCGCGCCTCGCGAACAGCGGATCCGAGCGCCGGCGAGGAGGAGCTATGAGCGACGTCAGCACGGTGGTGGCCGGGGTCGATCTCGGTGACACCGAACTCGCGGCGACGGTGCGAAACGGCCTGGAAAACGTCGAGAAACTCCTGATCGACGAGCTGTCCGACGGCGAAATCTTCCTTCAGGAAGCGGCGCTGCATCTGGCGAAGGCGGGCGGCAAGCGGTTCCGCCCGCTGTTCACCATCCTCACCGGCCAGCTCGGCCCGCGCCCGACCGACCCGGCGCTGGTCACCGCGGGGACCGTGGTGGAGCTGGTGCACCTGGCGACCCTCTACCACGACGATGTGATGGACGAAGCCTCGATGCGCCGTGGTGCGCCGAGCGTGAATTCGCGCTGGGGCAACAACATCGCGATCCTGGCGGGCGACTATCTCTTCGCGCACGCCTCCCGGCTGACCTCCACTCTCGGCCCCGATGCGGTGCGGATCATCGCCGAAACCTTCGCCGAACTGGTGACCGGCCAAATGCGCGAGACCATGGGCGCACAGAACTCCCAGGACCCGGTCGAGCACTACCTGCGCGTGGTGTGGGAGAAGACCGGCTCGCTGATCGCCGCCGCAGGCCGTTTCGGCGGCACCTTTTCCGGCGCCGACGACGAACACGTCGAGCGGCTTGCCCGCCTCGGTGACGCGGTCGGCACCGCCTTCCAGATCTCCGACGACATTATCGACATCTCCTCGGCGTCCGAGCAGTCCGGCAAGACGCCGGGCACCGACCTGCGCGAGGGCGTGCACACCCTGCCGGTGCTCTACGCGCTGCGCGACGAGGGCGCCGAGGGCGATCGTCTGCGCAAGCTGCTGGCCCGCCCGCTGGAGACCGACGACGAGGTCGAGGAGGCGCTCGGCCTGCTCGCCCGCTCGCGGGGCATGGTGCTCGCGAAGGAAAAGCTGCAGGGTTACGCCGACATCGCACACGCCGAACTGTCCGCACTGCCCACGGGCCCAGCCAATGACGCACTCGAGCGTTTGGTCCGCTACACCATCGAACGCGTCGGCTGAGCGGCGTATGCCGGCAACAACTGATCTCGCACGTACATGGGTAACTCACCGGGCACGGGCGCACTGAGCCGCCACCTCACCGCCGGTCGCCGACGACAACCTCGTGGCACTCGAGTCCGGCCTGAATTCTCGGAGAGGCGGATAAGCGCGCGAATGTGGGCGTGGACTCCCTCTGGAACCTGTGTTGCGCTTATATCGTTGAGCTGCTGTAAGGCACTCAATGGACGGGGGAGTGGGCAAGGAGACGTATGCACGGGCACGGGTATGCGAATGGACTGAAGACGTTCGGGCTAATGGTCGGTCTCTCGGCCTTGATCGTGTTCGCCGGGGCGATGTTCCGCAGCCCGACGATTCTGATCCTGGCGATTGTGCTCGCCGTCGGTATGAACGCCTACGCGTACTTCAACAGCGACAAGCTCGCGTTGAAGGCCATGCACGCGCAGCCGGTCAGTGAGCTGGAGGCGCCGGTGATCTACCGCATCGTGCGCGAGCTCGCGACCACCGCGCGTCAGCCGATGCCACGGCTCTACATCAGCCCGACGAACGCTCCGAACGCGTTCGCCACCGGCCGCAGCCCTCGGCACGCGGCGGTCTGCTGTACCAGCGGCATCCTGCAGATCCTCGATGAACGCGAATTGCGCGCGGTGCTCGGCCACGAACTATCGCACGTCTACAACCGCGACATCCTCATCTCCTCGATCGCCGGCGCGCTCGCCGCGGTCATCTCCGGCTTGGCCAACCTGGCCTTCTTCGCGTCGATGTTCGGCGGCAACCGCAATGGCGGCGGCCCCAACATGCTTGGCGTGCTGCTGATTTCGCTACTCGGTCCGATCGCGGCGACCTTGGTCAAACTGGCCGTCTCACGCTCACGCGAGTATCAGGCCGACCAATCCGGCGCCGAGCTGACCGGCGACCCGCTGGCGCTCGCGTCGGCGCTGCGCAAACTGGAGCGCGGTGTCCAAGCCGCCCCGCTGCCTCCTGAGCCGCAGCTGACCGCCCAGTCGCACCTGATGATCGCCAATCCCTTCCGTGCCGGCGAGAAGGCCGCCCGCTGGTTCTCCACCCACCCTCCGATGGCCGAGCGCATCGCCCGGCTGGAGGAAATGGCGGGCGGCCCGCGCAACTACTAGCTCGGGTCCGCTTATCCCAGTTCCTGCTCGTAGGCGCGGAGGGTGTCGACGAACAGCCGGCGTTGCTCGGGGGTCAGCGGCCCGAGGACTGCACGCCAGGCTCGCGCGCTGCCGCCGAGCCAGTCGTTGACCGACTTCTCGTGCGCCGCCGCGATACCCACGATGGTGCGCCGCCGGTCGGCTTCGTCGGTGCGTCGTTCCAGCACGCCCTGACGGCTCAGGTCGCCGACCATCAGGCTGACCGTCGTCGGCGCCACCTCCAGGCGCACCGCGAGATCGTTCACGGTCATCGGTCCCTCGAAGACCAGATTCGCCAGCAATGACAGATGCCGCGGCGCGAGCGAGAACGATTGCAGCTCTTCGGGAACGCGCATCTTCTTCGCGCGGCCGACTACCCGCGGCATGAGCAGCAGCAGGCTGCGGATGCCCTCTTCCACCGCGATACCTGCGCCGTCGTGCGCGCGCTCGGCTGCGGTGCTGCGCCCATCGGTTGACATCCCGGACACCTCCAAATAATCTTTGGTCGCAAAGTTAATTTGCTTGCAAAGCAAACTCTATTCTCTCCGACAAGGCTATTACCGGCGGCCGCCGATCCGTGGCGGCAGCCCGGAAGGACCAGGACATGACCGACTCGCAGCCGACCTCCGCCGCCGACTTCAACGCGGCGATCATCAACGAGTTCCGCGCCAATGCGGGCAAGGTCGGCGGTTTGTTCGCGGGCGCGCCGCTCGTGCTGCTGACGACGATCGGTGCGAAAAGCGGGCGCAGCCACACCACTCCTCTCGTGTATTACCGACACGACGATCACCTCCTGGTGTTCGGCTCGAATGGCGGGTCCGACAGCCATCCCGCGTGGTTGTTCAACGTGCGGAACAACCCCGAGGTGACAGTAGAGATCGGCGCATCCGGCGCCGTCGAGACCTTTCAGGCGACCGCGGTCGTGCTGAGCGGTGCCGAGCGGGAGCGTCGCTATGTCGAACAGGCCGCTCGTGACCCGGCCTTCGCGGCGTATCAAGCGGGAACCGAGCGGGTCATTCCGGTGGTCGCCCTGCGCAAGGCCCGGCGGCCATCGGTCGGTCGACGCCCCATCGTCCTCGGTGCAGTGATCCTTGCCGGCGCTGCCGGAGTCATCGCCACGCGTGGTTCAACCGAGAAAACGACACCCACCACGGCTCCGGCGACCGCCACGGCGCGAACAACGGCGATCGGCGACCATCTCCGGCAGGTGCATGCGCAGCTGAGGCGGGACCTCGGTACGGTGCGCGCCGAGTTGGCGGCGCAGGTGGGCGATTCGGTGACGTTGCCGAGTCTGCCGCGCGATTTACGCGCCCATTGTGTCGGCTTCTGTAGCGCGCTGCATGAACACCACACCTCCGAAGACGGTGTCTTTCCGGTCCTCGCGAAGCAGTTTCCGGAATTGTCGCCTGTCTTGGCCCGGCTACAGCGTGAGCACGGTGAGGTTGCCAGGGTGATCGCCGAGTTGCAGCAGGTGCTCGACCGTGGCGACACCGCCGATCCGGCTCATATCCGAACTGAATTCGACAGGCTCGCAAGCGAATTGGAGGCGCACTTTGTCTATGAGGAGAGCACGATCATCGACGCGCTGAACGCGATGGACACTTCCGTGCTGCCGCCGCGCCCTGGTGCCGACCGGCCCGGTGGCCGCTGAACAAACGAATGCGGCGCGAATATCGTCCCCGCAGCATGATGAAAAAGGGAAACCCCCGTCGATCGTGATCGACGGGGGTTATTCGGTGGCAGATGTAGGATTCGAACCTACGTAGGCTTTCACCGACAGATTTACAGTCTGCTCCCATTGGCCGCTCGGGCAATCTGCCGTTGCGCTTCTCGGCGCGCAGAGCAGCTTACAACGAACCCCGACCCTTAATGCAAACCGGCTGGCCAACGGCCGTGCGACGCGACTACGGTCGTGCTTCCGGGTAGAACTGACGATGACCGGGAGCACCCGGCGTGCGTCAGCACCGTAGGACCGTCACCGAACAGGAGCGCAGTGTGGCCGATTCGTCTTTCGACGTCGTCAGCAAGGTCGACCGTCAGGAGGTCGACAACGCTTTGCATCAGGCGGAAAAAGAGCTGACCACCCGCTACGATTTCCGTGGGACGGGCGCGACGATCGAGTGGTCCGGCGAGGACAAGATCGTGCTGACCGCGGAGGCGGAGGAGCGGGTCAAGGCTGCGCTCGACGTATTCAAGGAAAAGCTGATCCGTCGTGACATCTCCCTCAAGGCGTTCGATGCGGGCGAGCCCATGGCCTCCGGCAAGATCCACAAGATCACCGGAACGCTGGTGCAGGGCATCGACTCCGAGCATGCGAAGAAGATCACCAAGAAGATCCGCGACGAGGGCCCGAAGGGCGTGAAGGCGCAGATCCAGGGCGACGAGCTCCGGGTGAGCAGTAAGAAGCGCGACGACCTGCAGGCGGTCATCGCGCTGCTGAAGGGCGATGACTTCGGTATCGCGCTGCAGTTCGTCAACTACCGTTAGTGCGGTCGGCGGCCCTCGGCGGGTCGCCGCAAAACCGCTCTGACCACACGGTTTGGAAGTGCGACCGGTGAGTGTGTAATCTCGTTCAAGACTTCGCCGCGCCGGGGTTACGATTGAAAATCTTGGTGCGGAAGTAGTCATGCCCCCTTAGCTCAGTCGGCAGAGCGTTTCCATGGTAAGGAAAAGGTCAACGGTTCGATTCCGTTAGGGGGCTCGCCGGATTGCCGGTGGTGACCGACTCGGCATCTCCTAGGTTGGGCGCGGCACCAGGCAATGCGACCCCGTGGCGGTGTAGCTCAGTCGGTAGAGCAAACGACTCATAATCGTTGTGTCGCCGGTTCAAGTCCGGCCATCGCTACCAAAACCGATCAGACCATCTGGTTGACCCGAAAGAAGGAATATCGTGGCCGCGAAGTCCACCGATGTCCGGCCAAAGATCACCTTGGCCTGCGAGCAGTGCAAGCACCGCAACTACATCACCAAGAAGAACCGGCGCAATGACCCCGATCGGCTGGAACTGAAGAAGTTCTGCCCGAACTGTGGCACGCACCGGGGACACAAAGAATCCCGTTAGTCCGCCACGCGTGCCGCTGCCGCGTGGATCGATTCCGGGAGAGCGAATCCCGGTTACTCGGGCTGTGACAAATGCGAGGGCCGGACGAATGTCCGGCCCTGACGCATTTTCACGGTGCGAGTGCGGTGGTCGAACGCTCCGCCGACTCCGGCAGCGGGGTCAGATAGGTACAGTCCTCCCGTGACAATCAACACCGGTACAGACGAAGCGATCGCCATGGACGAGACTTTCGATCCTGCGGCACACGCGGCCTCCATGGTGGGTCACCACTACCGCGTCGACGACTACTACGAGGTCGGCCGCGAAAAGGTCCGCGAGTACGCCCGCGCCGTGCAGGATTATCACCCGCTGCACTGGGAAGAGGACGTCGCGCAGGAGTACGGCTACGACGGCTTGCTCGCCCCGCTGACCTTCATCTCCCTTGTCGGCATTCTGGCGCAGCGCAAGCTCTTCGAGCAGATCGTCACAGGCTATGACCTGAGCCAGATCATGCAGACCGATCAGATTCTGGAATTCCACCGGCCGATCAAGGTCGGCGACCACCTGACCTGCGATGTCTTCCTGCATTCGTTCCGGCAGGCATTCGGTGGCGACATCATCGTGACGAAGAACATCGTCACCGATCAGAACGACGAGCTGGTGCTCACCACCTACACCACCCTGATCGGGCGCAGCGGCGGCGACATCGACCCGAATCTGCAGGGCGCGGTGCGCAACGTGCTGATGCACGGTATCGGTGAGGATGCGCCCGAGCACCACCCGCGTACGCCTGCCTCGGATACACCGACGCCCACGCCGGTGGCCACGATCCCCGATATCGCGCCGAGCAAGCACGCGCTCGACTTCGAGCGGGTGTCCGTCGGCGACGAGTTGCCCCCACGCACCGTCCGGCTGACCCGTGGCGACCTGGTGAACTACGCGGGCGTCTCCGGCGACGCGAACCCGATCCACTGGAGCGACGATGTCGTCAAGCTGGTCGGCCTGGAAAACGTGGTCGCGCACGGCATGCTCACCATGGGCCTCGGTGGCGGTTTCGTCACCTCGTGGCTCGGTGATCCCGGTGCGGTCAAGGAGTACAACGTCCGCTTCACCAGCCCGGTCTACGTGGGCTCCGACGAGCCTGCCGAGATCGAGTACACCGGGAAGGTGAAGTCGGTGGATCCGGAGACGCGGACCGCGGTCATCGCCATTGTGGCGAAGTCGGTCGGTCGCAAGATCTTCGGCCGCGCGACCGCAACGGTGCAGCTGGCGTGAGCGGTCGTGGTCCGGAGTTGGACCCAGCCTGACCTGGTCGACTGACCCTGATTGGCAAATGGCGCGGACGGTAACGTACACTCAGGTCTCTGGGGTCACCAGCCGTTGCGCGCTGCTCTGTAGGGCTGGTTCCAGGCGGTCCGGAGGGATGTACTCCGAAGGATCGCCGACGGGGCCGGCAACTGCTGGAGCGGCGCGCGTGTTGTGTGACACCGGAACTGCACAACTGAATACCGAACAGTGGTTGGACAGCCAACACGGTCCAACCAAAGGGGCGTAGCTCAACTGGCAGAGCAGCGGTCTCCAAAACCGCAGGTTGCAGGTTCAAGTCCTGTCGCCCCTGCCCTGGATGCCAGCGACGAAAGGATCGACGTGAGCGACGAGCGGGATACTCGCCACGGCGCGCATGCGGCCGACGATGGCGATGACACCGCCGCAGTGAGTCGGCCGAGCGGCAAGCGGTCCGCCCGGCGGGCCCGCAACACGTCCGATTCGGGCACGGTCGCCACTATCGAGCGGCCGTCGCTGAGCAAGGCAGCCAAGAAGACCGATCGGGCCGAGCGCAAGACGGGTAACCCGTTCAAGCGCTTGATCAAGTTCCTCCGCGAAGTTGTCGCGGAGCTGCGCAAGGTGATCTGGCCCAATCGGAAGCAGATGGTCACCTATACGAGCGTTGTTCTGGTGTTCGTGATTTTCATGGTCGCGTTCATCAGCGGGTTGGATCTGGCGTTCATCAAGGGTGTCAACTGGCTGTTCGGCTAGCCGAACGTCGCCGGCGACTGCTCGCAGGTCGCTCGAAACGATCGGTCGAAGCCGGTAGCCGATCCCGGGGCGGACACGGGCGGAGCGATTCCGCCGGGCGCCCGGCCCCGGCACGCAGAGGATGTACGTGACGACACAGGAAGCGAGTGCCCCAGTGAGCACCCCGGAGAACGACACAACCGACGAGTTCCCGGTCGACGACGTGGTGGTCGAGGCCACCGACTCCGTCGAGGAATCTGCCGCCGACGAAGTGTCGGTGGTCGAGGAATCCGAGCCCGCTGACGAGCCCGCCGCCGAAGCCGAGCCCATCGATGCCGAGCCCGCAGACCCCGTCGCCGAGATGAAGGCTGCGCTGCGGCGCGCCCCTGGCGACTGGTACGTCATCCATTCCTATGCGGGCTACGAGAACAAGGTCAAGGCCAATCTCGAGACCCGTGTGCAGAACCTGGACCTGGAGGAGTACATCTTCCAGGTCGAGGTGCCGACCGAAGAGGTCACCGAGATCAAGAACGGCCAGCGCAAGCACGTCAACCGCAAGGTGCTGCCCGGCTACATCCTGGTCCGGATGGAACTCAACGACGAGTCGTGGGGCGCGGTGCGCAACACCCCCGGTGTCACCGGATTCGTCGGCGCGACCTCGCGCCCGTCGCCGCTTTCCATCGACGACGTGGTGAAGTTCCTGGTCCCGGCCGCGCAGCAGCAGAAGAAGCCCGCTGCCGCCGCTGCCGCGAGCGGCGAGGGTGGCGCCGCCGACATCGTCGCCAAGCCGACCATCGAGGTCGACTTCGAGGTCGGCGAGTCGGTGACCGTGATGGACGGCCCGTTCGCGACGCTGCCCGCCAGCATCTCCGAGGTCAACGCCGAGCAGCAGAAGCTCAAGGTGCTCGTGTCGATTTTCGGCCGCGAGACTCCGGTCGAGCTGGCGTTCACCCAGGTCGCGAAGATCTAGCCCAGTTACCTCAGCGACGGGGCGAATCCGCCCGGTCGAGGATCGCAACACCAGGACTTGCAAAGAGCAAGGAAAACAGACACCTAGGAAAGAAAGATGCCCCCCAAGAAGAAGAAGCTCGCCGGGATCATCAAGCTTCAGATCCAGGCCGGCCAGGCGAACCCCGCCCCCCCGGTGGGCCCCGCGCTCGGTCAGCACGGCGTCAACATCATGGAGTTCTGCAAGGCGTACAACGCCGCGACCGAGTCGCAGCGTGGCAACGTCATTCCGGTCGAGATCTCGGTGTACGAGGACCGGTCGTTCGACTTCAAGCTGAAGACCCCGCCCGCTGCCCGGTTGCTGCTCAAGGCCGCCGGTATCCAGAAGGGTTCGGCCGAGCCGCACAAGACCAAGGTCGCGAAGATCACCATGGACCAGGTCCGGGAGATCGCCAAGACCAAGGCGGAAGATCTGAACGCGACTGACATCGATCAGGCGGCGAAGATCATCGCGGGTACCGCTCGCTCGATGGGTATCACCGTCGAGGGCTGAGCGAACTCGCTCCTCCACCCGGGTGGGAGGGCCGGCCAGGCCCGATAACCACTTCTGAACCAGAACAAGGACAGAGAATCATGGCAAAACGAAGCAAGGCGTATCTCGCCGCGGCCGAGAAGGTCGATCGCGATCAGCTGTACTCCCCGCTCGCCGCTGCGCGGCTGGCCAAGGAGACCGCCACCACCAAGACCGACGCGACCGTCGAGGTTGCCGTTCGTCTCGGTGTGGATCCCCGTAAGGCCGACCAGATGGTCCGCGGCACGGTCAACCTGCCGCACGGCACCGGTAAGACCGCCCGCGTCATCGTGTTCGCGGCCGGCGAGAAGGCCGCCGAGGCCGAGGCCGCCGGTGCCGACGCTGTTGGCGCCGAGGACCTGATCGAGCGGATCCAGGGCGGCTGGCTCGATTTCGACGCCGCGATCGCCACCCCGGACCAGATGGCGAAGGTCGGCCGGATCGCGCGTGTCCTCGGACCGCGTGGCCTGATGCCGAACCCGAAGACGGGCACGGTCACCAACGATGTGACCAAGGCCGTCAACGACATCAAGGGCGGCAAGATCAACTTCCGCGTCGACAAGCAGGCCAACCTGCACTTCGTCATCGGCAAGGCGTCCTTCGACGACACCAAGCTGGTGGAGAACTACGGTGCCGCGCTGGACGAGATCCTGCGTGCCAAGCCGTCGACCGCCAAGGGCCGCTACGTCAAGAAGGTGACGGTGTCGACGAACACCGGACCGGGCATCCCGGTGGACCCGAACCGCACCCGCAACCTCCTCGACGAGGATGCGTAAGTAGCACCAGGCAGCAACCGCAACGGCGGGAACGCGAATCGCGTTCCCGCCGTTGCGCGTTTCCGCCAGGTGCGCGGCCGGACTAATCCACGCGCGAGGGTCGTTGCTTCTCGTGTGACCGTTGTTCTGTTGATTTCTGGAAGCACGCGCAGTGCTTCGACCAATTCCGCCGCGCTGCGCACCGTGCAGGCGATCGCCCCGAAGGGCGTGGAGACCACCTGGTACGAAGGTCTGACCGAGCTGCCCGCTTTCAGCCCCGATGATGACGGCACGGGCCACCCATCCGTTGTCGCCCTCCGCGAACAGCTTTCGCGCGCCGATGCAGTGCTGCTGTGCACTCCCGAATATGCGGGCACGCTGCCGGGCAGCTTCAAGAACCTGCTGGACTGGACCGTCGGCACCGGCGATTTCTATGAAAAGCCGACGGCCTTTCTGAATGTGGCCGCACCGGGTCGGGGCGAAGGAGCCGCGGCGACTCTGGTAACCGTTCTCGGCTATATCGGCGCGGTCGTCGATCCGGACATTTGCGCCAGGCTGCCCGTGGCTCGTGCGGCCGTCGGCCAGGACGGTCTCGTCGATACCGCTGAATTCCGTTCTGGCGCAATCGAAGCGCTCGATCGCCTGGTCGAGCATGCGGCGCGGTTGTCGGTCTGACGCTGAAATGAGAATGCCCCGTTTTCCCGGCGCAAGCCGGAACGACGGGGCGTTCACTGTGATGAGCGAGTTTCTAGTCGGACGAATCTTCCTGATTTCCTGCGGTTTTCCGCCATCCGAGCAGCACCGACTCGCCTTCTTGCACGCCCCACGGCAGGAAGATTGCGACGATCACCGCGCACACGACCACCGCACCGGCGGCCACCAGGGACGCCGCGTGCGAACCCTGCAGCGCCGCGGTCTTCATCGCCGTGATCAGGTTCTCGCGCTGTGCCTCGAAGAATGGGGCCAACTCCCGTTTGCGCATCTCGAGCACGCTGAGCGGGCTCGCTTTCACCAGACTCCGCTCGTTGGCGTCCATCATCCCGGCGGGTACGCGGTCGATGAGCGGCGAAACGCGAGTCGTGTAATACGACGCCACAATTGATCCGAGCACCGCGACACCGAGGGTGGCGCCGATCTCGCGGGTGGTGTCGTTGACCGCCGAACCCGCGCCCGCCTCGTCGAGCGGCAGTGACGACATGATCGATTCGGTGGCCGGGCCCTGCACGATGGCCAAGCCGAGCGCCATCGACACCATGGACGGCAGCACGTCGGTGAGGTAAGGGCTGTCGACTGTCACCTGGCCACCGAGGTAGAGGCCGAGGCCGGTGAGCAGCAGGCCGAACACGATGACGGACGTGGTGCCGAGTCGTTGTGCGAGCAGGGTTGCGATCGGCGCGCCGATCGCCACCGAGAATGCGAACGGCAGTGAGGCGATACCGAATTCGAGCGGTGTGTATTCGCGCACGCCTTGGAAGTACTGTGTGATGAGGAACAGGAATCCGAACATCGAGAAGTAGCCGATCGCAATCGACAAGGCGGGCAGCGAGAATCGCCGATTGCCGAACAGCGTCATATCGAGAATCGGTGTGCTGGTGCGCAGTTCCCAGGTGACGAATGCGGCAAGCAGTGCGACGCCGAATGCGCCGGTGCCGAGCGTGGTCACCGATGTCCAGCCGAAGCGCGGTGCCTCGATGATGGACCAGACCAGCAGCGTGATGCCCGCGATGGACAACCCGATGCCTGCCGGATCCAGCCGCCCTACCTGCGAGGAGCGCGATTCGGGCACCCAGATCAGCGTCGCGGTCATGGCCAGCAGCGCCACCGGCACGTTGATCCAGAACACCGAATGCCACGAAAAGTGTTCCAGCAGACAGCCTCCCGAGATGGGGCCGATGGCGATGGCGAATCCGGCCATGGCGGTCCACGCGGCAATGGCGAGGGCTCGTTCGCGACGATCGGTGAAGATATTGATGATGAGCGCGAGCGTTGCGGGGAAGACGGCGGCGGCAAACACGCCCATGGCGGCACGGGCGGTGATGACGCTGCCCATGGCATCCGATAGCGCGCCGCCGATCGACATGACGGCCACGCCGGCCAGGCCGATCATCATCACCCGGCGGCGGCCGTAGCGGTCGCCGAGGTTTCCGAAGGCGAGCAGTAGTCCGGCAAAGGTCAGTGTGTAGGCGTCGACGACCATTGCAGTCCGCTGACGCCGGTCGCCAGCTCGACGCCGAGGGAGGGTAGGGCCACGTTGACGATGGTGTTGTCGAGGACGACCAGCAGCTCTGCCAGGCAGATCACGGCGAGTGCGGCGAAGCGGTGCGTGCGTCGTTCCAGCAGCACCGGTGGATCGACTATGGAGGTTGCCATAGTTCAGCAGTCAAGCAATATCTGTCACCGTTGGTAACACTTTTTGGCGGAGATGTCGACCACAAAGCGCTATGAATTGTGAGACGGCGCACAACAATTCGACGTCGAGGAGGGGGCGATTCAGCCCCATGGAGAGCCCGTTTTGGCAGATGGTGACCTTGGCAGGTACTCTGGACGACAGTTATCGACGAGTTCGATCGCTACCCAATCCGTTCTACCGAAGACCGTTGGTCGCCGTTCCCGCCTGGGATCGGTCGAAGGTCCGGCAACAGCCGGCGGCCCACGCAGGGAGATCTGAGGCTGGGAATTGGTCCGGGTATTACTCGGGTCGATCCCGTATTGCGCCCCGGAACGCTCTGCGTTCGGGGCGTTTGCTTTATCGCTGGCCCCTGGTGCTTGGTAGTTCGTATATACGAACCGACATCCAGAGAGGAGGCGAAGTATGGCAAAACCCGAGAAGGTCACTGCGGTCGAAGAGATTGCGGAGCAGTTCAAGAGCTCGACCGCCACCGTTGTCACGGAATACCGTGGTCTTTCGGTCGGCAAGCTCACCGATCTGCGTCGCGCGCTCGGCGCGGGCGCCACGTACTCCGTCGCCAAGAACACCCTGGTCAAGCGTGCGGCCGCGGAAGCGGGCGTCGAAGGCCTGGACGACTTGTTCGTCGGACCGACCGCCATCGCCTTCATTCAGGGCGAGCCGGTCGACGCAGCGAAGGCCCTCAAGACCTTCGCCAAGGACAACAAGGCGCTCATCATCAAGGGCGGGTACATGGACGGCGCTGCGCTGTCCGTTGCCGAGGTCGAGAAGATCGCCGACCTCGAGTCCCGCGAGGTGCTGCTGGCCAAGCTGGCCGGCGCGATGAAGGGCAACATGGCGAAGGCCGCCGGTCTGTTCAACGCTCCCGCATCGCAGGTGGCCCGCCTGGCCGCCGCGCTCGTGGAGAAGAAGCAGGCCGAATCCGGTGGCGAAACCGCTGCCGCTGAATAACCCCGCGGCGTGAGCGACGGGCCCGGAGGCGGAAGCGCCAGCGTAACCACGCAGGGCCCCGCGAAGGCCGCAAATTGAACACAGCGGGTGATTCGCGTGCGGCTCGCCCTCATAGACATCAACTACCGAAAGGAACAACATCATGGCCAACGTTGACGAACTGCTCGAGACCTTCGGCAACATGACCCTGCTCGAGCTGTCGGACTTCGTCAAGAAGTTCGAAGAGAAGTTCGAGGTCACCGCCGCTGCTCCGGTCGCCGTCGCCGCTGTCGGCGCCGCGCCGGTCGAGGCCGCCGAAGAGCAGGACGAGTTCGACGTCATCCTCGAGGGTGCGGGCGACAAGAAGATCCAGGTCATCAAGGTGGTCCGTGAGATCGTCTCCGGCCTGGGCCTGAAGGAAGCCAAGGACCTGGTCGAGGGCGCCCCGAAGCCGATCCTGGAGAAGGTCGCCAAGGACGCCGCCGAGGCTGCCAAGGCGAAGCTGGAAGAGGCCGGCGCCAAGGTCTCCGTCAAGTAATTCGCTCGTCTTTTCGAGTAACCCGCGAGCAGTCGCCTGCGACTACTTCGCCGAACGGGCGGTCCCCATTGGGGGCCGCCCGTTTGCTTTGTCCGAACGCACGCGACCGTGGTGCGATTATCGTGAGCGTTTCGGGGTTACTCTTCAGTCAGGTTGAGGTGTGCCGCGTCTCGCCCATGGGTTACAGTGACCGAACCCACTGTGATGCGACACACCGCGACAGCCGAATTGCGTGGTACGCCGGTGGGCTGCTCGCTGAGAATTGTGGAGGTTGGCGTGGGCGTCGAGGTCAGGACCGAGGGTGTTACCAAGTCTTTTGGTTCACAGCGAATTTGGCAGGATGTCTCGCTGACACTGCCCTCGGGCGAGGTCAGCGCCCTACTCGGTCCCTCGGGTACCGGTAAGTCCGTCTTTCTCAAGTCGTTGATCGGTTTGCTGCGCCCGGAGCGAGGCTCCATCTTTATCGGCGGCACCGATATCACCACGTGCTCCAATAAGGAGCTCTACGAGATTCGCAAGCTCTTCGGCGTGCTGTTCCAGGACGGCGCGCTGTTCGGCTCGATGAATCTCTATGACAATGTCGCCTTCCCGCTGCGCGAGCACACCAAGAAGTCCGAGTCGGATATCCGCAAGGTCGTCATGGAGAAGCTGGAGCTGACCGGTCTGCTCGGGGCCGAGAACAAGCTGCCCGGCGAGATCTCCGGCGGTATGCGCAAGCGAGCGGGCCTGGCCCGCGCCCTGGTGCTGGACCCGCAGATCATCCTGGTCGACGAGCCGGACTCCGGCCTCGACCCGGTCCGCACCTCGTACCTGAGCCAGTTGCTGCTCAATATCAACGCGCAGATCGACGCGACGATCCTGATCGTCACGCACAACATCAACCTGGCGCGCACGGTGCCGGACAACATCGGCATGTTGTTCCGCCGTCAGCTGGTCATGTTCGGCCCGCGCGAGGTGCTGCTCACCAGCGACGAGCCCGTGGTCAAGCAGTTCCTCAACGGCCGCATGATCGGCCCGATCGGTATGAGCGAGGAAAAGGACGAGGCGCAGATGGCGCGCGAGCAGGCGCTCGTCGACGCCGGCCATCACCACGGCGGCGCCGAAGAGGTCGAGGGCATCATCCCGCAGATGAAGGCGGAGCCCGGCATGCCGGTGCGACAGGCCGTGCATCGTCGCAAAGAGCGGGTCCGCGAGATCATGCACACGCTGCCGCACCAGGCGCAGGTTGCGATTCGTGAGTCACTTGCGGAGAACGACGACACGCAGGTACTGACCTATAACAGCGGCGACCCAGCAGGTTATCAAGGTGGCACATACGACACAACCGTGCGCCACAACACAACTAACGGGTAACATCTGCGATCGTGAACTCCACCCTGGCGCGATTGCGGACTCCAATGGAGTCAGGGTTTGCTCAGGCCGGCAACATCTTTGCGCTCTTTATCGACGTGCTGCGCAAGACGTTCAAGCGGCCGTTCCAGTTGCGCGAATTCATCGAGCAGTCGTGGTTTATCGCGAGTGTTTCGATTTTGCCGAGCGCACTGGTGGCAATCCCGTTCGGCGCAGTTGTTGCGCTACAGACCGGCTCGCTGATCAAGCAACTGGGAGCCGAATCTTTCACCGGTGCAACCAGCGTGCTCGCTACCGTGCAGCAGGCCGCCCCGGTCGTCACCGCCTTGATCATCGCGGGCGCGGCCGGGTCGGCGGTCGCTGCCGACCTTGGTTCGCGCACCATCCGCGAGGAGATCGACGCGCTCGAGGTGCTCGGCGTGGATCCGGTCCAGAAGCTGGTGGTGCCACGCGTCCTCGGCATGACCCTGGTGGCCGTGCTGCTCAACGGTCTGGTGTCGGTGGTCGGCATCGCGGGTGGCTATTTCTTCAATGTGCTGCTGCAGGGCGGTACGCCGGGCGCCTACCTGGCCTCGTTCTCCGCGCTGGCGCAGTTGCCGGACCTGTGGATCGGTGAGATCAAGGCGCTCGTGTTCGGTCTGCTCGCCGGCGTGATTGCCGCGTACAAGGGGTTGCATCCCAAAGGGGGCCCGAAAGGAGTCGGTGACGCGGTGAACCAAGCGGTGGTGATCACGTTCCTGGTGTTGTTCTTCGTGAACCTGGTGCTGACCCTGGTGTATCTCCAGGTCGTCCCCGCCAAGGGCGCCTGACCCGTGGCCACTTCCTACCGCAGCCCGGCCCTGGCCAAGACTGCCCGCCGGGCGGGCGAAATCGTGCGTATGCCACTGAACATGGTCGATCGCGCCGGTGAGCAGATGTCGTTCTACTCCCGCGCCATCGCCTGGATTCCGCGGACCGCGGTGCATTACCGCAAGGAGGTCATGCGGCTGCTCGCCGAGGTGACCTTCGGCAGCGGCGCGCTCGCGGTGATCGGCGGCACCATCGGTGTCATCGTGTTCATGTCCGGCTCGGTCGGTGTCGTGGTCGGCCTACAGGGCTTCAAGGCGCTCGACTCACTCGGCAGCTCGGTGCTGACCGGCTTCCTCACCGCCTATATCAATACCCGCGAGATCGCGCCGCTGGTAGCGGCGCTGGCACTATCGGCAACGGTGGGTTGTGGTTTCACCGCCCAGCTCGGCGCGATGCGCATTTCCGAGGAAATCGACGCGCTCGAGGTGATGGCGGTGCCGGGTGTGCCGTTCCTGGTCTCTACCCGTGTGATCGCGGGATTCCTCGCGGTCATTCCGCTGTACATCGTCGGTCTGCTCGGCACATTCCTGGCATCGCGAATGATCAGCATTTGGTTCAACGGGCAATCCAGCGGCTCCTACGACCACTATTTCAGCCTTTTCCTACCACCAGAGGACGTGTTGTATTCGTTCCTCAAAGTGCTGGTATTCGCGTTCGTGATCATCATGGTGCATTGCTATTACGGCTTCCACGCCACCGGCGGTCCCGCCGGCGTCGGTGTCGCGGTCGGCCGGGCGGTGCGTGCGGCGATCGTGCTCGTGAATGTGCTCGACTTCTTCCTGAGCCTGGCGATCTGGGGAACAACCACGACGGTGCGGGTCGCGGGATGAGCCGCATCCGTGGCGAGCGAAGTGAGGCTCGGTCATGAGTTCCGTTCAAGCCTGGCGGTCTACCGAAAAGGTGCGGGTCCGGGTTCTCGGTATCGCGTTCTTCGTGATCTGCGCGCTGTTCCTCTGGACCACCATCGCGATCTACAACAAACAGTTCGTGAAGACAGTCGAGGTCAACCTCATCACCGACAGCGTCGGCAATGCGCTCACCCGCAATGCGGACGTCAAGGTCCGCGGCGTCCATGTCGGTGAAGTCCGTTCCAGCCAGTCCGAGGGCGGCAAGGTGACCTTGGCGTTGGCGCTGGATCCCGGCAAGGCCGAACAGATTCCGGTGAACGCGACGGCCCGGCTGCTGCCCAAGACGCTGTTCGGTGAGCGGTACGTGGATCTGGTGATCCCGGACGATCCCAGCGCCCAGCATCTGACCAATGGCGTCACGCTGCACCAGGACACCAGCGGCAACGCGATCGAGATCAGCAAGCTGCTCGATGATCTGCTGCCGCTGCTGCAGGCGATTCCGCCGCAGGATCTGGCCGCCACCCTCGGCTCGCTGTCGCAGGCGCTGTCGGGTCAGGGTCTTGCGCTCGGCGAGACGATCGACAAGCTGGACAACATCTTCCGCGAGGTCAACGTGGTGATGCCGGATCTGCAACAGGATCTTGCGAGCTTTGCCGACGTGGCCGCGACCTACTCCGATGCCGCGCCGCAGCTGATCGACGCGCTGAACAATCTGCGTACCACCAACGCGACCATCGTGCAGAAGCGCTCGCAGATCGACACGTTGATAGCCTCGCTGACCCCCACCGCGGCCACCACCGCCGACTTCTTCCTCGCCAACCACGACAACATCATCGATCTGGCCGTCGACTCCCGGCCCGCCCTCGAACTGCTGGCGACCTACTCGCCCACCTACGCGTGCGCGCTGGCGAACTTCGCGAAGATGAAGCCGCGCATCGACCGCCTCTTCGGCAAAGGCACCGATCGGCCCGGCTCGCGGGTGACCATCGAACTGGTCAACACCCGCGGCAAGTATCTGCCCAACCAGGACGAGCCGCGCTGGCTGGACACCCGGGGGCCGTGGTGCGTTCCGGAGTACCCGCTCGGCGTCGACCCCGGTCAGTACACCGGTGGTTCCGCCAACGAGGGTTCGTATCAGGTGCCGAGCCGCAACCCCGGCGACCAGAACACCGGATACCTGGAGACTCCGCAGTTCGGTGTCTACCCGGCAGGCAGTGCGCCGACCACGGCGAATTCGCCACTCGAGCAGCAGACCCTCGGCGCGATCTACGGTGCGGCCAACGATGTTTCGCCGGAACAGGTGCCCAGCTGGGTGACTCGGATCGGAGCGCCGGCATTCCGCGGAAGTGAGGTGAGCGTGCGATGAAACAGAAGCTGCGTGGCGTGGGATCGCCGCTGACCAAGCTGATCATCTTCGTCATTGTCACCCTTTTCGCGACCACGGTGCTCGGCCTGTCCATCGCGAACTACAGCGGTGGCGGTACCGAGTTCAAGGCCAGGTTCACCGATGTCACCTCGCTGAACCCGGGCGACGAGGTGCGCATCGCGGGTGTGCGGGTCGGCAAAGTCACCGACGTCTCGATTGTGGACAAGCGGCTGGCCGAGGTGAAATTCGAACTGGCCGACCGCAATTGGCTGCCCGCCTCGACTACGGCGACCATCCGCTACCGCAACCTGGTCGGCCAGCGCTATATCGCGCTCGAGCAGGGGGCAGGCGAGCAGGGCCGCAAGATCAACAAGGGTGCGACGATTCCGCTGGAGAAGACGCGTCCGGCATTGAATCTGACCACTCTGTTCAATGGCTTCCGACCGCTGTTCCACACGCTCACCGCCGACGACGTGAACAAGCTGTCCTTCGAGATCATCCAGGTGTTCCAGGGCGAGCAGGGCACCATCAAAGATTTGGTGACCAGCACCGCGAGCCTGACGAACAAGATCGCGGACAAGGACGCCGTCATCGGGGAACTCGTGAAGAACCTGACCGCCGTGCTGGAAACGGTCAACCAGCGCGAGGACAACTTCGACCAGCTGATCGTCAATACCGAGGCGTTGGTCAGCGGGCTCGCCGCCGAGCGCGACACCATCGGACGTTCGGTGACCTCGCTGGGCAACCTGGCCTCGGCGACCTCGGATCTGCTTGTCCCGACCCGGCCGTCGCTGCAGGGTTCGATTGCCGGGCTCAACCAGCTCACCGGCACCCTCAACGAGCGCAAGGACGACGTGAACGAGGTGCTGCACAACCTCCCGATCAAGATGGAGAAGCTCGGCCGCGTCGGCAGTTACGGCTCGTGGTTCCAGTTCTATCTGTGCGGTATCGACATCGTCGTCGGGCCGGGTGTGCCGGATGCGCCGCAGCTCAACCTCCCGGCCGGGATGCCGACGATCAACCAGCCGCTCTACACCAACGCCGCGCCGCGCTGCCACGGGAAGGGCCGCTAGATGGACGACCGGATCCTGCTCGGCAAGCGCAGCCCCGCATTCATGGGTGTGCTCGGCCTCGTGATGGTGCTGCTGGTGACGATCTCCGCGTTCTTCCTGGACCGGCTGCCGATCATCGGCGCGGGCACCAAGTACACCGCCGAGTTCTCCGAGGCGGCGGGCATCAAGAAGGGCAACGAAGTCCGCATCGCCGGCGTCAAGGTCGGTGCAGTGTCGGATGTCCGGCTGGCCGGTGACCGGGTGCTCATCGACTTCCGCACCAAGGACGCCTGGGTCGGCAACGAGACGACCGCCTCCATCCAGATCAAGACCGTGCTGGGGCAGAAGTACCTGGCGCTGGACCCGAAGGGCTCCAAGCCCGCCGATCCGAGCAAGCGAATCCCGTTGTCGCGCACGCTTTCTCCGTACGACGTGGTGGATGCGTTCAGTGATGCGGCAAAGAACATCGACGAGATCGACACTGCGCAGCTGGCCACCAGCATGCGGGTGCTGTCGGAGGCATTCGCCACCACGCCGCCGGAGATCCGCAGTTCCATCGATGGTGTCGCCAGGCTCTCGGAGACCCTCGGCAAGCGCGACCAAGAGCTCAAGCGGATGTTCGCCGCGACCAAGCAGACCACCCAGGTGCTCGCGGATCGCAATGCCGAGTTCGAGCGGCTGCTCGCCTCGGGCGGGCAGTTGCTGACCGAGCTCAATGTTCGTCAGCAGTCGATCTCGCAGTTGCTCACCGGAGCCAAGACGGTGGCGGCCGAACTCAGCGCGCTGGTGCACGACAACCAGGAGCAGATCGGCCCGGCCCTGACCAATCTGAAGGCCTCCATCAACCTGCTCAACGCCAACCAGCAGAACATCTCCAAGACATTGGAACTCGCGGCGCCGTTCTACGGCCTCTACGCCAACGTGCTCGGCACCGGTCGCTGGTTCGACGCGGTGATCGTCAACCTGCTTCCGCCGGGCCTGCCGGAAATTCCCGGTGATCGACCGCCGGTGCGTTCTTTCGGCCCTCTGGAAGGTAACTGACATGGCGACGAGCTGGCGCGGTGAGCCCTTGACCGCACTGCGGTCCTCCAGTCGCGGCACCAAGGCGGCCATCGCCGTGGTGGTGGTCGCTGCCCTGCTGGCGGCGGGTGTGTTGTGGTGGCTGTTCGATCGGATGACCACCACCAAGATCACCGCCTACTTCGATCGATCGGTCGGCATCTACGAGGGTTCCGACGTGCGGGTGCTCGGGGTGCCGGTGGGACGGGTCGCCTCGGTCGAGCCGCTGGGCGACCAGGTCAGGGTCGTCATGGATGTCGACCGGAAATACGACGTGCCCGCCGACGCCAAGGCCGCGCAGATCACCCCCTCGGTGGTCTCCGACCGATTCATCCAGCTGACGCCGGTGTATACCGGCGGGCCGAAAATGGGCCGCACCGCGACCATTCCGCGGGACCGCACGGTCACCCCGGTGGAGGTCGACCAGCTGTACAAGAGCATCACCGAGCTGTCGGATGCGTTGGGCCCCAACGGCGCCAACGCCGAGGGCGCGGTGAACGAGCTGGTGCGCACGTCGGCGGCGAACCTGGCAGGCAACGGCGAGGCGCTCGCCAACAGCATCACCCAGCTCTCGCGGGCGGCGCGCTACCTGTCCGACGCGCGCGGGGACATCTTCGACACCGTGAAGAACCTGCAGAGCTTCGTGACCATGCTGGCCCAGAACGACTCGCAGGTGCGTCAATTCAACGCGCAGCTCGCGGATCTGTCCGGGTTCCTCGCCGGCGAACGGCAGAACCTCGGTGAAGCGTTGAACCTGCTGTCGGTCGGCCTCGGCGATGTCGCCCGGTTCATCGACGACAACCGCGACCTGATCGCCGACAACGCGCAGGCGCTCACCGAGCTCACCAAGACCCTCGCCGACAAGCGCGATGATCTCGCCGCCGCGCTTCCGGTGCTGCCGCTGGCGCTGAGCAATCTGATCAATGTGCACAACGGCGAATCGGGCACGCTCGACATGCGCGCCAACTTCACCGATCTGCAAGATCCGTTCGGTGCGGTGTGCAAGATGCTCGATCTGAGCAAGCTGATGCCGGGCGATCCGAAGTTCGAGGCCATCGGCAAGCAGATGCGACCGCTGCTCGACCACTGCAAGGAGATCACCGACCAGATCACCGCGGGCGTGAAGACGCCGACGCTGATCCTGCCGTTCGGCATCCTCAGTGGCGAGAACGAGCAGCGCGCCCCGGTGCCGGGGACCGTGCCGGGCACCCCGTCCGATCAGCTTCCGCCGTCGCAGGGAGGTGGCCGGTGATGAGCCGCAACACGATTCGCAAGGGCGCAGCGGCCGTGGCGCTGAGCGCGGTCGGCCTGCTGGTGGCCTCGTGCGCCTCCAACGGCATCTACAGCGTCCCGCTGCCGGGTGGCGCCGATGTCGGCGCGCACCCGATGCACATCGACATCCAGTTCGACGATGTGCTCGACCTGGTGCCGCAGTCGGCGGTCAAGCTCGAAGGCGTGCCGGTGGGTCGGGTGGAGGAGATCGTCATCGGCAAGGACCAGTGGACCGCGAGCGTGCGGACCCTGGTGAACTCCTCGGTCGAGCTGCCCGCCAACGCCAAGGCGGAGGTGAAGCAGACCAATCTGCTCGGTGAGAAATTCATCGAGCTGACCAGACCCACCGCGGATCCGGACCCGAAGAAGCTCACCGACGGCTCGGTGATCCCGGTCGCCAACACCCGGCACGCCACCGAAATCGAGCAGGTGCTCGGCGCGATGTCGTTGCTGCTCAACGGTGGTGGCGTCGCGCAGCTGCAGCCCATCGTCACCGAGCTGAACCGGACGTTGGGCGGCCGCGAGGACAAGGTGCGTTCGCTGCTCGATCAGGCGAACACGCTCATCGCAGGACTGGACGCACAGGTCGACAACATCACCAGGGCCATAGATGGTCTCGCGACACTGAGCGGCCGGGTGGCCACCCAGACCGATCAGATCGGCAAGATCCTCGACGAACTGCCCGAGGGTATCAAGATCCTCAATGAGCAACGCCCGCAGCTGATTTCGATGCTGGCTCAGCTCGATCGGGTCGGCCAGGCCGGTTTCGAGGTGCTGGACCGCTCGAAGAACGATCTGATCACCGATCTGCGTGCACTGCGTCCGACACTGCAGGAGCTCGGCCGCGCGGCGCCGGATCTGGTCACGGCGCTGCCGCTGGTGCCGACCTACCCGTTCCCCGACTCGACGCTGGAGGGCACCTTCGGTGGTCAGGTGAACACCTGGCTGTCGGTGGACCAGCAGATCGGCGTGACGCTGAGCAATCTCGGTGTCGGCAAGGGTGATCCGGTGTACATCCCGCCGAAAACGGGTCCGACGCCGGTGATCAACCCGACCAACCCGTACTACAACGGGAACGGTCCGCGACCGGGCTGGCCCACGGTCTCGATCCTGCCGCTGCCGCCGAACATGGCCTTCGCGCCCGCGAACGGCGTTGCGCCGCCGACGAATCCGCTCGGTGCGATTCTCGACCAACTCGGTGTGGGAGGTGGTCCGCGATGACCCGCCTTGTCCGTAATCAGCTGATCCTCTTCGTCGTGGTCGCGGTGGTGGGTGTGGTGCTCGTCAGCGCCAAGTACATCCGCCTGGACAATATGCTCGGCTTCGATCTGTACACCGTGAAGGTGGAGACGGCGCAGACCGGCGGCATCTACAAGGGCGCCGAGGTGACCTACCGCGGCGTTCCGGTCGGCCGGGTCGGCGATCTGGAGCTCTCCGACAAGGGCGTGGTGATGAACCTCGTCATCGACTCGAGCTCGCCGGACATCCCGGCCTCGGCCAAGGCCGTCGTTGCCAACCGCTCCGCCATCGGCGAGCAATACCTGGATCTGCAGCCCGATTCCGATCGCGGTCCCTATCTGCGCGACGGCTCGGTGATCACCTCGGCGACGACACCGGTATCGATCGAGGAACTGATCGGCAGTGTGGACTCGTTCACCAGCTCGGTCGACCTGGCCGCGCTGAACACCACCGTCACCGAGCTCGGCAAAGCGTTCAACGGCAAGGGCGACGATCTGCAGGTTTTCGTCGACTCGCTGAACAAATTCACCGTCACGTTCAACGAGACGCTGCCGCAAACGATTCAGCTGATCAAGGACGGCCGCATCGCGCTCGGCACCCAGGCCGAGCAGGACGGCGCGATCCGCCGATTCAGCAATGGCCTCGATCTGCTGACCGCTCAGCTACGGTCCAGCGACCCCGATCTGCGCAGGCTGATCGGGACGGGAACGGACGCAAGTGACCAAATCGGCGCGCTGCTCAGCGAGAGTGGCCCCGCACTGACCGAGGACCTGGCGAACCTGCGCCAACTGTTGCAGTCCATCTCGCCGAAGTTCTACGCGCTGCGGCCGCTGCTGATCATGCTGCCGTCGCTGTCCATCGGCGCCTCCTCTACCGCCCCCGGCGACGGCACCAGCCACTTCGGTCTCGTCCTCGAAGCCAATAACCCGCCCGCGTGCACGTTGGGCTACGAGGGGACCCAGCGGATCCTCGAGCAGATGAAGCGGGAGAATCCGGATTTCGACGACACGCGTGACGAGTTCCCGTTCAACCGGGACGCGAAATGCACTGTGCCGTTTGGTAATCCGACCGCGGTGCGCGGTGGCGCGCGGGCCGATCTCGCAGACCCGAGCATCGTGCAGCCGTGGGATTCCAACCCGAAGACCGACCCGGAAAAGCTGAACCTCAACCCGATCGCTGTTCAGATGGCCACCCTGCTGGGGGTCACGCCGAAGCGGTGACCAGGACCGACGCGGCGTCGCCGCAATAATTACTGACGTTAGGGTGTGCAGTCGTGAGTGAGCGCAGCGAGCGAACTATAGGCACAGCGCCACGGGGCACGACGGAACCGAGCGTCAGCGAGGTGCAGTCGTGAGTCCCGATCTTTCCAAGGAACAGCCTGGACCCAACGCGCCCGATTCCACGGAATCCGACGCCGCGGCGGCTGTCCCCACGGAGGCCGCCGCCGAGTCGCCGACCGCGGAACAGTCCACAGCGGAGCCGGCGGCGCGGGCGGTCGATTCCGTGCTCGCCGACACTGCGGCGGGGCGGCCGCCGTTCGTCGTCACCGTGGTGGCCGCCGCCGCGCTGGTGATCGCGCTGGTCGCCGCGGCCTGGTTCGGCGGGGGCTGGGTGCGTGCCGCGTTCTTCACCGACGGTCCGCGCACCGAGGCGCGTGATGCCGCGCTCACCGATGCCAGGCAGGCCGCGATCAATCTGATGTCGATCAACCCGGCCGATGTGGAGGGCTCGATCGCGATGATCCAGTCCTCGATGACCGGCCAATTGCTCGACGAGGCGACCAAGGGGCAGGAACAGCTGCGGACGACGGCTTCGGAGTCCAAGACCAAGCTGGAGTCGAAGGTGCTCGGTGCGGCCCTTACCTCGTTGAACTCCGAGCGGGACCGGGCATCGGCGCTGGTGGTGCTGCAGGTGACACGCAGCGTGCCCGATACCGCGCCGGTCAGCTTCCGGCAGTCCTGGACGCTGAACATGATCAAGGAGGGCGAGGTCTGGAAGGCGGAGAAGGCGGAATCGCTCGGGCAGCCGGTGCCGCTGGACGCACCGAAACCAGGTAGTACGCGCGGTGCGCCGCAAGCGCCCGGTGCTCCTGCCCCTGCTCCTGCCCCCGCGCCCCCGACCAAGCCCGGCTCGTAGGAGGACCGATTCATGGCATCCAAACGACCCGTCAACCGCGTAACGCCCAGGAATCGGGCTGCAACCGACCGGGCGGTCGCGGGCGCGGGAGCGCGCAATCGGCGAGCTGCAGAGCCTGCCACGTCGAACCGCAGGCCGACCGGCAAGACCCGGGTCGCCGATGAGCCGCGCACCGCGAGGACCCGCCGTCCTAAAGTCGCCGGCAACACCGAGACGGTCGAATCCGGCACGCCACCGCAGCACGACGTCGAGCAGCGGCCTGCTCGGCGGCCACTGCGGCGCTCGAAGACCGGCTGGGGTGTTGTCATTGCGGGTGTCGTCGCCACAGTGCTGCTCGCCGGTTTCGCGGTGCTGGCGGCCTTCCGGCCCGGCGTCGACGATTCGAACCAGGCGTTCGTGCAGACCAAGGCCACCGAAGAAGTGAGCGCCGCCGCGGAGCACGCGCTGCGCACCGTGTTCGCCTACGACGTGAAGAAGCTCGACGGCTACAAGGATGCGGTGCACCAGGTGGTGACCGGGCAGATGCTGACCGACTTCGACAAGTACGCCGACACCAATATCGCCGCTATCAAACAGGCCCAGACCAGCGCGGATGTCGATGCCAAGCCGATCGGAGTGACCTTGCTCACCGATGACAAGGCCGAGCTGCTCGTCAATATGGTCGTCAGCGCGAACAAAGACGGCGTTGCGCAGGAAAGCGCCTCCGGTCCGATCGTTTTGCGCATGCAAAAAAAGGACGGACGTTGGCTGGCCAGCGACATCGTCGATCGCAATTGAGCCGCTCGACCTGGTGATCTTGTAGCGCGGCAGGCGATCTCGGTGCGCCCCTGGTCGGCGCTGCCACTTGACGAGTTTCGCCCGACCCGTCACGCTATTCACAACAGCGGCAGCTGTCACAGTGGCTCCAAGCGCCCCGTGGCTCCCGACGCAGCCAGCGATTCGGGCCCGGCGCGCCAGCCATATAGGTCACGGCGCGCCGCCACGCGGAGGCTCGCTCTGGTGGTACTTTGACACCTCGGCGTATGTAGGTGTAGGTTTGGACGTTGCGCTGGCTGCCTCCTGTCCATACCTCGATTCGCACACGTGAGTTCCACCCTTCCGGTGTTACTTCCGCTGTTGCCTGTTCGGGTTTCGTTCGGGTTGTAACCAGCGGAATTCGTAGCAGACAAGCGACGGTCGCGGACCACCACGCGACGCGCGTGAGGTGCTGGAAGGACGCATCTTGGCAGTCTCCACCCAGACCAAGGCACTTGCCGGAATCCCCGGAGCCCCATTGAGGGTGTCTTTCGCGAAGATCCGTGAACCCTTGGAGGTGCCCGGACTTCTCGATCTACAGACGGACTCATTTGCATGGTTGATCGGTTCGCCTTCATGGCGTGAAAAGGCCGCGCTCCGCGGTGACGGCGGACTAACGGGGGGTCTCGAGGAGGTGCTCGAGGAGCTCTCGCCGATCGAGGACTTCTCGGGCTCGATGTCCCTGTCTTTCTCGGATCCTCGTTTCGAAGAGGTCAAGGCCTCCATCGACGAGTGCAAAGACAAGGACATGACCTACGCGGCGCCGCTGTTCGTCACCGCTGAGTTCATCAACAACAACACCGGTGAGATCAAGAGCCAGACGGTCTTCATGGGTGATTTCCCGATGATGACCGACAAGGGCACGTTCATCATCAATGGCACCGAGCGCGTCGTCGTTTCGCAGCTGGTGCGTTCGCCGGGTGTCTACTTCGACAACAGCGTCGACAAGAGCACGGAAAAGGACCTGCACAGCGTGCGCGTCATTCCGAGCCGCGGCGCGTGGTTGGAGTTCGACGTCGACAAGCGCGACACCGTCGGTGTCCGCATCGACCGCAAGCGTCGCCAGCCGGTCACCGTGCTGCTGAAGGCGCTGGGTTGGACGACCGAGGAGATCGTCGAGCGTTTCGGCTTCTCCGAGATCATGATGTCGACCCTGGAGAAGGACAACACCGCCGGTCAGGACGAGGCGCTGTTGGACATCTACCGCAAGCTGCGCCCGGGCGAGCCGCCGACCAAGGAGTCCGCGCAGACCCTGCTGGAGAACCTGTTCTTCAAGGAGAAGCGCTACGACCTGGCGCGCGTCGGTCGCTACAAGATCAACAAGAAGCTGGGCATCCACCTCGGCGAGCCGATCACCGCGTCGGTCCTCACCAAGGAAGACATCGTCACCACGATCGAGTACCTGGTGCGCCTGCACTCCGGTGATCGGATGATGACCGCGCCGGGTGGCGCAGAGGTTCCCGTCGAGGTCGACGACATCGACCACTTCGGCAACCGCCGCCTGCGCACCGTCGGCGAGCTGATCCAGAACCAGATCCGGGTCGGCCTCTCGCGCATGGAGCGCGTGGTCCGCGAGCGGATGACGACTCAGGACGTCGAGGCGATCACGCCGCAGACCCTGATCAACATCCGCCCGGTCGTCGCCGCGATCAAGGAGTTCTTCGGAACCTCCCAGCTGTCGCAGTTCATGGACCAGAACAACCCGCTGTCGGGTCTGACCCACAAGCGCCGTCTTTCGGCCCTTGGCCCGGGTGGTCTGTCCCGTGAGCGCGCCGGTCTGGAAGTCCGTGACGTCCACTCCTCGCACTACGGCCGCATGTGCCCGATCGAGACCCCGGAAGGCCCGAACATCGGCCTGATCGGTTCGCTGTCGGTGTACGCGCGGGTCAACCCGTTCGGTTTCATCGAGACCCCGTACCGCAAGGTCGTCGAGGGCAAGGTCACCGACGACGTCGTGTACCTGACCGCCGACGAGGAGGACCGGCACATCCGTGCGCAGGCCAACTCGCCGGTCGACGCCGAGGGGCGCTTCCTCGAGGACAAGGTCCTGGTTCGTCGTCTCGGTGAAGAGGTCGAGTTCGTTTCGGCCGCCGAGGTCGATTACATGGATGTGTCGCCGCGTCAGATGGTGTCGGTGGCGACCGCGATGATCCCGTTCCTCGAGCACGATGACGCCAACCGTGCCCTGATGGGTG
>NZ_JBKOQN010000059.1:0-27408 GCF_046764895.1 Nocardia sp. CWNU-33 | reverse complement strand
TGCTAGCGCTGGCCAGACGGCTGGTCGATGTCTTGTGGGCACTGCTGCGCGACGGACGCGAATTCAGCGCCGAAAACCCGGCATCGGTGGTCACCACGGCTTGACACGGTCATTGAGAGTCCTTCCGAGCTTGCCGACCGCGGGGCGCAGTGGGACATCGAGTGCGTCGTAGAGACCTGGTTCGGCCTCGACCAGCCAGTCGATGGCGTTCACCAATCTGCCAACGGCAGTGGCGTTTCCGCCCGCGGCGCGGTTGCCGTCCTCGTCGCCGGCTTCGATGGTGACCTCGATGCGGGGGTGACCTTCGACGATCACGCGGTGCGCGCCCGCCCCGTCGGGTGGTGTCGGCCAGTCCGGTGCGCAGGAGGGATGGATGCGGGTGACGTGCTCGATGACGATGCGCGGCTCGCCTTCGACGACGCCCTGCACCTCGAACCGCACCGCACCCTGCGTGCCTGCGCCGAATTCACCCATGGTCGTTGTTGTGACGGCGGATTCGAGGGCACGTCGGTCCAACGTTTCACGGATCTCGTCGAGTTCGACACCGAGTGCCCGCGCCATCAATCGAATCTGCCCGCCCCACACCATTGTCGGGATACCCGGCGCGGTCATCGGCGGCTGGTAGTCCATCGGCTGGCCCATACCGACCAGGTAGCGGACCGAATCGGGCTGGTCGTAGGTCGAGTAGTCGAAGATCTCCTGGCAGCGGATCACCTCGACGGTATGGCCGAGGCCGCTGAGCAACAGCGGCAGCACGTCGTTGCCCCAGCCGGGGTCCACCCCGGAGACGAAGAGCGAACCGCCGCCGTCGGCAATCGCGGCCAGCACCGGGTCGCGAAGTTCCGGTGGAGCGTTGCGCGGATCGTAGAGCGCATACAGCGCGGGCGTGACGACAACGGCACCGGCACGCAGGGCTCTGATGATGTCGGCGAGCGCGTCATCGGGCCGGATATCTCCCGACGCCGCATAGACGACCGCGCGCGGTCGCGCGGCCAGCGTCGCAGCGACGTCATCGGACGCCGCGACACCTATCTCGTAGTCGAGCCCGGCCAGTGTGCCCGCATCGCGGCCCACCTTCTCCGGGTTGTGTACGAGCACACCCGTCAGTTCCAGCTCGGGATGGGCCTCGACGGCACGGATGGCCGACCGGCCGACATTGCCCGTGCCCCAGACGATCGTGGGGATCATCGGCCGAGACTAGCAAGCGCTTGGTTCGGCGTCCGGGATATGCGCAATGTCGAAGTGCGACTGAGCAATTCGCGCAAAGCAGTCAGGACGTGGCGTTGTATCTTGCCAAATATCCGGCGAGGCGCCGCAGATCGTCGTCGCCCCACTCGAGGAAGCGCTCGGTGAACGCGTCCCGACGCAGCCGTTCGGCCTCGCCCGCAATGCGACGACCCTCCGGCGTCGGGCGCAGATGATAGTTGCGCCGATTGCCGGGATCGACCTCACGGGTGAGATACCCGAGCCGTTCCAGCGCACCGACCTGCCTGCTCACCGTGGATTTGTCCAGCAGAAAGTGATCGGCGACGTCGGCGGCCTGGCAGCCGTCCCGCTCGATGATCAAGTCGAGGACGCTGAAGGCAACCAGCGACAGCTCGGGATGCAGCTCGGCAGCCTTGCCGCGGGCTCGACGCGCGAACGCGGTGAGCTCGCGCTGAATGGTCTGGATCGCCGCTGCGCGGGTGGTCTCTCGCATGGTTGTATGATACAACGATAATAGTTGTATTTACCAACCATATGGAGTCCCCCCATGGTTTCGCACCAACTTCGGCATGTCGCCCTGCACCTGCTCACCCCGCTGCTGATGTGCCTCGGCATGGCGCTGGCCTACCTCGGTGCGTTCCACCAGCCTGAGCCGAACCACCTGAAGGTGGCCGTCGTCGGCACCGCGCCGCAAGAGAAGGTGCTCGCACAGACGATGAAGGACAGGGCGGGCGACGCCCTCGAAGTGGTGACCTTGCCCAGCCGGGCGGACGCCATTACCCAGTTGCGCGACCGCACGTTGGCGGGCGCGTATATCACCGATGCACAGCATCCCGAATTGGTCGTGGCGAAAGCCGGGTCCGACACCACCGCCATGGCCGTCGAACTGGTTTTCAAACAGGTCGCCGGACAACAGGGCGTGCCGCTGACCGTCACCGACGTCGCGCCGCCCGCCAACGGCGACCCCACCGCACAGGGGATCTTCTTCCTACTGGTGGCATTGAGCGTCGGCTCGTACGGCAGCGTCGCGGCCATCGGTGCAGCAGGTACCGGGTTGCGGATCGGCGTGCGGGCGCTCGTCGGTGTGGCGACCTCCCTGGCGGTGAGCATCATCGGGATCACCGTCGCCGGACCGCTATTCCATGTGGTCGACCACGACTACGCCGCGATCTGGGCGCTGTCGTGGCTCTACTGCGTGGGCATCGTCCTGGTCGGCATCGGAGTGCATACCTTCCTGAAGCGCTGGACCACGCTGGTACTGATGATCCTGTTCGTCATGCTCAACTTCACGACCTCCGGCGGCATCTATCGCCCAGAACTCCAGAGCGGATTCTTCGGTGCGCTGCACAGCTTCTGGAACGGCGCGGGTTTCGTCGAGGGCGCACGCAGCCTGCTCTACTTCGACGGCGGCGCCGGCTTGGACGGACGCCTGGTGAGCCTGTTCCTATGGCTCGCCGCGGGCGCGGCGCTCCTGGTCGCGGCAGGCCGCCACGAGAAGCGCTGGTCCCCGATCGTCGCGCAAACCGACCCGGCGAGCGTTCGACAAGAGGCCGAAGAAGAGATGGCGGAGGCGGTC
The DNA here is from genome assembly GCF_046764895.1 of Nocardia sp. CWNU-33. Lineage (NCBI taxonomy): Bacteria > Bacillati > Actinomycetota > Actinomycetes > Mycobacteriales > Nocardiaceae > Nocardia > Nocardia sp. CWNU-33. The sequence continues at coordinate 24,626 of NZ_JBKOQN010000059.1, read as the reverse complement.
GGTGTCTGATCGCCGATGCCGCAGCACCTATCGACATCGGCAAGGTATGCTGTTCTGCATCGGCTGCCGAATGTGTTGAGTAGGCTCGCCACCGGGGGCTGTCCCACTTCTTCTGCAGACAAAGTATCTGTAACCGCAAGTAACAGACATATGCACTCGCCCAGCCCTGGTTCCGTCCATCGAGACGGGCACGATGAGCGCAGGCGAGGCCCGGCGGTGCGTTTCGGATTGCATCAGCCCACAGTCGATCGAGCATCCGCGTTGGCGTGACCGGGTTGATCGCCGAGTTGCTGTCGTGCTAATCATGAACCGTGCCGCGTGGCGCCGCCGAGTGGACGGCGGTCGCCATGGAGGCGCCGTGATCAAGGAGACCGCCATGCGTCCACATTCGCGTCCGCAGTGACGCCGAGCCGCGCCTTCGGCGCCGGCCATATCGCATAACGGAGCCTGCTTTTCGGGCCACATACCGCCGATCTATTGCGATCGGTCGGATTCTCCCTCGATCAAAGGACTTCCCATGCCTGACAACACTCCCGCGCCCGCAACAAACCGGTCGGTCGACCGCGTCCGCGCCCTCGGGCGTGAACTCACCGAGGTACACCAGGACCTGCGCACCGAACTGCGCCGTGTCCGTATTGAATTCGACCGCTACCTGGCGAGCGGCGAGGTACCGCCCACGCAACTTCGCACACACTGCACGGCCTTCTGTGCGGCCTTGACGCGTCACCACTCCAGCGAGGACACCACGGCCTTTCCTGCCCTTGGCAACCAATTCCCGGAACTGGCGCCGGTGCTCGCCGAGCTCAGCGCCGATCATCACCTCGTCGCGGACATCCTGCGCAGGCTGCAACAGCTTCTCGCCGAGGTTGGACCGGACAATGTGGACACCGCCAAGCGCGAACTCGACGGCCTCGCCGCGATCCTCGAATCCCACTTCCAGTGGGAAGAGCGGCGACTCGTCGAGGCGTTCGACGCGCTCGAAATCACTGCTTCGACGGGCGAACAACTCTTCGGCGTAACGGTATGCGCCCCAGCGGAGGATTGAGCCGCGGGCCTTCTGGCCCGCCGAGTACGGTATACCCCGCCACACCGCACAGGACGGGGGCGACAACCATCGGTGGAAAGGCGGGGCGCGAATGACTGAGCCGTATTCACAGTGGCATGCGCGGAATTCGGCCGACAACCTACCGCTGGCCGCCCGCTACCAGTCCGCCGATCCGATCCGCTGGAACGGCAGCATGGTCTATCCCATGTATACCGAGCAGGTCGGACCCGCACCCATCTTGGTCAGCATGACACTGCTGTCGGCGGCACCACCGGCCGGACTTCGCGGGCACGGGATCGGTCTGTCGATGACCGATGGCCATATCCGCCTCGCGGGCAGGCAACTCGGCGGCGTCGATGTGTGGAGTGATGCTCTCGCCTCGGGCATCACTTTCGAACTGTTCCCCAACAACCCCGGCGCCCTGTTCAGTCTGACGCCGGTCTGGGTCGACCCGTTCGGAATCGAGCAGTCGTATTCGGGCAATTACGGCATGCTGATCGAACAACCGCCGAGCGGCCGACTCGTGCTGTGGTGCAGCGTCGGCGAAGGCCCACCGAATTTCGCCAACCTCGTGGTCGAGGTCGAGACAACACTCGCCGACACCATGGTCCCCGAAAGCACCCCCGCGCAGCGCCCGCCGACCCACAGCCCGCCCACGCACACCCCGCTCCCGCAGCACCCACCCGTACCCGATCCACTCCTGCAGAACCCATTGCCTCAAAGCTCCTTGCACACCCCACCGCAGCAAAACCCTCTGCCGCAGAACCCGCCCCAGCACGACCCGCGCCTGCAAAACCCCCTCCCGCAGAACGCGCCCCAGCAAAGCGCCCCATACAACCCACCCCGGCAAGACCCCCTTCCACAGAACCCACCCCAGCACGACCGCCCCCTACAGAACCCGCTGCAGCACGAGGTCCCCCTACAGAACCCGCTCCCGCAGAACCCGCCGCAGCACGACATCCACCTGCAGAACCCGCCGCAGCACGAGGTCCACCTACAGAACCCCCTCCCGCAGAACCCACTCCTGCAAAGCCCCCCGCACGACCGACCCCGGCACGATCCGCCTCCGCAGGGCCTACTTATGCAGAACCCATCCCGGCACGTCTCGCCTCAGCAGGACCTCCTTCCCCAGAACCTGTTCGTACAGAACCACTCCCAGCACGAGCCGCTTCTGCTGAACACCCCTCCTCAGTACCCAACTCTGCAAAGCCCACCCCTGCACGCGCCATCCCTGACGAGCCCGGCCGCGCAAGCTTCACCCCTGCAAACCCCGGCCCTCCCAGACCCTGCCACGCAAACCGCACCCATCCCGGTCACGACCGCACCTGCGCCCGAACCCCGATATCGCACCGCCCTCTACGATCTCGGCGTCGCCATGTACAGCCGCGGCGAGGAGGACGGGGCGTGCAGCCTATGGGCGCAGGCGGCCGAAGCAGGCCACGCCGGTGCCGCCTACGACCTGGGCGTTGTCCGTTTTCGCGGCGGCGACCTCGCCGGGGCCGAACACTGGTGGCGTACGGCCGCCGATCGCCGCGAGTCCCGCGCGATGATCGGACTCGCCGAACTCCTGGAACGCCAGGGCAATTCGTCGGAGGCCAGGGTCTGGCGCGCGTGCGCCGCCGAGGAGCACACGGCCGAGAACGATCATTCGGTCAGTTCCGGCTGAGCCACCCGCAATTCGTCGCGCGCCGCCATCAAGGCGAACCCGAGCAGATTCAATCCGCGCCAATGCGCCGGGTTCTCGGCCCGTGGATCGTCGGCGGCCAGCCCGATACCCCAGATCCGGTCCACCGGACTGGCTTCCACCAGCACCCGGTCTCCCGTCCCGAGCAGATACTGCTTCAGCTGCTCGTGCTGCCCGAACTTCGCGACACTGCCGGCCACCACAATGTCGAAACGTTGTGCAGCCCAGATGATGTCGTTGAATCCACGCACCTGTCGGCCCAGCTCCTTCGCCTGCTTCGGATGCCTCGCCGCCACAACCCGGTCGGCAGTATCGGTATCCCCGAACAACATCGCCTTGCCCCACATCATGTAGTGCTCGGCGGTGGCGAAGTTCAGTCCGTCGACCTGGAACGGCGCAGGCCACCACTGGCTGAAACAGCCGTGCCCGACACTGCCGTCCTGCCGCGGCTGATGCCCCCAGAACCGCACGTACTTCACCCGCCCCGCACCCTCGGCATAGCTGATCAACTCCGGAACCGACCGCACGCGCATGCCAGACAGTGTGCCCGAACAGCAACGCCGCCGCAGGTCGGATTATCGGGTCACCGATGGGCAACACCGCTGCCCGTATGCAATAGGCCGATAATTCGTTCGCGCACCGAGACACGGTGTCGTAGGTTGGCCGACATGGGAACACTTGGCATGAACGGAGCGTGCGCGGCCGGCGTGCACTACATGCGGCTGCGCGCGGAGGCCTGGGCCCTGCCTGCGCATCGCACTGCTCGGGTTCCCCGTCACCTCTGATCGGGGCCCTCCCGCACGGTCGATAGCGACCGGCACTGCACTGTGACCTGGCATGGGTCCGGGCGAATCACACCATCCTGATTCGACCACTCCGTTCGGAGGACACCCATGTCCCGCACCCGTTCTCTTGCGCGTGCCCGCGACACGCACACCCGGTCCAGCAGCACCCGCAAACGGCTGTCGCAGAACTTCCTCACCGATGTCGACACCGCACGCATGCTCGTGGCGTCCGCACGTGTCGGGCCCACCGATTTGGTCGTAGAAATAGGTCCCGGCGACGGGATGCTGACTCGGCAACTACTGGGCAGCGCCGGTCGGGTGCTCGCCTACGAGAAGGACCGCCACTATGCGGACCGCCTGCGCACCAGGTATGCGGGCAACGGCCGCATCCGTTGCGTCCACGCCGACTTCCGCGAAATGCGCACGCCGTCCGAGCCGTTCACGGTGGTTGCGAATATCCCGTTCGCCAGTAGCACCGACATCGTCCGCTGGTGTCTGTCTGCGCAGCGGCTGAGCTCCGCGACATTGCTGACCCAACGCGAATTCGCACGCAAGCATTCCGGCGACTATGGGCGGTGGACGAAGCTCACCGTCACCCATTGGCCAACTGCGACAATCGAATTGGGGGCCACTGTCGATCGCCGGAAGTTCCGACCCGTCCCCGGCGTCGACGCGGCGGTGCTGCGGCTCGTCAGGCGGCAGCAACCGCTGCTCACGCCGGAAGCGATGGCCGATTACCGTCGCATGGTCGAGCTCGGCTTCGCCGGTGCCGGTGGTTCCTTTGCCTCGTCCCTCCGGCGCGCCTTCCCGAACAAGCGTGTGCGCACGGCGTGCGCACACGCCGGGATAGCCGCCGATCTGCCGGTGGGATTCGTACCGCCGGACAGTTGGCTCGCCGTTTACCAGGCGCTGAGGTAGCAACTTCCCGGCTCAACAGTCCGCCGATGTGGCGCAGCGGCGATACGACGCGCAGATGGCGCACCCCGCTCCGCCGGTATCGGGGGCGACGGTCACCCCGGACCGATCGCCGAATATTTCACGTGGGGTCGCCGAGGTCGTCGAGCGCTTCGCCGAGGCGTGGCGGGCCTCGGACACGCCACCGGACCTGCCCGCGTACCTTCCGGACTCCCCCGCCATCCGCCGGGTGTCGCTGATCGAGTTGATCAAGGTCGATCTCGCCAACCGGTGGATGCGAGGGGCCGAGCCGAAGCGGCTGTCGCAGTATGTCGAGGATCTGCCGGAGTTGGGCACCTGGCCGTTGCCGCCGGATCTGATCTACGAGGAGTTCCACGTCCGCAGGCGGGCAGGCAGTTCGGTGGAGGTCGCCGAATACACGGCCGCGTATCCCGAACAGGCCGACCAGCTTTCCGAAATGCTGGCCACCGACGACTATCGCAGTACGCTCGTGGCCGGGGCAGCCGAGCCTGCGAACCTCGACGATATCGAGGTCGGTCAGAAGATCGACGACTTCGACCTGATGGGCGGCCTGGGGCGCGGCGCATTCGCCAGGGTGTTCCTGGCTCGGCAGCGAACGATGCAGCGCCTGGTCGCAGTCAAGATTTCGCAGGACAAGAGCGCCGAGCCGCAGACCTTGGCGCAGCTGGATCACGACTACATCGTGCATGTGCAGACCTGCTTCGCTTTATGGGCTCTTTCGGGGATCGTCGTGCCGGTCTCCGTGCAGCTGTCGGGCAATCAGCTCAGCGCTGAGGCGTACGTACATTTCTTTATCACCCAGATCGTCTGCGGCGCCATCGCCATGGCCTACCCGTACTTCCTGGTCACCTTCTATGCCGTGCGCAGCCTGTACCCGATGTTCCTTCCGCACGGCGGGCTCGGCGCCCAGGACGCGCGCCAGCTGGAACAATTGGACCGAGCCAGCACCTATTTCCTCGTCGTCGCGGCCGCCGTTCCGCTGCTCGGTGTCGCGGGCGCAACTTTCATTCCGCCGCAGGACCTTCCCGCAGTGATCATCGCCTTGCGTGTGTTGTGCGTCGCCAGCACCTTGGCCTTCGTCGGCGTCTACTGGCTGTTCCACATGCTCGAGCAGGATCTCGCGGCGCTACAGCGCATCGTCTCGCGCGGTTGATCTGCCAGCTCGGCTGAATCAAAGTGCGTAAGTCAACCCCCGACACGTTACTGATGGATTGCCAGTAAGTCTGTCTCAGACGAACCCTCCCGACATCCGGCCGAAGCCTGCACAATGTGATCGAGAACGCCGCCCGGACAGTCATGTCCGCGCGGCCGAACATGGGGAGACACGAATGAGCTCGAGAACCGACCTCGAACGCGAACTGGGTGGGCCGCTTTCGGCCCTCGATCTACTCTCCGACCAGGAGACCACGGAGCTGTTGACGATGTTCCGTACGGCACAGCGGATCGAGACCGAGGGATTGACCGAAGCGGTGGACAAGGTGGTCGGCGCGCTGCCGTGGCCATTGCGCACCGCGGCCAAGAAGATCATGTTCGGGAATGCACTGGGCTGATGACGGACTTGGTAACCAAGGCCCAGATCAATCTGCTGGCCAGAACTTTGCACGTGCAGGCCGAGAGCCTTGCACACCTCGAGAAGCTCGGCGCGGAGCAACTGCACGATCTACAAGAACGCATGGCAGGCATAATTTTCGATCAGAACAACGCGATCTTCGAGCGACTCAGCGCGCTGGTTCCGATCGTGCCGCTGCGCATCTCGCTGCCGCTGGTGACGCGAGTCGTGCCGCCGACGATGGCGGGCCGGGCGGCGGGCGCGGTCGGGGTCGACCATCCGAAGAAGGCCGCCGAGGCAGTCGGCATGTTGGATGTCTGCTATGCGGCGGACTGCGCGCCCTTCATGGATCCGCGCAGCGTCGGACAACTCGCCGACGTCGCTCCTCCCGGCCCGGTCATCCGAATCACCAACGAGCTGTTGCGTCGTGGCGACTACATCACCGCGGGGCCGTTGCTCGCCTACGCGACACCGGAATTGATCCGAGCCGTCGAGCAGGGCGTGCACGATGACGAGGCGCTCATCCGGTCGGCCGCGTACGCGTTCTCCGGCGCAAACGTCAGTGCCATAGTGCGAGAACTGCTCACCGGACCCGCCCAACGGATTCCGCGCATCGTCGCCACCGTGCTCGCCGGCGAGATCGATCTGCGATTGGCCGCGCTCTCGACGTTCGCCCGCTGCGACGAGGACGTGATCGCCGCGGTCAGCGACATCCTGTTCGACATCGGTTCGACCGGGGCGATCACCAACTTCGCCAACTCCGCCATCGAGGCGGGCGCGGTGCCCGACATCCTGACGTTCATCGGGCATTTCAGCCCGGCAGCGCTGGACAGCCTGGCCGCCAACCCGTTGACGGCCGACGCAGCGGCGATGGCATCGCTGGTTGCCGGGCTCGACGAGCGTGCCGAGGCCGCACTCTGGCGCGGACTGCTGAACCTGGTGGAGCGCGCCACGCCCGATGTACAACGCCGAGTCGCACGGCATTTCACCGAACTGACCGAACCCACCCTCGCGGCGCTGCCCGTCGTCGCAACGACGGCACACCTGTGGCCGACGCTGCTGCGAGTGCTGGCCGCGGCGGAGATCCGCACTCAGACGCACATCGGTGCGGTGTGGTCGAAGCTGCCCGCCGCCGACCGCGAGAAACTCGAACGCCGAGTCAGCGACCTGGCGCTCGACACCGAACTGGCCACCCTCACCGGCGCGCTCGACAGCTAAGGCCGGTGCCTAGACCGGCGTGTAGTCCCGGCTGCCGATGTAGCCGGGCCGCCGCACGGGCGCGGCAAACGGTTCCACCAGAGTGTTCTCCACGCTGTTGAATACCAGGAAGATGTTCGAACGCGGGAACGGGGTGATGTTGTTCGACGACCCGTGCATGACATTGGAGTCGAACAGCAGCGCCGATCCGGCGGCGCCGGTGAACTGGGCGATCCCGCACCGGTTGGCCAGTGCCGCCACATCGGCCCGGCTCGGCACGCCGATCTCCTGTTCCTGCAACGACTCCCGGTAGTGCTCGGCGGGCGTACTCCCGGTACAGGGCACGAAGGTACGGTGCGAGCCGGGCATCATCATGAGGCTGCCGTTGATCGAATAATTGTTGGTGAGCGCGATCGACAGGCTCACCGCGCGCGGCACGGGCATCCCGTCCTCCGCGTGCCAGGTTTCGAAATCCGAATGCCAGTAGAAGCCGGCGCCGCGGAAACCCGGCATGTAGTTGACTCGGCTCTGATGCAGATAGACCTCCGAACCCAGTACCTGCCTGGCCAATCCGGCGACTCGTGACTCGCGCACGAGCTCGGCCACCGCCGCACTGAGCCGATGCACCTCGAAGATCGAGCGCACCCGGTTCGACGACTTCTCCACGATGACACGGTCGTCGCCGTACAGCGCCAGATCTCCGGCGAGGCGGTCGATTTCGGCGCTGAAATCGGCCACCTCACCGGGAGTCAGTATCGCGTCGAGGATCGCGAACCCGTCGGCGTCGAAGCTCGCCAGTTCCTGGTGCTCGATCCGGCCCCATACCGTCGGATCAGGGCGATCCAGGTGCGGCGCAGGCCCGCCGAGCCGGGTCGGGTAGCGATCAATGATGCGAGTGTCAGTGTGCGCCAACACTATTACAGATTCCTTTCACACCGCGTTGGCAGCGACAAGCGGGTAGACGCCGTTGCTGTCGTGGACTTCCTGCCCGGTCACCGGCGGGTTGAAGACGCACATCATCCGCATCTCGGTGCGCGCGTGCAGCCGGTGGCGCTCGTGCTCGTCGAGCAGGTACATCGAGCCGGGTTCGAGTTCGTAGGTGACGTCGTTGTCCAGATCGATGAGCGTCCCCTCCCCCTCGATCAGCCACACGGCTTCCACGTGATAGCGGTAATGGAATTCGTGCTCGGTACCCGCGTCGATGGTGGTCTCATGGAAGGAGAAACCGACGCCGTCACCGCCGAGGACGATGCGCTTGCTGCGCCAACCCGTCCCCGCGACATCGCGTTCGGTACCGGTGATGGCCGCGGTGGTTCGTACGATCATCTCAGCGACCCCCGATGGTGTCGATGGCCGTGCTCAGCAGATCGAGGCCGAGGTCGAGTTCCTCGTCGCTGATGGTCAACGGGGGCAGCAACTTCACTACCTCGTCCATGGAACCGGAGGTTTCCACCAGCAGCCCGCGCTCGAAGGCGACCTGGCAGACCTTGCTCGCCTGGGACGGGTCGTCGAACACTACGCCCTGCACCAGCCCACGCCCGCGCAGCGAGACGCCGGGGATCTCCGCAGCCAGCCTGCCGAGCACCTGCTCGATCCGTTGGCCCTTGGTCTCGGTCGAGACCTGCAGTGCGCCGTCGGACCAGAAGTGTTCCAGCGCCACCTGTGCCGTGACAAAGGCCGGGTTGTTGCCGCGGAAGGTGCCGTTGTGCTCACCCGGCGCCCACTGGTCGAGTTCCGGCTTGAACAGCACCAGCGCCATCGGCAACCCGTAGCCGCCGATCGACTTCGACAGCGTCACGATGTCCGGAGTGATGCCTGCGACCTCGAAGGAGAAGAACGGCCCGGTCCGCCCGCAGCCCATCTGCACGTCGTCGACGATCAGCAGGATCTCCCGGGCGGCGCACAAGCCGGCCAGGTGGCGCAGCCATTCCGGGCGTGCCACATTGACGCCGCCCTCGCCCTGCACGGTCTCCACAATCACCGCGGCCGGGCGATCGAAGCCGGACGACGTGTCGTCGAGCACGCGCTCCATCCACTGGAAATCAGCGGTGGTGCCGTCGAAATAGCCGTCGTAGGGCATCGGCGTCGCGTGCACCAACGGCACGCCCGCACCCGCACGCTTGGCGGCGTTGCCGGTCACCGACAATGCGCCGAGCGTCATGCCGTGGAAGGCGTTGGTGAAGCTGAGGATGGTCTTGCGGCCGGTGATCTTGCGCGCGAGCTTCAGCGCTGCCTCGACCGCATTGGCACCCGTCGGGCCGGGGAATTGAACCTTGTAGTCCAGGCCGCGCGGCGCGAGGACGGTGTCGCGCAACGTCTCCAGCAGCCGCCGCTTGGCCACCGTCGACATGTCCAGTCCGTGCGTGATGCCGTCGCTCGCGATGTAATCCAGCAGCGGCTGCTTGAGCACCGGATTGTTGTGGCCGTAGTTCAGCGCGCCCGCGCCCGCAAAGAAATCGAGGTAGTCCTTGCCGTCCTCGTCGCGCAGCCAGGATCCTTTAGCGGTGGTGAATACCGTGGGCCATGCTCGGCAATATCCACGAACATTCGATTCGAGTTCTTCGAAAATGGTTGTTTCAGCGGTAATCATCGGCGATCCTCCTGCGTGGTACGGGCGGTCGGGGCGATTCGATAGAGATCTTCTGCGGCGTGGCTGTCCGGGAAGACTCCCGGTTCGAACAAGGGGCGCTTGGTGATTCGCCCATCGCGGCGGCGTGCCACCGCCGTGAACATGGCGATGGATCCGGGGTTGTCCGGTGCGATGGTCGTTTCCAGCACCGAAACTCCAGCTTCGGCGACGGTGTCGAGCAACTTGTCGAGCAGCGCGGCACCGATGCCGCGCCCCTGCTGGGCCCGCTCGACCGCCACCTGCCAGACGAACACCGTGTATGGCGCCTGCGGACGGACATAGCCGATCACGAAACCCACGACCCGGCCGCCCACTTCGGCGACCACCGAGGTGCCGGGGAAGTCCCGGCACCAGAGCAGGTAGGCATAGCTGGAATTGGTGTCCAGCACATGGGAATTCTTCGCGATCCGCCAGATGTCGGCCGCGTCGCCGACCCGCGGCGCGCGCAGCACAACACGCGCTCCCGGCGCGGAACTCGCTGCGGCCGAGGGTGACTCAGCATGTGGTCGATCGATTGTTGCGGTGGACAGTGTTGGCAGTGACATACATCTCCCAGGTTGGGTCTGCAGTACTTATCCAGGCTTACGAATCAACTTTGAGGTGATCCGGTCGAGTTGTTTACGGTCGTGTTACGAAAAGGTCACAGAGACTCGCCGGCGAGGCCGGGCAACCGGAGGGCGAACCGGGCACCACCGCCCGGCCGGTCAAGGCACTCGACCCGACCGCGATGCGCGGACATCGTTTCGGCGACCAATGCCAGACCGATGCCGGTGCCAGTCGCCGAACTGCGACCCGACCGCATGGTCACGAAGCGCTCGAAGATACGACCACGATCCGCCGCGGGCACACCGGGCCCTGCGTCGTCGACGGTGATCACCGCGTCGCCGCCCTCGCGGCCCACGGTCACCGCCACAACGCCGCCGCCGTGCCGGTCGGCATTCGCCAGCAGATTCACCAGGGCTCGTTCCAGCTCGAGTTTGCGGCCGCGCACGGTCACGTCCTCGACTACGGTCAGCAGCTCCGGTGCGTGCCTGCTGCCGGTCAGTGTGTGGGTCAGCAGCTCGCGCACCGATAACGGATCGGCGTCGCCGCGGTGCATACCCGCCTCGGCGCGGGCCAAGGCCAGCAGATCGTCGAGCAGCCTGCGCAGGTGATCGACCTCGTCGGTGACCAACCCCAGCGCCCGGCGCGGACGCTCCGGGAACTCGCCACTGTGCCGATTGAGCACGTCGACGCCTGCCATCAGGGTGGTCAGCGGGGTGCGCAATTCGTGGCTGACATCGCCGACCAGGCGATGTTCACGTTCGATCCGCCGCTGCAGCGAGTCGACCATGGTGTTGAACGACCCGACAGTCGTGGCCAGATCCGGGTCACGGGTCTCGGGCAGCCGGGTGGTGAGATCACCGGCCGCAATCCGAGCGGCGGTCTTGGAGACCTGCTGCAGGGGGGTGAGTACCCGCTTGCTGGCCCACCAGCCGACCGCGGCACCGATCAGGGTGGCGACCAGCGCACAGCCGATCAGAACATTGCGCAGCAACTCCAGATCGGACTGCAGATCGCCGGCCGCGTAGCCCTGTGTCTGCGGCCGCTGTGCCTCCAGGTAGCTGCGGCTGATGGCGAAGACCGAAATCACCAGTACCAGGGACATCAGCGCGGTAATCGCGGCGAACGCCGCCACTACCCGGGTGCGCAGGCTCCAGCGCTCCGGATCGAATCCGAATGCGCGCCTGGATTCCGCCGCAGAGTGCCACCGTTCACCGGCGGAGTGCTGCCGGTCAGCAGCGTGCTCCCAGCGCTCGGGCGCGAACTGCTCCCGATCAGCGCTGCACATCTAGCCGGTAACCGAGCCCGCGCACCGTCACCACGATGCGTGGGTCGGACGGATCCAGCTCGATCTTGGTGCGCAACCTGCGCATATGCACGTCGACGATCCGCTCGTCGCCGAAAAAGCCGCGGTCCCATACCCTTTCGAGGAGCAGGGTACGGCTCAGCACTCGGCCGGGAGTGTCGGCGAGTTCGCACAACAGCCGGAACTCGGTCAGCGTCAACCCGATCTCTTCGTCGCCACGGCGCACCGCACCGCCGTCGGGGGCCAGGACCAAGGGCGCTTCCGGGTGCGCGTCGAGCACTACTTCCTGCGGGGTGTCCCGCTCCGCGGACAGCCGCGCGCGCCGTCGCAGCGCCCGCATCCTGGCGGTGATCTCTTTGATCTCGAACGGCTTGGCGACGAAATCGTCCGCACCGGCCTCCAGCGCCGCCACGACGTCGTGAGTATCATCACGCGCGCTGACCACGATGATCGGCACGTCGTGTTCGCGCCGGATCTCCCGGATGCAGTCGAAGCCGTCCATGCCGCCGAGCATCAGATCGACGATCATCACATCAGGGACGCCATTGCTGCGCAGATGGATGAGCGCGTCCTCGGCTTCCTCCGCCTCTGCGACGTCGTAGCCCTCGTCTTCCATGGCCAACCGCAGTGCACCACGCACACGATTGTCATCTTCCACGATCATCAGGTTCGCGCTCAAGACCCTCATCCTTTGCAGACACGCGTGGAGCGTGCCGCGACGCGGAGAATCGCATCCCCATACCGACGCGACAGTTTCCGCACTTCGAGCAACTTGCCGAACACACAATTACCCGGACCGACCGTTCGATAAACGTCGCGGTTCTCGGTCAACGATGTGTACAGCGGCCACCAGCCTGCTCATGTATGCGGCGGCGGCGCAAGCTGGGCGTGATGTCCGACACAATCATGCGTCGACTCGGACGGGTCATCCGACCACGCGATCCACGCCCTCCAGCCGGTTGAAATTACTGAGCGATCCATCCGCCCACTGCTCCTGATACAGGAAGCTCAAACCTCGGGCGTCGAAGTCGGCGAACCATTCGTCCCAATCCACCGGCTGCAGGACGGCACCGCCGTACCCGGGGAAATCCAGGCGCAGTACACCGAGGTGCCCGTTGTAGGCACTGCCCGGCATGGTCGCAGGACGCGCGCCACGCCGCTCGGCCCACCGTCGAATGACCTCGTGATCGGTAGTGATCAGCGCGCGACCCGGCCGCGCGGGCCGGTCGGTGGGAGAGGAGATTTCTTGCGCTTGTTTCAGCAACCGTGAACTATCCGGAGCGGTGTGCACGTTCCGGGTGCCCGGTCGTCGCTGATAGTTCATGACGACCTCCTGCGCTGTAGGCATCGAAATCCGACTACTGTCTGCGTACCCCTTGGTCGCATCCGGCAAACCGATGCCACAGCACGACGAAATACCTTCGTGAGCAAGGCAACTCGGAGGCATTCCGAAATTGTGCTCAATCGCGCAAAGCCTGTTCGCGCAGCACCTTCAGCGTGCGCGACAGAATGCGTGACACGTGCATCTGGGAGACGCCGAGATACTCGGCGATCTGGTTCTGGGTCTTCGACTCGAAGAAACGCATGATCAGCACCCGGCGCTCCCGCTCGGGCAGCTCTGCGATCAGCGGCTTCACCGCCATGAAATCTTCCACCAGGTGGTAGGAGGACTCCTCGGCGCCGAGGCTTTCCAGTAGCGGCAACAGCGCATTGTCGTTGTCGTCACCGGCCAGCGCGTCGATCGAGGACGACTGATAGGCGTTGCCCGCTATCAACGCCTGGGTGACCTCCACCAGGTCCACTTCGAGTTCGGCGGCGATCTCCCTTGCCTTCGGAATTCGACCGAGTCGCTGCGCGAGGGCCTCGACCGCAGGTCCGATGGTCAGCTGAATCTCCTTGACCCGCCGCGGAACTCGTACCGCCCAGGTGTTGTCGCGGAAATGCCTGCGCACCTCGCCCATGATCGTCGGCACCGCAAAGGCCAGGAACGACGATCCGCGATCGATGTCGAAACGATCGGTCGCATGCACCAGTCCGAGCCGCGCCACCTGCAGCAGATCGTCGAAAGCCTCGCCGCGCCCGGCGAACCTGCGGGCAATGTGCTCCGCCAGGGGCAGGCAACGCTCGATCAATTCGTCCCGCAGCGCTTCCCGGCGCGGGTCTTCGGAGTCCAGCGCGGCGACCTTCTCGAAGAGCGGCTCGATATTGTCATAGCTGTCGCCCGGCGATCTCGATTCACCAGGCATCCGAGGCACCTCGTACCCAGCTGAAGTCGACTGCGGTCGGATATCCCGAGACTACGCTGTCGAACGGGGACTGCACCGCGGCGATGGAATCGGTCAGGGTGCGCACAATATGCCAGCCGAAGCCCGCGTGCGCCACCACTGTTTCCGCCGCCGCGATCGAGGCGACGTGTACGAACATCTGCGTCTGGTCATAGCTGAACTCACAGTCGATGGTCGAGCCCGGCACCGCGTCCAGGATCAGCGAAGTGGCCACCTCGTCGAGCGCGAGCCGGATATCGGTCACTTCGTCGAGTGCGAAATCCGCAATCATCGCCACGGTTTCGGCGAGCGCGCGCAGCATCGTCAGCTGTTCCAATTGCGCAGGCACCTGGATCCCGATCGTTGTCGTCTCCACCGAATCGCGCTCCTTCCGGGATCGTTCGAACAGGTACCCGAGGGTTCAGGGTCGAAACCCGTATTCGCTACTCGCTTTTCGCCATCGCCACGGTGCGACGCCCCAGGCCGCGGCGAACAGGACCGCTACGACCGCACCCGCAATCGCACCCTCGGTGGTGCCCTCGACGACGTCGACCACCAAAACCAACGCACCGATCAGCGACGCACCGAGCAGGGCGATACCGACCATCGCACACTGGTGCGCCGCCGCGACCACACTGCCCAAACGGTGCCGCCGGAACAGAATCCGATGCCAGGACACCGGTGCGACAAGGAAAATCATCGCGGCGACAGCGGCCGCAACGGTGGCGAGATAGAGTAGCCGCAGCGGGTGCGACAGCGTGGCAAACCCGGCCTGGAACGGCAAAATCAGCAGCGATCCAATGAGGAACTGCACGCCGGTTTGGACCACACGCAATTCCTGGACCAGGGTGTTCCAATTCCGGTCCAGCTGCTGAGTCTCAGTTTCCCCACGAGGGTTCCGATCCGAGGCGTGATCTTGTGCGGCCACGAACAGCTTCCTAGCTCTACCGTTCGCATACCCAGGTTCCCAGCGCATACACACCCCGCTCCGGGGTATTCGGACGAATGCCCCTGTTCGACGGTTCGACCTGAAAGGACACATTATGCCCGGCGAACCGAGCGATTCGAGCCGAAACAACGACATCGACCGGCCCGAACACGATTTTCCGGACGACTCACGCACCACAAGAACCCATGCCGGTGAATCTATAGAAGATACCCGCAACTGGCCGGGAATCATTCTCTTCGGCATCGGAATCGCCTTGCTCGCGCTCACCCTGACCGCCGCGGGATACGGATTTGCCGGCTGGGCGGTTATCGACGGTATTGCGTGCATCCTGTGTCTGGGAATAGGTGCGGTGTTGGTGACCGCCGAACACCGGCGGGTCGAGAACCAGGAAGGGCTCGTCCGCGGCGAACCGCACGGCCATTGATATCCATTTCGTCAGGAGAATCCGACATGAGAACAACCGAACGACCGAGCAGGATGGCGATCGCCGCGTTTGTGGTCGCCGCCGCGGCCGCCCTGTTCACCAGCGGCTGCGACGAGGCGAAGAAGGCAGTCAACGCGGGTGGTGACACACCGTGCAATGAGTTCGTCGCGCAGGACAAAGACAAGCAGCGCATCACCGTGACCAAGTTCCTCGAGCAGGAACGCAGCGACAAGTCCGCACCGACGAACGACCGGGCGATCGACGCCGCGATTGCGTCCATCGAATTGATGTGTAGGGCCCAGGCCAATCCGGATACGCCGATCAGGAAGGCCGATCTGACGGGCATATTCGTTCCCAAGTAGGCTGATACAGTCGAAACAAAAGGGTTGCCGGACGAAACTCCGGCAACCCTTTATGTATTCAGCGATGGAATCTTCTACGAAGGACCGACTCGACTACTGGCCGCGTTGATACGCGCGCTGACGCTGTTCGTCCAAAGCGGCTTCGGCACGTTCCTTTTCGGCGGCGGCCTCCTTTTGCGCAGCTTCGCGCTGAGATTTCGCCTTGTCCTGCTGAGCCTTTCCTTCGTCCCGCAGGTCGTCGTTTCCGAAAACGGCTCCTGCGGCCTCCTTGAACTTTCCCTTGACACCTTCGACAGTGCCTTCGACAGCTTCGCGGGGACCACTGTTGTGTTCGGACACGATATCTACCTCCGAAATATCGGTTATCAGGTGGACACTCACCGCATACCCGCTACCGATGAGATCAATCGGAAGTCTCGATTTTCGAAAGTAATCGTGGTCACAACAACTCTCGGCGGTTTGCGCATGAAGGCAACGGGTATCGCCTCGGCGGAACGGTATGACACAACGCAGAGGAGCACACCATGGAATCCGCGACGGTACCTCCCATTCCCGATCCCGATCCGTTACCGGAGCCAGGGTCACCGCCGCCGATACCGGAGCCGGGAGAACCGGTTCCGCCCGCACCCGACCCGGTGCCGCCGCCGGTTCCGGAACCACCGCCGGTGCCGGGTCCGCGGCCAACCGAACCGCCACCGCCCATTCAGTGAGCGGCAGTCACCAGTGTCAGCGGTTGTCCGAACTCCGCACCCAGGTGAAGTCCACAGCGGTCGGATACCCGGACACTGTCTCGTCGTAGTGCTCCTGTGTCGTGGTAAGGGAGTCGGTCAGCGTTCGCACGATGTGCCAGCCGAAGCTGTCTTCGCCGACTGCTGGTCGCGCGGCCCCCACCGAAGCGACATGGACACGCATCTGGTTGTCGTCGTAGCGGAATGCACAGTCGAGAGTGCTGCCCGGCACGGCGTCCAGGATCAGCGAGGTGGCCACCTCGTCGAGCGCGAGGCGGATGTCGCCGACCTCGTCCAGCGCGAAATCCGCGATCAACGCGACGGTTTCGGCGAGGGCGCGCAACATGATCAGCTGCCCGAGCTCGGCGGGCACCCGGATACCGATGGCCCTCGTTCCCAACGCTGCTTGCGAAATCGGTTTCGCCATGCCAACCACCACCTTTTCTTGCCGTCACCGAGCGGGTCGCTTCGTTCGACACCAAACGACAGCCCGGGCCCTGTCGGCCGATCCTTGCTTATCGGGCGATCACGGGTGCGACGGATAGCCAGCGGCACGCGCATGGACCGGCTACCCGGTCCATGCCGCTCGAAACCCCTGGTCTTGTCGGAAACCTGATTGGTGTCGTGGTGGGATGACGCTGCTCAGCGCCCGCCTGCCGATCCGCTCGGCGGGATCCGGGTGTGCACAGTCAGCAGCAGGTGATCGAACTCCGTACGAAGTCCTGTTGTGGAGTGCACCATCGACCGCAGATCGGCGACCAGCTGGGTGGCCAGGGCACGCAGTTTGGTGTTGGTCTCCTGGGAACGCCAGCTCAGCACCCGGAATGCCTGTTCGGCGCTGATGCCGTAGACCAGAATCAACGCCCCCTTCGCCTGTTCGATCACTGCCCGCGTCGCGTACAGCTCGGGCAGGGTGTCGTCGAGGGTCTCCCTGCGGTGTTCCTCGATGGTGTGCGTGACGTCGATGTAGTACCCCGACGTGCCGATCACCTCGTTCTTGTCGTCGACCATGCGGTCGGCGACGACGATCACGTGGTGGACATCGCCCTCGGTATCGACGATGCGGTGGCTGCTGCAGAACGGCTCGGCGGTCTCAACGGATTTGGCCAGCGCGCTGGCCACCTGTGCTCGGTCGTCGGGATGCTTGTGGGACAGCAGCAGCTCGGTGGTCGGTTCTATCTCTCCGCAGACATATCCGTGCATGCGTGCCACCTCATCGGACCATTCCCACTTCTGGTCGGCGAACAGGAAGTGGAAATAGCCGGCATTCTGCGGCGTGCCTGCACCGATCACGCGATCGAGCGCATGCGCGCCTTCGGGGGACAAACCGCTCTCCGTCACAGAGCAAGTATGTTCCGCACGCCTCGCGGCTGCGACTGAATGGGCTTCTCCGACTATCGCTCGGCGCGTCACGCATCCAATGCCGCGCGCATCGTCCCTACCACCGGGCTGCGCCCGCACGCACCGGGAGACGTCACCGCGTAGGCTCGATCGCCCCCAACAGCAGCCACCGATTGAGCGGTACTTCTCCGGGTAATCGGAACGCGACGCCACCATATCGGCATCATCCGATATCGAGGAGGAGAAGTGAATCGGCTCAGTATTGCAGTGCGGATCGTCTTGTCCGCCGGACTACTCACCGCCGGTGCTCAGCTCGCGGCATGCTCGGGCAACGGCGAACCCGATCTGGCGCCGGCGACGGCGACGACGAACAGCATCTCGATCTCGATTCCTGCGCCCTCGAGTTCTTCGGGTGCGCCCAATACCGACGAGATCACCCCTGCGGCGGCCACCCAGCTCTGCGACATGATTCGACCAGAGGTCGGCACCTGGCGCGATGAGGGCACCGTGCTCGGCAAGATTTCGTTCAATGGCACCGTGCACAATTGGGCAGCCCGCAACGGCGGCCTCAACGACGTCGTCATCGCCAACCGCAAGATCATCGACACGATCACCCTCGAACATTGCCCCGATGTCCGCCAGCAGGTGCTCGATGCCTTGGATATTCCGGACCTCGCGTCCGGGCTTGCGGGTTTCAACTGATCCGGCTGCCGGTCACCCCCGTTATTGCGCGCCACGGACTCCTGGTACGAAACAGGGAGGTGAAGACATGACAACCCGACATCAACAGAATGTCGTGAATCTCTTACATGCACAGCACAAGCGAATGACCGAGCTGATCGAGGAAATCCTGTCGTCGGCCGGCACCGAGAACAGTGCTGCCATCCGAGAGCTCATGCGACTGATCGCGGTGCACGAGGCCACCGAGGAAGAATGGTGCAACGCAGCGCATGCTGGGCATCTGGACGAACGAGGTTGCCCGGTTGTGAGACCGGGCAACCTCGCGGTCGATCAGGGCGTTACTGCTGTCGCGTCCGTTCCCGCAGCTCTGCCAGATCTGCCTCGGCCCTTGCCTTTTCGGCTTCGGCTTCCTTCTTCGCCGCGTCACGCAGCGATGCCGCCTTTTCCTGCTGGGCTCGGCCTTCGTCCCGGAGATTGTCATTGCCGAGAACGGCTCCTGCCGCTTCCTTGGCAGTGCCCTTCACGCCCTCGACGGCACCTTCGAAACCTTCGTGTGGTCCGCTCTTGTGTTCGGGCACGGTATTTCACCTCCAATAATTGGATGATCAACAGTGACCGCATACCCGGCGTCGGCCGGTCTAATCGACACGCATTGCAACGTTTCACGGCACCGATATCGGCTATGCCGGGAATATGACGCCACTCTGGTTGAACGACGCCAAGGTGCCGGCGCGACTGCGGCTGACGCCGGGACTCCGCTTCGACACCGTCACGGCGGCGGCTTAACCGGTCTGGTGACCGCGTTGCTGCTGGCCGAGAGCGGCGTCGAGGTGGCGGTGGTCGAGGGTAGACGCCTCGGGGCAGGCACGACCGGCGCAACCACTGGAAAGGTCAGTCTGCTCCAAGGAACTCGCGCGCAGCGCATCGCCGCGCGGCATTCCGATCGAACGGTGACCGAGTACGTCGAAGCCAATCGCGCCGGACAGCAGTGGCTGCTGCGGTACTGCGAGGAACACGCGCTGCCCGTCCAGCGGGTGCATGCCCTCACCTACGCTCAGAACGAGTACGAAATACCCGCGGTGCGTGCCGAACTCCAGGCCACACGGGCGGCAGGCCTCGACACCTATCCCGTCGACGATCTCGACGTACCGTTCCCCTTCCACGGTGCGGTCGGGCTCGCCGACCAGGCACAGCTCGACCCGATGGCGTTGCTCGCGACGTTGGCCGCCGATGTCGAGGCGCATGCCGCACCGATCTTCGAATCCACCATCGCCCACGGCGTTCACCACCGCGACAACGACGATCTCGTCATCGACACCGAACACGGCGAACCGCCGCGGTGGTCCGGCGCCCTCGCCAGCTGGCGCCCCGCCGAACTCAAAGCAATCCCTTCGGCGGCACAAACCAACAGCGCCGTCGCGCTGCGCCTTTCGACCGGTTGGCTACGCGTGGCCCGATCCGGCTACGGCCCGATCCCCACCGAAGGCTGTGGCCACGTCGAACGCCACGGCCTCCAACCCACAGCCGTCAGCACTGTCGACGGCAAAACCACCGAAGTCTCCGCCATCTGTCCCCACCTCTACGGCATAGTCCGCTGGAATGACGCTGAAAAGTCCTGGGACTGCCCCCTCCACGGCTCGCGCTTCACCGCCGACGGCACTCTCCTCGACGGCCCCGCAACCGCCTCCCTCCCTCTGATCTCCGGGCCCGCCGCAGTACCGGTCACCGGCCCGCCTCGAGGTGGGCCGACGACGGTGTTGCCCGAAAAGATCTAGGCGGTGCCGCTTTCGGCCTGCGTGTGGCGCATAGGTTGCTGACGGCTATTCGAGCACGGGTTCGGCGCGAGCGAGGATCTGGTCGACGGACTGTTCGATCGTCAGATCGGAAGTGTCCAGCCATAATCCGATGCGCGGTGTCGTCGCACGCAATCCCGTGTCCAGATCCTCGACGGTGAAGGCACCGTAGGCGACCTTGTCACGCCCCGCCTCGCGCACCGCGACAATGTCCGGCCGTGGTGCGAGCACCACGACATACAGTGGCCTGGTCCGGATCTGATCGACAAACCACGGCAGCTCATCACCGAGCACGACGTCTTGGACGATCGCGGTGAAACCCGCTGCCGCATAAGCGTCGGCCGTGTCCGCGGCCAATCCGTATCGCAGCCGCAGCTGCGCCAGCGCGTCTTGTGACGGTTGCGGACTCATCTCCGCCCGCCCACCGACGACGAACCGCCGGAACGTGTCGCCACGCACGTGTGCCGAGAGTGGGAACCGCTCGGCCAGCGCCTGCGCGATCGTGGACTTCCCGGCGGCCTGAATACCGGTGATCAGATATACCGCGGATGCCATGCCGCCATGATTGCAGTTCGGTGGTCCAGCCCGATCTACCACCCTCCACCCAGCCGAAACAGGATTCGGCCCCCGCCGATGAGAGAACGGTTCGAGATGGCGCAGACCTGCACGATCGCAACGTATTCCGAGCCGTCCCCGATCACCGACCTCGGGCGTGTATCGGCGCCCACCGACTCGATGCCGGCCTGGGGTTGTGCCTGTCAAGATCGGACTGCCACGCAAACCTTCCCGAATTCGTAATACTCTCTGTAGGTTTCACTTGATTTCCCGGTCCGGGATAGCTGTCGAGGGCGGAATTGCGTTCCGCTGCCGGCGATCCTCGTAGCCAACCGACCGCATCTCAGCGACCGCCGGGAGCAGCGCGATGAATCCCATTCGGAGGCGCGCGACGCTCGCCATCTTCCGCCGGGCCACGAACCAGCCGACGACGAGGGCCGGAACCATGACGAGCACTGTCGTGAGCACTGCCCACCGTTGGACCTCGTCATCGTTCGTCGCCATCAGTGTCACAACTCCGGCAAGGAACACAAGTGTGGCAATACCGGTGAATGGAGACCCCGGCAGCCGGAACGTAGGGCGCACGGCCCGGCCGGTGCGCGACCAGCGCCACAGCTGCAGCTGGCTGAGCACGATCACCGACCAGCATGTGATGGTGCCCAAGGCCGACACGTTCAGCACGATCTCGAACGCTTTCTCCGGCACGACTGCGTTGAGTGCGACCCCGAACAGTGCGATCGCACCGGTCGCCAGAATCCCGACGAAGGGCACGCCCCTGGTCGACATCCGGAACATGATGGCCGGCGCGCTGCCATTAGTCGACATCGACCGCAGGATCCGGCCGGTCGCGTAGAAGCCGGCGGTGAGGCTGGAGAACGCCGCTGTCAGCACCACCACATTCATCAGCGCCGCGGCACCGCCGAGGCCGAGCTTGGAGAAGAAGGTCACGAAGGGGCTCTCACCCGCCTTGAAACTGGTGTACGGCAGCAGTAGGGCTAGCAGGACCAACGATCCCACATAGAACACCGCTATTCGGGCGATGATCGAGTTGATCGCGCGCGGCATTATCCTGGCCGTGTCCTTGGCCTCCCCCGCCGCCGTCCCGACCAGTTCCACCCCGGCATAGGCGAAAACCACACCGGTAGTGACCATAACGAGCGGCAATACGCCGGTGGGAAACAATCCACCGCCGTGCTCGACCACGCTGACACCGGTTTCCTGGCCCTGAATCCGGAACCGGCCGACCAGAAAGACCGTTCCCGCCATCAGGAATGCCACCAGCGCAACGACCTTCACCAGCGCGACCCAGAACTCCAGCTCACCGAACCATCTCACCGACACCATGTTGATGCTCAGCACCAGCATCAATGCGACGAATGCGATCACCCATTGCGGAACACCCTGGAAGGCTCGCCAGTAATGGAAGTAGGTGGCTATGGCAGTGATGTCGACAATTCCGGTCATGCACCAGTGGAAGAAGTACATCCAGCCGATGCCGAATGCGTACTTCTCACCGAAGAACTCGCGCGCATACGACACGAACGACCCCGATGACGGGCGGTGCATCACCAATTCACCGAGAGCACGCAGAATGAAGAAAGTAAACATTCCGCACACCGCGTACACGATGAACAAACCGGGGCCCGCATTCGCCAGGCGGCTTCCTGCGCCGAGGAAGAGACCCGTGCCGATAACGCCGCCGATGGCGATCATCTGCACTTGGCATGGTCGGAGGCTCTGGCGGTAGCCGACGTCTTCGGTCCGCAACGAACCTGTCGCTTGCGAGTCTTCACCGGAACGAACTGTGGTCATGGTGGGAAGCCCTTCACCCCGAACAATCGGATCGCTCCCGAATGTACCGCTAGTCAACGGACCATTCAACGGATTCCACAATATGCCGTAAATCTGCCTTCAAAACCTCTTTCCCCCCAGAGATGCTCCCCAAACGCCTTCCCGAAGACCCGACTCGACGAATCTCGCCGCTGGTCATCGGGCCGTTAGATACGGAATGATCGGTACCTTGGCCTGGGATGACACCGGTCCGACCCATGCGCCGACGCTGCTCCACCGCTATGTCAGCAACACAACGAAGCTCGAGCAGCATTCGGATCGCGGTCACCTCGGCAGTTCGGGCCCGAGATCGCCGAGTCGCTCCCCGTCCCCCGAGCTCGACACGTGCGCTTCCAATCACCCGAAAGAACCACCGGCCGTCGCGATCACGCCACAATCAGCGAAATTGTTGTCGCACAACACGATCCGAACGCATCGGGTACTGTCCTACGGCACGTGTTCGTGAACGGGACAGTTGCTCAGGATTTTTCGTCACACTTCGGAATCGAGGCAAACGATTGAACCACAAGCTCTGGTTGCTCGGTCGGGTGGCCACAGTCGGTGGTTATGTGCTGCGCGAGAAGATCACCCGACCGAAGGCCAGGAGCGTCGACGATGTCTCCGCCTCAGGTGCCGCGATCACCGCCCAATGGCTGACGGCTGTTCTGTGTCGCGATGTCGCCGATGCCGAGGTCGTCGCGTTCAGCACCACCAACGGCGGCAGCGGCACGTCCACGCGGGCGGCGATTCGCGTCGAATACAACGAAGCAGGCACACAGGCCGGTCTGCCGACCGAACTGTTCGCGAAGACCACCACGTCCTTCAGCCAGCGATGTTGCTCGGTGGCGGAAAGATGATCGACGGCGAAACCCGCTTCTTCATGGACTTACGCCCCCAGGTCGAGCTGGAGGCCCCGCTCGGCTATTGGGGCGCCTTCGATTCGTCGTCGTGGCGGTCCATTGCGCTGATGGAAGACGTTGCCGCAACTCGAGGCGCGGTGTTCATCGAGCCGAACGCCCCGATCGCCCGGAACCAGATCGAAGATCTGGTCCGCAATCTCGCCCGACTACACGGCACCTTCTGGGAGCATCCGTCGATCGCTACTCTGAAGAACCCCAATGATTTCCTCGCCGCCATCCGGTCCTCGATCGATATGAAGGGTCGCTGCGCGGTCGGCATGGAGCGAGCCAAAGCGGTGATACCCGAGACCCTCTACGGTCAGAGCGAACGGTTGTGGGCCGGCGTCGAGCGGGCGATCGACATCGCGACCAACGATATGCCGCAGACGTTGCTGCACGGCGACCCACACATCGGACAGACCTACGTGACCAGCGACGGCCGCATGGGATTCGCCGACTGGCAGGTGGTGATGCACGGCGGCTGGGCCCATGACTTCGCGTATACCGTCAACTCGGGATGCGAGCCCGAAGACCGGCGCGCGTGGGACCGCGAACTACTCGAGCTCTACCTCGACGAGCTCGCACGCGTCGGCGGCAAAGCGCCCTCCTTCGACGATGCCTGGCTGGCCTATCGGCAGCAGTTCATGTTCGCCTACGCGGCCTGGGCATTCACCATCGGCCGAGCGGCATATCAACCCAAGATGCAAACGGACGAAACCTGTTTGACGTTGTTGAAGCGAATCGCCACCGCCCTGGACGATCACGATTCGCTGGGCGCCCTCGGCGTCTGACGAACCGCCGCCCGACTCGGTCATCGGACAGAGCAGTACCCGCCGCCGCCGGGTGCTGCTCTCGATCGAGTCGGGACGACAAGTTTCACCGCACACCACACACCGGCTATCGGCCGATCTAGCTGGTCGGACCAATGTTGCCACGCATGGGCGTTCGATATCGAACGTGTCGCTATACCATCGAGCGGTTCCGGCCGGAACCAGGAACCGCGCTCCCCGGCGCTGCGCCTCGGCACAGAATCCGTCCCACCCGCAGTGCACACGAATTGTATGGAGTTCCATCCTTGAGTACGCCGCCGTCGCAAATACCCACCCAATCCTGCCCGGTCTACCAC
>NZ_JBKOQN010000058.1:0-30540 GCF_046764895.1 Nocardia sp. CWNU-33 | reverse complement strand
TTAGCGCCTCCCCCATGCAGGGCGACACTGGAGGGCCGAGAATCCTCCATCTCTCACGCAGCACCGCTTCAAAGAGCTTCTCCTACACCTTGAGCTCCTCTCCACGTTCGTGACGCACTATCCGTTGTTTTTTCGGCGATTGCTACCGGAACCCCAGCAACAGGGGGCCACCTATGGCTTGGCACCCAGCAGGGCGGCAGCTGCGGCCACTGGGCACATGGAAGCGACGACGGCGGTGGGCCGATGAGCGCCCGGCACCTGTGGATTCAAACCAGACTGCTCGAGCACTGCCGTGAACTCGGATACGCCGCGATCCCCGAAGACCCGAACACCCGTGCCGACATCTTCGTGCCGCAACCGCCACGCGCTGGAGGTGCAACTGCGGCCGACGCAGTTCGAACGTCGTACAGCCAGCCGAACCGCGAAGGGAGCCGACACGATCTGGTTTGTCGGCCACGACGTCGACTACAACGACAAACTCGTCAAGCGAGCGATGTGGAGACTGCCAAGCGCTCGTGTCAAAGTGTATGACCGCCGACGAACTTGGGCCGGTCGCCCACCCGAGTTCGAACCGTGGACCGACGAGGCCGACACCTGTGGCGGAACCCGCTAGGTCGGCATCCGGAGATCGCGAGCCATGCCCATTGGGTGGAACCGTTGTTGGTTGGTCGGATCGAGTTCAGGGAGGCCACGTCTGGTTCTTTGCGGCACCCTGCTTGGAAAGGCATTCGATCGGACGTCCTGCCAGAACAGGTGCGTGCACCCGCGCCATGAGGCCATGGGTCTCACCGTCCGGCCCGTCCAAAAATGTCCAGTTTATTGACGCTTTCGCAGCTCTGCCAATGGTGAATTAACAGCAGTCCTGAGCGATGTGTCACACCCCGGGGTTACCGCCTGTTCTCGGATGTCGCGCAGGCCTCGGAGACCGTCCGCGAGACGCGGTCCGGCAAGACGAAGATCGTGGCCTTGCCCGGTACTTCGACGGCGCGCTCGCTTCCGGTCACGAGGGTGTGATGATCAAGTCGTTGAACGCGGGTGGTGGGTCAGGGGCGGTAGACGTGGATGTAGTCGACCTGCGTCGACTCCTGGGTGACTGTGGGTGGGATGCCAGCGTAGACGAAGAGGTCGAAAATCAGGGCGTCACCCGTGCCGGAGTACGGGCCTTGTTCGCAGATCTGGCGGCCGTCGAGGTACCAGGTGGTTTTGTTCGGGCCTAGGCGTTCGGCGATCGTGTGCCAGTCGGTGGTGAGGTCGGTCGGGGATTCGTACGGGCAACTGCCACCGCCCGACTGGTGATTGGTCAGGTACAGCTTGCGGTGGTTGTCGCTGTAGAACTCGTAGGTGTCCTGTTCGTTCGAACCGTTCCCGTTCCACGTCCAGGTCGACGGCCAGAACCCCTTCGCCGCCGGGAGCTTGAGCCGGGTCTCGACGTAGTCACCAGGCTTCACCGCGAACGAGTGGGCCGGGTCGTGCCCGCACGCCTGCCCGGTGGTGATCAGCCCGCTCGACCACTCGTACCCCGGTTGCGGGTTGTCCTTGCGCGCAGTGACCGTCAGTACGCCGTTGCCGACCGACAGCGCGTCCCAGGTGTGCCACTCGAGCTGCTGATTGCCTTTGTTCGCGAGGCACTGGTCGGGCTCCGCGTTCGAGTGGATGGCCCATTTCGACTGGTCGATCACAGTACCGTCGAACTCGTCCGCGAACACCAGTGCTCCGGGGCCGTCCGCCGCCGGCTGGTCGGCCGACGCAGCCGGGCCGAGGGTGGCGACTGCGATCGCCGCGCTGGCCAAGCCCGCACCGATGGTCCGTAACGTACGTATCAAGGATCACCTCTCGTTAGAAATCAACGGTCAAACGTTCGCTTGATGCTCGCGGATTGTCAACTGGCCGAGGAGGTCAGGACGAGGTCAGGGACTGGGTGTCGATCATCCTCGAGAAGCCTGATGGCCTGATCGGAAGGGGAGCCGATAGTCGTGCTACCCAGTTGCGGTGGTCCAGGATTCGTGCCGGGTAGCCCCGACGGGGCACACGGCAGATGGATGCAGGATGCGCCCCTGGTCATCGAAGCCTTGTGTTCGCTGGACCGATCTGTCGTGTGAGAAGCGGTTCGCGGTTCGCTTCGGGCGAGGGTGAGTTTCGTCGACGAGGTCAGCGAGACAGTCCAGCTGGCCTGGACGTCGCGTCGCTTCTTCGATCCGCCCGACAGGGGTCGGGCCGTCGAGGACGTCGACGACGAACTGGGACGCGGGGCATGGCTTCGAACTCGTCTCGTGAGTCGTCGTTCAGCACCGTGTGCGTATCAGGTGACGGATGCTCAGCGATGGCTGGGCCCGCCGGTCAGTCGATGCCTTCGATGATGCGGAAGTCGCGCTCGACGCCGTCGGGGAGGGCCACCAGCGCCTTCTGGTATGCCTCGCTCTCGTATGCCGCGACGGCCTGTTCAAAGCTGTCGAACTCGATCAGAACGACGCGTTGCGTGATTCCAGCCTCGTGGGCGACGACTCGACCGCCACGGGACAGGACGCGCCCGCCCCCAGCCTGGACAGCCGGACGGGCCAGCTTGTTGTAGGCAGTCAGCCTCTCAGGGTCGGAAATGGCGGGGTAGACACTGACCCAGTAGCCCTTAGCCATGGAAACCTCCTGTGTTCGGCCGGACACGTCCGACTTCGAATTGACACTCAGATCGATCGATTCCGGCGACGGGTACTGCGGTCGGTTGAATCGTCATATGCGCAGGTTAGGGCTTGATGCGTGGTCGAGGGAAAGACCGGGACGGGATAGACTCAGAACGGATCGTTATCAATCGACAGGGGAGGGCATGTGGCGCCGGATACGGTGAGCCTGCGGTACTTTCTGGTGCTGGCGCAGGAGTTGAACTTCACCCGCGCGGCCGCACGGATCGGTATCGCGCAGCCCGCACTCAGTGCCCGGATGCGCCGATTGGAGGCGGAACTCGGTACGAGCCTGCTGGTTCGTGACACGCGTAGCGTCGTATTGACCACGGCCGGTGCGGCTTTGGCGGAGTCCGCGCCGCCCGCGCTGGCGGCGCTGGACCGGGCATGGGACACCGCCCGGAATGCGGGGGCCGGTGAACTGGGCACGCTGCGCATCGGATACAGCCTCAGCACGGGGGCAGAGACGGCACCGGCCCTGGTGGACAGGATCATTCGCAGCAGCCCGGGACTCGAGGTCGGCGCGGTCCCGATGGCGACACCGGAGATCTCCCCCGCGGTCGCCGACGGCCGCATCGATGCCGGGATCACCCGCGGTGAACAGCCGGGTCGTGGCGTGCGCCGGTTCCTGCTGCGGCGTGTGCGCGTCGGGGTCCAATTGGCGCAGCATCATCCGCTGGCCGAACACCCGGAGATCGAGATCGCCGATGCGGCCGCGTATCCGCTGCGACTCCCCGACCGTACGGCCAACCCCGTGATCCACGATCAGCTGTCCGCACTGTTCCGCGACACCCGACCGAACCCCCGATTCCACACGCCCGCAGTCTCTTTCGACATGTCTCAGCGCGACCTGCGCGACGGGCTCACCCTCGCTCCGGCCGGAGAAGCCGCGGTCACGGCAGCACCGGCCGGTCTCACCTGGCGACCGCTGCGGGGCGCGCCCAGCCTGACGATCCACCTGGTCCTCCCACGCGAGCAGTCGCCACTACACCGCCGCATCCGTGCCGTCGCCAAAACCCTGGCACACGAGCTGCACTGGCTGCCGGACTGACGCGCAGCAGGTCACGCGAGACGGACGTCTGCGGTGGCGAGGCCGAAGACCTTGCGCCCGGCGGAGTTCGCGGTGATGACGACGACGGCGGTCTTGCTGAATGTCCGACACGACCTCGCCGCGCTGGCGGATCAGCATCCGATGATGGCCCCAGGTCCGGTCCGAGTCGTACACCGCGGCGACGTCCTCGCCCAGCCCGAGATCTCGGCGGATACCGTGCCTTCGCCGACACCGAACCGGACAAGCACGGGTAACCGGCGGGAACGCCCGCCGTCAACGGCGTCCATGACGTCGGTCAATGCTTAACGCCAACCACTGTTCCATTGCTCCCCGAGGCCGTGGTCGACGGGCGCGGCAGGTTCCGGCTGCGCACCGAGCGCGATGGCCGGCCGCCGCCGCGGGTGCGGATCGAGGCCGCCCGCGCCAGTCGCCCATTTCCATAGATTATGAATATAAAAATGCTATGCTTTGAGCATGAGTCGTCAAGACACCGCTCCTGGCGCGTCCGCCGCCATCGGGGCAGCCCTCTACGGCCTGGCCACCACGGCCGCGAGACGCCTGCCCCGGGACATGAGCCTGACGTCCGCCGCCACCCTGGCCACCCTGGACCGGACCGGCCCGCGGCGCATCACCGATCTGGCCGCGGTCGAGGGCGTCACCCAGCCCGCGATGACCGCCCTGGTCCGGGTGATGGAGGAGTCCGGCCTGGTCGAGCGGCGGGGCGACGCGTCCGACAAGCGGGTCACGCTGGTGTGCCTGACCGAGGCCGGCGCCTCCTATGTCCGGACGCGGCGCCAGGCGGGCGTCCACGCGTTCGAGCGGTTGATCGGCGAGCTCACCGGCGACGAGGTCGAGGCGCTGGTGGCGGCCCTTCCGGCGCTGAAGCATCTGGCAGAGCTCGAAAGCCAGGACCGCGATTGGCCGAAGCAGTGACCGGGCAGCCGGTCGGCGGTGTCGCGGTGAAGGCGTTCCCGGTGGCGCGTTCCGAGGCGCGGCTGCTGGTCCCCGCCCTGATGTTCATCGCTCTGGTCGTGGCGGCGGTCGGCAGCCTCGGGGCGCCGCTCATCACCAGCGTGGCGACCTCGTTCCACGTCTCGCTCGGCAGCGCGCAGTGGACGCTGACCGTCGCGCTGCTCAGCGGCGCCGTCGCCACGCCGGTCCTGGGCCGGCTCGGAGCCGGCCCGCATCGGCGAGCCACGATCCTCGCCACGCTGGCGGTCGTCGTCGCCGGCAGCGCGCTCACCGTGCTGCCGCTGCCGTTCGCGTGGCTGCTGGCCGGCAGGGCGGCCCAGGGCGTCGGGCTCGGGCTGACGGCGCTGATGATGGGCGTGGCCCGGGACCACCTCCCCGAGGAGCGCAGCGCGGCCGTGATCGCCCTGATCTCGGTGGTCTCGATCATCGGGGCCGGCGTCGGCTACCCGCTGGCCGCACTGCTCGCCGAGCTCGGCGGGGTACGGGCCGCCTACGGCCTCGGCCTGGTCGTCACCGCCGCCGCCCTCCTGACCGCGTGGCGCTCCATGCCCGAAGCCCCCGAAGGCCGCTCCGCCCACGTGGACGTGGCAGGCGCGGTCGTCCTGGCCGCTGCGCTGCTCCTGGTGCTGTTCCTCGCCGGCGAACGGAATCTGTGGAGCCGGCACCTCGCCGTGGCGGCGGGTCTCGCCGTCGTCGCGGTGGTGCTGCTGTGCGTCTGGGCCGTCATCGAGCTGCGCAGCACGACGCCCCTGGTCGATGTGCGGGCGGTGTGGCACCCGGCGGTCGCCGGGGCGAACCTCGCCATGTTCGTCGGCGGAATCGGCATGTACCTCCTGCTCACGCTCATCACCCGGTACGCGCAGACGCCGCACGGCGCCGGCTACGGCTTCGGGCTGACGACCTTCGTCGCCGGGCTGGTCCTCATCCCGTTCTCGGTGCTGGGGTTCGTCGCCGGCAAGCTCACGCCGCGGGTCCGGACGCGGATCGCCGACCCCCTGCTCCTGGCCGGCAGCGCCGTCGTGGTCGGCGGCGGGTTCGCCCTGTTCGCGGCGGCCCGGTCGGATCTGGCCGAACTGTTCGCGGCGATGGGCGTGCTCGGCTTCGGCGTCGGCGGCTTCTCGGCCGCGATGCCCGGCGTCATCCTGGCCGTCACCCCCAAGAGCGAGACGTCGAGCGCCATGAGCTTCAACTACGTCGTCCGCAGCGTCGGGTACTCCCTGGGCAGCGCCATCGGCGGCCTGATCCTCGCCGCGGGCACCGGCCCCGGCCACCTCTTCCCCGACGACAGCGCCTACACCACCGCGGCGCTGGTCGGCATCGGCGCCATGGCGATCACGACGCTGACAAGCCTCGCTCTCGCCCGCCGACGCTCGTCCGAGACCAACCCGTAAGTCAGATGCACTCATCCCAACACTGGAGGTTCCATGCCCAAGGGCTACTGGGTCAGCGCCTACCGCACCATTTCAGACCCTGAGAAGCTGGCTGCTTACGACAAGCTGGCCGCTCCGGCCGTCAAGGCCGGGGGCGGTCGGATCCTCGCCCTTGACAGTCGGGTCGTGGCGCATGACGCCGGAATCGCCGAGCGCACCATCCTGATCGAGTTCGACAGCTTCGAACAGGCCGTCGCGGCGCACGAGAGTGCGGCCTACCAGGAGGCGCTGGTCGCCCTCTCCGACGGCGTCGAGCGCGACTTCCGCATCGTCGAAGGCATCGACTGACCGAGGTCCAGTCGGATCTTCACTGAAGGACTCTGTCGGGAATCTTGAGGACGGGCAGTTAACGTCCTGGAAACCGTGTACTGGGATGCCGGCACCGCCCGGCTCCTGCCCAGGCTGATCCGCGGCCGCGCCCACGGGCCGGTGTTCGTGACCCACCGCCGTCCCGAGCCGGGAAAATATCTCGCCGACCGCGACGCCTGCCCCGACACCGGGCTCGCGCGGCTGTCCTACGACCTGCTCGACGCCGCCACCGCCGCCAGGAGGTCTGGCACCGGCTGGGAACTCGACGAACTCCGGCACTCCGGGCTGACGCACCTCGGCGAATCCGGCGCGAGCCTGCTCGAACTGATGGCCAAGTCGCGGCACCGCAAGGCCGAGAACCTGCGCCGCTACATCCGCCCGAAAATCGGCCGATACTACGGCGACCCCGAGATCGAACAGGCCGAAGTTGACCAGGGTGATGCCATGAGTATCCGTGGCGTGCTCGGTGATCGGCAGATCTGTTGCGCTGCCGAGGATCTCGTCGAGCACGTAGTGCGCTTCGCGTTTGGTGGCGACTATGATCTTCGTGCCGTAGATGGCGTGCTGATCGGTGACGTGGGTGTAGGTCGCGCCACCACTCCCGCTACGCCAAGCCCTCCGGGACAGGAAGATCGTCCATCAGCCGCCCCGGCGTGGTCTGCAGGCCGACAGCAAACTTCATGATGTTCTCCACCCGCGGGCTGCGCTGCCCGCGTTCGACTTGGCCGAGGTAGGTCCAATGGACTCCGCAGGCATGCGCGGCCGCCTCTTGGCTCCAGCCGAGTTCGGTGCGCCGGGCGCGGACTCGTGCTCCGAACGCCGCAGCGGTCGGATTGAGCGCGGGCTTGCCTGGGCTGGACATATCGACCCAAGCGCATACGTCCCACGCGTATTGATCCAGAGTGCAATCGTCCTATGCACTACCGTCCCATGCATAAACGTCCTATGCTCTCGGTCCGCGACGGTGTGGCCCATCAAGCGAAGCGCATCAACTCACTTGCTTCCGCAGCATGCCACCGCGTGATGACGACTCCTCGGCAACCTTGCAGTGAATGCACGTCCGTTCCCAACGAAGAGATCGGAGCATGAGATGCACCTTCGTGGCGTTGGCACGGTGGAGGTCGTATGACGCCGATTACGCGGCCGGTGACTGCAATCGCCGCGATGGACTCCTCAATGATCCCGGCGCTCCCGTTGCCGGATCTGGCTGCGCTGTCACCCATTCGCGGCGAGCGCGAACACTACGCCGTGTCGACCATGACCCACTACGGCCGCTTGTGTCTGAAACGAATCACCGACGAGCTGGGCTGGTCGGATCTGCGAACCCTCGCAGTGTGCATCGATGCCGGAGCAGTCGTTCTCACGTCGGGATCGACGCCACGATCGGCGGTACTGCGCGACGGCTGGATCTTCCTCTCAGCCGACATGCGTTTCGCTGTCGCGTAGCCGATTTCCACTGACTGCTTCGCTGATGTCCCCATCCCGGAGTGTGACGGAGGGCACCGACAGTTATCGGCGATCAGGCTGCGGCCAGGGGTAGCGGTGCATCCGCTCCAGATCCGGCGCTAGCGTCGAAAGATTTGTGGAACACGGTAGTTCGAGTTCACCTGAGCACTGGCCCGAGATGTCGGAGCTGCCGCCTACTGTCGGGCAGTATGACGACGGAATCGGTTGGACGCCTGTACCTCACGCGGCAGGCCCTCGGAGCGCTGCCGCCAATGCTTCGCGGTATCACCCTCGATGTGGTCGAGGGGATCCCGGTCGCGGATATCGCACTAATCAGCGACACCGGCTGGCTCCGCGCCGACGCCATCCCGGACGATGACGACGGCAGCGACCGCAACAACTGGGTCGAACTACGCCTGCCACCCAACGCGGTTGCGGCATGGCTCCCCAAGAAATCTGAGCCCTCGCGACGGCGCAGGCTTCGTTAGGTCAGAGGTGCGGGTCGGCAGCGGTAACTCGCTAGCGCCGGATTGGGCACTTTTGTTCCTCGCCCCCGGTATCCGGCGGACCAGGTCTCCACGATCCTCGCGATCGTTCATGTCGAGGCAGTCATCTCGGGGTCGATCCTGGTGAGCATGTCGGCGAGCCAGCCCGCACCCCGATGCTCGGCAGGCATCGCTGCTACTCCCTGCTGCGCCTCGGTGACGGCGTCGCGGCCGTGCCCGAGCAAGGCCAGCGCGACGGCACGCTGCACAGCCCAGAACCCTGCGGTGTACCAGTTATCCGTAGGCGGGCAGCTCGACACCGTCGGTGTCGGCCGCGGCACGGTCCGCGCAGCGCATGGCCCGCGCTGTCGCGGTCCGGTCACCTTGTGCGGCAAACAGTTCGGCACGCTGATAGCGGTCGTAGACGGGCAGGATCGGGTGCACGCCAGGCACGCGGATGGCTGCGTCGGTGAGCCGCATTGCTTTGCCCAGATCGCCCGCGTGCCTGGCCACATACGCCCGGAACGAGTAGGCATGTGCCAACTGCGAGACCTCACCAGCGGTGTCGGCGAGAACCGCAGCGTCGGCGAGAACCTTGTCCGCCAGGACCGGGTGGGCTGTCGCGTGTTCGAGCCATCCGCGATAGCGAGTGACCTCGGGCGATGGCGGCGGCGGCCGCGCCGCCTGCGCGTTTGGACGCCAAAGCGCGGGCGACGCCGTCGATTCCACGGATCACCGGCACCACCAGCGTCGCACCGACGGTGTCCTCGAGGTGGCGGGTGCGCTCCAGGATCACCGACACATCGATCAAGCTGGAAGTACCCGCGCCGTCGGGGTGTGAGGTCGAGGCGGCGAGCCGGTCGACGTCGACATCGGATAGTCCGAGGGTCGGATCGGTGAGCATCGTGCGGTAGGCGGAGATCACGGCGTCGGTCACCGGTCGGCGGCCGCGCTCCACCATCGACAAATAGCCGGGTGTGAAGGCGAGGGGGATGCGAACGTGCATGCCAGCTCCCTTACCCGGACCGGGTACCACCTCTTCGCTGAGCAAGTCGGTCCACATCGCGCTGAAGGCACCGGATCAAGAAGAGCGCGTAGCAAAGCAGTGCGCAGGCACGCGGATTGTCGGAAGACCCTTCGTCAGTTCAGGTAGGGACTGCCTCGGAGTCGTCTTATCGAATCGCCGAACATTTGCAAACCTGTCAATGTCATTCCAACTGGATGACCTTGAACCATTGACAGGAGTATCGGCGTATAGCGATGCTGAAACTGTGTCAGGGCAGCATGATCCGACTCCAACTGGCTGTAGGAGCAACACAGCATCGGCATTCGATCGCGCATATGCGCTCCGGATCATGCCCCTCAGTTCCTTCCGCGTTCGTACCTATGCATCAGCGATTGCCCACTCGGTCGAACTGCGTTGCAGCGCAGAGCATTTCATCGCAGCTCGTAGCTGCGCATTTGCGCCACGGCGAAGGAATCTGACGACCGCCCTGGACACCGAAAACGTGCATGGTGACGGCATGTACACGAAAAGTGTGCATATTTGCCACAATTCGGGTGTCCAACTCCCTCCGGACACCACGACTATGCCCACGGGCAGTGTTGGCCGCAGCCAACACTGCCCGTGGGCATAGTCATAGGTCAACTTCAAGCCCAGCTGTTGATAGAGTTCGAGCTTGTCGTCCGAATCGGCCTTCTGAAGTATCTCGATCGGCCCGCCGAGAGAATCGACCAGTTGTTTGATTCCTTCCGCGCTCAGGCGCTGATGAGTGGTGGATTCGAGTGCAGCCTTCTGGGCAGCAACGATTTCTCGTTCCTTCTGAACCTCGCGCGTCCAACCCGCGACCAGCCCTGGGTCGGCTGTCGCTTCGAGCGCAGCCCGATGCCGGGCGAGTTTTGGTCGAATGCGGCCAGCGACTTACGTGCTGCTTCCAGTGTTGTCGGGTTGCGCGGCTTCGAGCAGGCCCCCGGCATTCGCCTGCACATAGCCGCCACAGACGCTGGACTGCTTGTCGTGTGTCCTTCTGCCGACGGAGCGGCGCGGATAGCCCCGAATGGGTACTTCCCACCCCTATCGGCAGCGACGACGTGTGAGCCTCCGTGCTCGACAACTACGAGAGCTTCGCCCCGGCCAACTCGACGCGATCAACCGCGGCAGCGCCGAAGCCCTTTTCCCGCCTCACGGCAGCGTGATCCTGCGCCGGCACCGTCGGCGGGCTCGTCATGGACTGCCGAGTTCGGCGAGGAGCGACATGAGACACGGTCTTAGATCGTGAGCTGTTGCCGTCGAATGGGCAGGCGAGGGGAAGTGGTGTCGTCGGTGGCGGCGAGCTCGGCACACAGCGGGGTCGGTGACGGCCATGCACAAGCCTTATCTAGTTAATCGCGCTGTCGCGCCTCCACCGGAGTCGCCGTACGATAAATTCCGGCCGCGTCCTCGGGGCCGATATACCAACGGGAATTTCGATTCAAATACATATACCCGGGGATGAAAACCGACTACACTTCGAAAATTCGGTATCCGAATACCCCATCGACATCGATCAATTCAACGGCAGATGATTATACCCATCCGGGACCGTTCGTCGGGGAATGTGAAGAGAATCGGCAGAGGTAGGAGGGCAAATGTTCTTCAAAAAACTGACAGCAACCGCATTCATGGCCATCGGGGCGGCGAGCATAGCCACCGCGACAGCACATGGAGAGGCGACGCTGGCGAATGTCGACGTCACCGGCGTGGATGGCCCGGTCGCCTACACGGCGAGTCTCGCGGGCGATCACTCGAGCGCCCTGGTGACCCTCGCCTCCGGCAGGTTCGTCGTCACGCCCGACTCGGTCACAGTCCTCGCGAACGACGGTGCGGTAGTCGGCGCCATCCCGACGACACTGCGCACGGAGGCCGGACAGAATCTCGCGGTCACACCGCAGCTGGACAGCTCTGGCACACAGTTGACCCTGACACCGGTCGGCGGGCCGACACAAGAGGCTGTCGCGTACCAGGATATGCCCGGCGTGCAGCAGGCCATGGGACCGATGTCGGTCATGATGGGTGCAGCCCTCGGCTGCGCGATCGGCGTTATGATCGGGATCTGGTTCTTCCTGGTCGGAGCCATCATCGGCTGCGCGATCGGCTGGACCATCGGCGCCATGTTCGGCTTGATGACACCATCCCCCTGATGGGTCACCCAGTGGAGGTAATCGAACACAATGGCAGGCGGGCCGGGCGCCCATCGGCCGCCCCGGCTCACCGACGTCTCCACTCCGAGCAACCGCAACAGGAAAAGTCTTGGTGCGCCCGCCTATCCTGCTCTTCAACAGCGTCATGATCTGCAACAGCTAGCAGATTTCGACGACTCGCGCCCACGCCGGTGGTCTGTCCGGAACGTAATCAGAATCGCGTTCGCTCCACGAAGGGGCCCGGCGGAACAAGCCCACGACCGTGCGGCACCACGGCCTGGTCTCGGGCCAGGGCGTCTGACCGTCCGTGAGGACCACGACGACGTCCGGGCGGGGTTGGGCGCGAAGGGCTTTGGCGAAGCCTGTGCGTAGGTCGGTTCCGCCACCGCCCACCAGCGGTATGCCCTCGGCCGCGCACAGCGGGTGCGCGATCCGAGCGGCCGCGTCGCAGGACAACACGGTGAGCAGGTCGCGGCGGCCGCCCGCCGCGCGGCTGATGGCAGTCACTTCGAGCAGGGCGCTGCCGAGTTCGGCGTCGCTGACCGAACCGGAGGTATCGATGATCACGCTGACGCGGGGTGGCGTGCGCCGCAGGCTAGGCAGGATGACGCCGGGCACACCGGCCGAGCGTCGCGCGGGGCGGCCATAGGTGTAGTCCTCGCCGACCCCGGGCGCGGAGACGGCCGCGCGAAGTGCCGCGCCGAGCAGGTCACGCCACGGCTGCGGTGGATGGAATGCTTCCTGCGCCCAGCGCCGCCATCCTTCGGGCACGTTGCCCGGGCGGCCGATGATGCCCTGCGCCACCCGGAAGCGCACGCCGTCGCGTTCCTGTTCGCTGAGGCCGTCCGCGCCGAGCGGCCCCAGCTCCCATTCGCGTTCCAGGCCGTCGGCGCCGCTGCCGCAATCGAGCCACGCCATGCCCGGCGTGTACGTTCCGAACCGGAACTCCCGCAGGTACTCCTCCATGAGTTTGCCTGCGGGCAAGTCGATGTCGGCGGGCAGGATCGCGCCCTCCGGGCGGACCAGTCCGTCGCCGAAGATGTCGTCGTTGATCTCGAAATCTGCGGCGATATTCATGCGCAGCCGTTCCCCAGGGCCGCTCAGCTCGTGCTCGCGGGCGAAGCGCTCACCACGGCCGTGATGGTCGCGCAGCAGGTGCGAGACCTCGTGCACCAAGACCCCGGCCAATTCCTCGACGGGCATGCTGTCCACGAACGCGGGCGAAACGTAGCAGCGCCAGTACCGGTCCACACTCATCGTCGGGACGCGGCGCGATTCGACGATGTGCAGAGCGAAAAGGGCGGTCGCCAGGTATGGCCGGACTCGAACGGCGTACAGCCGGGCGGCGAAAAGCTTTTCGAGATCCAGTTTCTGAACCGCTGCCGGCACAGTCATCGGCCCGCCCGCACGAGGTCGGCGGCGCGATCCGCGCGCTGCGACACCGACACCACGCCCGCGAGCTTCTCGATCGACGCCGGCACCTCCCATTTTCCCTGGCGCAGTGCGGCGAGCGTGGTCGCGGGGACGACCACCAGATCCGGCGCCCCGGTTTCGATCGCCTTCACCAGCAGCACCCACGCCGCATCCCAGCGGGATCGCTCCGGGCGCTTACGCACCGCCGCGACCACACCGTCGAGCGCGGCCTGTCGCAGATCCCCGCGCTCGGGCAGCTCAGCGCCCGCCGGATCGGCCAGTAGCGTCTCGGGGTCCGGGAGGTCCATCCGGTCCAGGCTGGTCAGCAGCTCGAAACCCGGGCCATCCCCGACCGCGCCCCGGACCAACAGTGACAGCACATCCGTGGACGACCCCGCGGCGGTGGCGAATGCGATCAGCCGTAGCGCCATCTCCCAAGTGCGAGGCGAAGCCCAGGCGCCGCCCCGGCGCGCTTCGCTTCTCGGCAGCTGATGCACGAGCTTCGGGCGCGCCGCGAGCAGCACGCATACCGCGCGACGCGCGAACGCTACTGCCTCCGTGAGCTTTTCCGGGTCGAGCTGCGGCAGTGTCGCGCGCGGCCAGGTGCCGCCGAGACCGCGCACGACCACATCGTGATCGTGTACCCATTGCAGGTGCACGAACCGATTAGCCAGCGGCGGGCTCAGCTCCCAGCCATCGGCCGCCGACGAGCGCGGGTTGGCTGCCGCCACGATCCGGACGCCGGGCGGCAGCTTCAGTGAACCGATCCGCCGCTCCAGCACGAGCCGCAGCAGGGCAGCCTGCACGGCGGGTGGCGCGGTGGACAGCTCGTCGAGGAACAGCAGCCCCCGGCCCGCCTGGACCAATCGCACCGCCCAGTCCGGTGGAGCCATCGGAACACCGTGCTCCGCCGGGTCGTCGCCGACAATGGGCAGACCCGAAAAGTCCGACGGCTCATGCACGCTCGCGATTACCGTGGTCAGCGGAAGATCCAGGGTTTGGGCGAGTTGCGTCAGGGCCGCGGTCTTACCGATTCCCGGCTCACCCCACAGCAGCACCGGCAGGTCAGCGGCTACTGCCAGGGTGAGCGCCTCCAGTTGGGTGTTGGGCCACGGTTCGGTGGTGGTCTCGCCGAGCAGGGTCAGTAGATCAGCGGCGATATCGAGCTGGGAAGCGTCATCCGCAGGGGTGTGAGCTGTGGAGCCAGTGACTGAAGCAGACATATGAATCACCTTGTGTTGTAGGAGGATTAACGGATGCGACGCTGGGAAGTCGTCGCGCGGACGCGGGTCGTCAGGCGGTCGCGCGCAGCGGTCGCAAGATCGCCGAAGCAGTCGAGTCGCGCCGGAGGCACTGCTCCGGCAGGGTCAGTATCTCGTCGCGTTGCGCGGGTGCGCGCGGCGATCTCGTGGACGGCGAACGCCTGGGTAGTTGGGGGCGAGTTGTGGTTCGGACAGGCCGGATCGGTAGAGCCCATAGGTGATTCGCTGTTGCGCGGTGGCTGCCAGTTCGTCCCGGAGAGCGCCGTCACGCAGGATCGCTTCGGGACCGAGCAGGCCTTCGACGACGGCGAGTGCGCCGGCGGTGTCACCGTGTGCGAGACGTTCGCGAACGCCTGTGAGGCAGTCCGGCCGGCGATGTGCCTGATCGATGGCCTGCAGGCAGGGCAGCGGGGTGCCGGTCAAGGCGGCCAGGAGTTCCTCGCGCCGGATCTCGGCCGGGTCGTGGTCCAGCGCGGACAACGCACCGCCGACCAAGCCGATTCGGTGTTGCTTGCCGCCGCATTCCACCAGGTGTATTCGCTCCGCCTGGGGTGGCCCCCAGGCGGACTCGCTCGGCGAATAGTCCGGCACCAGCGCCGCGGCAACCAACGGATGCAGTCGTTCGAGCGAGATCACGCCGGTGCGAAGCAGTTCCAGGTCGGGTGATTGCCAGGTCGCAGCGTCGGGCAGCACCGGAAGCGCCGAGACGGCTCCGGCCGGATATGCCGCCACGATCCGCAAGCCAGCAGGCCCCAGTTCGGCAATCACCCGTTGCCGGGAACCCAACCGCACCAGGAACGTATTCTCCTGCCGCCCTTCAGAATCGAGCAGGATTCGCGCCTCGGTACCCCAGCGATCAACGGCGTAGCCACGATCCCGCGGCGCAGTCTCCAGCAGAGCCGGGTCCAGTGCCGAGCGGTCGGCGCCCGGTTGGGCTCCACACCGCAGTCGCAGCTCATCGGCCCTGCGCGCATCCCAGAGGTGGCGGTGCAGGTCCATCCGGAAACGGCGGTCCGGCCGGGGACGCGGATGCAAGCCGACCGCGGTCCCGGACTCATCCCACAGCGCGAGGCCGACCCGCTGCCCGGCATCCGCCCAAGTCGGCGCGGTGCGAACCACCAAATGTAGGAAACCAGCTGCGCCCCAGGGGTAACGAGCAAGCGTGATCGTCAGCCCCGGCCGGAGCAAACCATCGGGAGCAACCCTCGGCAGGTGCCAGCGCAGCAGATCCGGGGCTAAATTCCGGAGATCGGATCGGACATCGGCCGCCAGCTCCTCGCCGTAAGTCCTTGCCACGGAACATAAATCGATATCGACATCGAAACGCGCTGCGGCACAGGAACCTGCCCAATCCCCGGCGCGACGCCGAGCGGTAGCGGTTTCGATCATGGAGGGCGGC
Source organism: Nocardia sp. CWNU-33 (assembly GCF_046764895.1). Taxonomy (NCBI): domain Bacteria; kingdom Bacillati; phylum Actinomycetota; class Actinomycetes; order Mycobacteriales; family Nocardiaceae; genus Nocardia; species Nocardia sp. CWNU-33. The sequence continues at coordinate 14,921 of NZ_JBKOQN010000058.1, read as the reverse complement.
ACGGCGAACTCACGCACGCGCGGCCAGAAGGAAAGGCGGGAATCGTCCGCATTCGTCTTCACAGTGAGCATCAGCACTCACCTTGGACGGACGGGACCCCCAATCTGCGATCAGAAGTAATCATCATCGCTTCGATCATAGAGCGCACCGCCGGAACTCGCCAAACACGGGCCGGGAACCAAGCTCACGACGGCCGCCGTCAGGCCGGCTCGGCAATGAGGTGGAGGTAATGCGGTGTCGAGGGGGGATGTCGACCGCGAACCAGGCGGCGGGTCGATCGTCGTCGCGCGGGCACCAAGCGGTTGTGATGCACAGCCGCGCCACTGCCGCAGCAGCCAGGCCGGGCAGGTGCCACGCGATCCCGGCCGGATCCGTGTATCGCACACCGTATTCGGCGGACCTGTCGTCCGTGCCGGTCGGCAGCAGGTCCGCCCAGTCGGCGGGCTTCAGCCGACCGTCCGCGGCTCGCACGGCGAAAGCCTCTGCCCCGCAATATCTCCGCTTCGGCGAAATCCTCAAACGGACTGGTTCGGAGACTGTCCGCCTCCAGGGGGAACCGCGACCGGTTTGACAGGCTCTGGCCCTCCGGACACACTCGAACATCGTGTCGCACAGGGGTGGCCGTCGGGGAGGGCTTCGCTCATGGGTATTCGTCATGGTCGCTCGGTGTCCGCATTGCTTGCCCTACTCCTGGTGATCGGGGGTGGTCGGCTGTTCGCGGGGCACCATGCACGGCCAAACACTCACCTTCGAGTCCTCGTTGACCGAGGATCGATCCCAAACCGAGCTGTGCGACGAGCTGATCCGGGTGACGACCGCCGTAGCAGGAGCCATACCGCCGACCACGTGAGCGACCGACCGGGCGCCATCGTGCTCACCCTCGGGCAAGATCACCCTGTACGACAAGCCCAGGCCTATGAGAAATCGCTAGAGCGGGCATTCGGAGGGATCGACTACTACAGTTTGTTGATAGCCAGCAGTGTCCGCTAGTAAACGTGTGGGCGTTGGCCTCGATGATGCGGTCTTCGAGTTTGTTTCAGATCTCTTCGAGCCGAGGCCGTTGCGCCGGGTCCGGTCGTAGAGGCGCGCAACGCACCTCGATCGACGGGAACGGCGTCGCCTGTGGCCTCTCACAGTCACCGACGGCGCTCCTCCGGCGTCCCCGGCGAGAAGGATGTCTACCCGCAGCTGTCCTGGAGCGAGCCCCGGCCGGCACCAATAGCTACGCCGTTACCGTTTACGACCCCGATGCCCCCACCGGGTCCGGGTTCTAGCACTGGGCGGTTGCCGACATTCCCGCCACCGTGTCCGAGCTGCCCGAGGGCGCCGGAGATGACACCGACTCGGGCCTGCCCAAGGGCGCCTTCCAACTGCCCAACGACGCCCGCGCAGCCCGATTCATCGGCGCGGCCCCGCCCGGCGGGCGCGGCCGCCATCGCTACTTCGTCGCGGTGCACGCCCGTCGAGTCCATCGGCGTCCCGGCCGCCGCCACCCCGGGCTTCCTCGGCTTCACCATGGCTTCACACATACTCGGCCGCGCGGTCCTGACCATCACTGCGGAAACCCCGCGCACGGGCGAAAGCCGCGCAGGCGACGACACCGCACGGGTCGAGGTTTCCCGACTGATCCCCGCCCCCGCCGCCGCTCAATTTCCCGGCGCCCGCGAAGGGATGGCGGCCTTCCGAGCACAGCGCCCACCGTCTGGCGCGATTAGCGCCACCAGGGAACTCTTCAGAGCAGCGAAAATCCACGTGCGCCACGTCTACGTGGTTTCCGACATCGGCACAGTGGCGCGTGCTAGCGCAAGTTGTATTTCATTGTGCTGCCTGGATTTTCGTAGATACCTGGCTTGTCTGACGCGGGTGTGAGGAGGCGTCTGCAGTGTGCGGCGGCGAGGGCGTGAGTGAGGGTACGAGCTGGGTGAGGAGGCGGCGGATCTCGGCGACTGTCGCAACAGAGCCACAAGGCATTCATGTCTGAAGTCCACTGGTCGTAGGATCGAGTTCGTAACGCTCTACCCATCCACAGCAGCATATTTGCCACCCGGACAAGAGGGCTCCCCTTCCTCGCTCGAACGCAAACCCGGATTCCGACTTGTCAGCCATGGCATTCAGGACACTTCGAGGACAGCATGATGCGTACCGAAGGCGATACCTGGGACATTGTGAGCAGCGTCGGCATGACCGCGCTCGGCGTCGCGGCCGCGCGCGCGATCGAGACGAAACAGCCGGATGCCCTCGTCCATGACGAGTACGCCGCCCTGTTCGTGGTGGCATCCGGCGATTCGGACATGAACGAACTGATCACCGATCCGACGTTGTGGGCGCAGACCCCGTTCACCTCCGGGTTCATCGGATACCGAAGTAGGTTTTTCGACGATTTCTTCCTGTCCGCGGCGGCGGCCGGGGTGACCCAGGCAGTGATCCTGGCCGCCGGGCTCGATGCCAGGGCCTACCGGCTGGATTGGCCGGTAGGCGAGGTTGTGTTCGAGATCGACCAGCCCAAAGTGCTGGAGTTCAAACGTCAGGTGCTCACCGAATCCGGCACCGCGCCGAGGTCGGACCGGCGCGAGGTCGCCGTTGATCTGCGCGACGACTGGCCCGCGGCGCTCGTCGAGGCAGGCTTCGATCCGGCCTCGCCCACCGCATGGTCGGCAGAAGGGTTGCTGCCCTACCTGCCCGGCGCCGCACAGGATGCCTTGTTCGCGCGGATCGGTCGGCTTTCGGCACCCGGTAGCACAGTGGCGGCGGAGACCGTCGGCAATAACGTCGATATGGGCCGCATCGCCGAGCAGGAGTCGGAATACTTGAAAGGCTTGAAAGGCATCCCGTTCGACAAGGTCGACCTCGCGTCACTGTTCTACACCGACGAACGCAGCGATCCGGCTGAATTGCTCACCGTCTACGGCTGGACCACCTCGAGCCTGCACCTGCAGGAACTGGCCGCACGCTACGACCGTCCCATGGCAACGGTCCCGGAGCCGCTGGCGCAAATTTTCGACAGCACGCAATACCTGACAGCTCACAAGCCGTCCTGATTCGGTGCTGTTCAGCGAAACGCGAGCAGCTTCAAAGTGACGCGCCGCCGGAGCAGGATGCTCCTGCGCTGATCCCCTGGGGCATTGGCGGCCCACAGCCGGTGGTGGCCTACGGCGCTGTGCGGGGCGAGGAGCTCGACCCCGGAACCAGCCCGGGACATCACGCGATCTACGACGCGTCCAAGGGCTACGCGACCACCGGGGTCTGCGCTGCGCCGAGGTCATCGGGTCCAGCGACGCGGCGGTCACCGTCTGCGGCCCGAACCTGGGCGACGAGGCACTCGCGCCGTTCCTCCGTCACGCCGCGGCGAATCCATGACGCCAACGCAAAGCACCGTCCGGCAGGCTCTCGCCATACTCTTCGACCGAGCCGACCGGATCCCGATCGTACGATCGAGATGTTCGGATCCGGAATCTGCCTGCCGATTTGGTCAACCTCGGTCGAAGGTTCGGCCGCCGGGAGCCCGGGAAGCTCAACGGTGTGGATAAATTCGACTGCGGCCGGATCGATGGCCAGTGAGATCGCCCGCCTGTACGTTGCCCGCCTTCGCCTTTGCGGCACCGAGCTCCGGGGCGGGCGCTGACTTCACGAACTTCAGAGCGATCACGCTGGCGACGATACCGCCGAGGAACAGGACCTTCAGTGCGGAAACCGATTCCGCGCCGGTGAGCATCGCGTAGGTGACGGTGAGTGCGGCGCCGACGCCGATCCAGACCGCGTAGGCGACGCTGAGCGGAAGCTTGCGCAGCGCGATCGCGAGTCCGATCATGCTGAGCGCCAACCCGATCAGGAAGACCACCGTCGGGACCGGTTCGGAAAGACCATGGGAGCTACCGAGCGCGGTCGCCCATACGGCCTCGAACACCGCACTGACGAGCAGAATGATCCACGGCATGTCAGCTCACCGCCTTCAGGCCTGTGACGCAGCCGATCAGCCAGAGTAGTAAGAGGGTTCGCGCGGCAGTCGGTTTCTCTTTACCGCTGATAATCGCCCAGAACGCTGTCAGTACAGCGCCGATACCCACCCAGACCGCATATGCGGTACCAGTCGGCAGGGTATTCATAGCAATGGCGAGCCCGATCATGCTGCCCACCAACGCAACCGCGAAAACAAAGGTGGCGCCGACGCGCCGGAAACCGTGAGACGCGGCTAGCGCGGTGGCCCACACCGCCTCCAGCACACCCGACGCAATCAGAATTACCCAAGCCATGACGAGCTGACCTCCATGGTCAGTCTTGTCGCTGTCCGGGTACTGAACCCTCGTCCGGAGGCCCGATCAGGGCCTTGACAACCAACGTAGCACACGGGTCATTGCAGATTTCGAAGGTGTGAAGACTGCCTGTGGGCGGGGCGTACGGCGGATTTTTCGGGGAATTCCCACAAATCGAATACCGCATTGCAGGTTGGATATGACCGACCACACGACAACAATCGAGCGCCGCCTATCTATTGGCCCTGGACCTGGGCACGTCGTTCGATGCCGCGGAATTCGCGGTGCTCGACGTCTGCGACGCGAGACCTGGCATCGCACCTGACAACGCGCCGCGTGTCTTCGATCGCTCCTATCGAGACGCTGAATCACATTCCTGCACTAGCGGATCCGGATTCGGACTGGCCATTGTCGCCGCCGTAGTCGGCGCACACGGCGCCAGAATCCAGGGACCAACAGCCGACTGATCCCACTGGTGGACCCGCGGCGCGCGGGACGATGACTTGGAATCGACCTTGGACGTGTACGGACACTTCGCCGACCGGGCGTACGCGGTCGAGGTCCAGTGGCCCCCGCTCGACCCGACTACCGGTAGCAGTAGGAGTCGGAGGACGCGTCGCCGCCCTGGAGGCGCACCTGGTGCACCCGCAGACCTCGAAAGTCCTCGTCGTGCGGAAAGAACGACTCGTCGATGGTCATTCCGCCGTCGGGATCGGTGTGCATCACGGCCATCCAGGCGCCAACCCCTTCCGGGTAGAACTGGTCGTCCCACGTGCTGTAGAGAGAGTTGGTGAGGTAGACCCGCCGGCCGTTTCGGCTGATCTCGACCATCTGGGGGCCGCCGGCGAGCGGCTGGTTCGGCGCGGCCGGGTGGGCGGTGCGGCCCACGATCCCGCCGAGTCGTACCGACCCGGTCTGTTTCGGGTTAGCCGGATCGCGCACGTCGAATTGCTCGAGCTCTCCGGTACCCCAGCACGAGACGTAGAGGTGTGCGTCGTCGACCGACAGGTCGATATCGCTGACCAGCGGCGGCACCGCGCCGAACGGTTTCAGTGCCGGCGGCAGCAGGTCGGGATCGGCCGGCTCGGCCGGGATGGTGATCACCTTGTCTACCGCCCACACGCCACCATCGCGGTGCCAACGCCACACGGAGGCCGACAAATCCTCGGTCGAGATCACCACGCCGACGAACCCCCAGGTGGCGTCCGGATCGTGCGAAGGGCGCAGCTCGAGTGGCATCTGGTACTGCTCGCCGAGATCGATCCGCTGCTGGTGCCGACCGGCGGTGAGGTCCCAGAAGTGGATCGCGTGGCCGTACTTGTTGGCCAGCAGCAGCTCCGGATTCAGCCCGTCCTCGATCATGGACGGCGTGCCCCACTCGCTGCTGATCAGCGTGTTCTGGTTGAGATGCCACCAGGCGTCGTACGCGAGGTATTGCGGCCCACGGTCGGTCTCCCATTGCCGCAGCACATCGAACGTGTTGTGATCGAGCAGCGCGATCCCGCCCGGCCCGTCCGATCCGTCTGCCCCACCAAGGCAGGTCATGAACACACCGTCCGGCCCGCAGTGCAGCGTGTGTGGACGAGAGTAGCCGGCCTTGGCCGCGAGCTCGGAGCTGTCCACGATCTTGGACAGGGTGGGCTGGCGTGGGTCGGGCTGGGTGTCGAACACGTACAGGTGCGACGAGCGCAGACCCGGCACGATCAGGTACCTCCGAGCCAATCCCTCGATGTGGTGGCCCTCGTGCTTCAGCGCGCTGCTGCAGGCGTTCCAGCCGAAATGGTGCAGCTCGTTGCCCAGGTGGGGTACCTCGGTCCAGCCCACCACCCGGCCGTAGGTGGCCGAGCCCGGATCCACATCGACTACTGACAGCGCATCCGGCTTCTGTGCCGCTCGGTCGAACGCAACGACGTATGCGAGCCGCTCCGGTGGCGCGGCAGCCGCCTCCGCTGCGCTCCGATAGAAGGTCGGGTCCATGTCTGAGTGATTCATTTCCAGCCTCCTTCATGTCGATGGGCGCAGACCCACGCACCTCGCCCGATCCGGCGTTCCGAGATGGGCGCGACCCGTGGGTCGCGTGCCGCAATGGCGCGGGCAGACAGTAACCAGTCTCGGCCTTTCGACATAGATCCACCAGCTACCGCCAGTGCGGGGGCAGAGCGCGCGGTAGGGCGCAGTCGTATTCCGGGAATACCGGAAGGGCGAGTAGGTGACGGGAGTCGAACAGCAAGAGAAGAACGACAAGCCGAATTTCCTCGCGAAGATGCGCGCCAACTGGTGGAACAGGCAAACGATTCAGACCTGCCCTGGAACGACTCGACCGAGAAATAACAAGGCCAGAGGATCCGCGTCGTCCTCGAACGGCTCCAAATACTCGACGACCATGACCCATTCATCAAGGGCGCAGGCGAATTCCGATTCAAGGCAAGAGTCCATACACGCAACAACGGAGGTGTTCACTCCGAGACTCGATTGCCCGAGAAAGGGCGCTCCCACTTATCAGACAAGCCGGGCCGCAACACGTTGCACATCAACCTACCGCTGTTCGAGGGCTTCGTGGAGAATGATATCGGCATGGAGATCACCGGTATCGAGATGGACACATTCGATACCTACGACAAGCTGCGACCGTACCGGCGCGCTCTCACCGGCTCGCCGGCAGAATGGTTGGGTCGATCGGACCGTGTGCTGACCCTACTGGCGATTGCGTTACCGTCTCGAAAGAGCATGAGCAGAACCCGCTGCACGGCAGCGCGGCGCCGGGCCTGCATGGGCCGAAATGGCGGTCGTGTCAGCTCGCGATCGGCCGCTCCAGCAGCCGCGCCCACGGTGGCGTTCCGGGCACACGACGCCCACCGTTCGGCCGCAATTGTCCTGCGCAACATCCGACTTCGCGACTCGTCGTAAATCGATCAAGTTCGGCAGCGTCCGCTGGCCCGACTACAGAGGGAGCATCAGATGACCGAATCCGGCCCCGCTGATCTCAAGACGCGGCATCGAGCAATGTGGGCACTGGGCGACTACCCGGCCGTCGCCACCGAAGTCATCCCTGGGCTGGGCCGGCGTCTCGTCGAGGTCTGCCGTATCGGCCCCGGTCAGCGCGTGCTGGACATTGCGGCCGGATCCGGGAATGCAGCGATCCCGGCCGCAGAGACCGGCGCGGACGTCGTTGCGAGCGACCTCACGCCGGAGCTGTTCGACGCGGGCCGGCGTATCGCCGCCGCCCGGGGCGTCGACCTGCAGTGGCAGGAAGCCGACGCCGAGGCATTGCCCTACGCCGATGCCGAGTTCGACGCCGTGATCTCATGCGTAGGCGTCATGTTCGCGCCGTTCCACCGGGCGGCCGCGGACGAACTGGTGCGCGTCACCAAGCCGGGCGGCACGATCGGGCTGATCAACTGGACACCCACCGGATTCATCGGGCAGATGTTCGCCACGATGAAACCGTTCGCTCCGCCGCCACCGCCCGGTGCGCTGCCGCCACCGATGTGGGGCGACGAGACGCATGTCCGGTCGCTCTTGGGCGACCGCGTCGCCGACCTGGAGCTGCGACGCGAAAACGCGGTCATCGATCGTTTCGCCGACGGCGCCGAGTTCCGCGACTTCTTCAAGGCCTACTACGGACCGACGGTCGCCGTGTACGAGGCCATTGCCGCAGAACCCGACCGGATCGCGCGGTTGGACCGGGAACTCGCGGAGCTCGCTTTCCAACACGACCTGGGCAACGGTCGCATGGAGTGGGAGTACCTCTTGATCACCGCACGCCGATTGGCCTGACCTGCGCTCGTTCACGGTTTTGACGGTGTCGGATCGGATGGGAGGTGTTCGATGCGAGTTGTCCATACGTGTCAGCGAGCCGTCGCAGTGGTCACGTTGTCAGTCGGCGCCGCACTGCTGATGCATACCGTTCCGGCACATGCGGAAACCCCGGGAACCCTGATCGCGGAGTACCCGCTACCCGAAGGTACGCGCGGGATGTCCAATGCCGATGGCACAGTGATCGAGTACTGGATGCGCGGCTCGCACGGGACGACACAGCCAGCTAGCGGAGCGCTGTACATCCCTGCCGGTACCCCGCCGCCGTCCGGCTGGCCGATCATCGCCTACGACCACGGCACCAGCGGGCTAGGACCGGGTTGCGGTGGCCAGTCCGATCCGCTCGCGCACCCCGCCCAGACGATTGCGAGAGATGAAGATGCGCTGCTCCAGTACTTGGCGTCGCGGGGATTCGCCGTGGTCGCGCCCGACTATCTCGGCCTCGGCCTCTTCGACACCGGAACGCATCCATACCTGGGGATCGATACCGAGGCGACTGCCACGATCGACCTCGTGCGTGCCGTCCGGTCCGCCCACCCAGAACTGTCGCGGACATGGGCGGTTATCGGCGCGTCGCAAGGTGGGCAGGCCGCGCTCGGCACCGGCCACCTGCAGGTCACCGATGCCCCGGACCTGGACTTCCGCGGCACCATCGCGATCGACCCCGAGTCCGACGTGGAGAAGCTCGCATCACTGTTCGGACCCGGCACTCCCACCCCGCCCGCAATTGCGGACGGTTTCATGGACCTGTTCGTCAGCATATTGGCCGGACTCCGCGCCACCCGACCGGAGGTGAGCGTCGACCAATACCTGACCCCAGAGGGCCGCTCCGTGCTCGACAGCGTCGGCGCGATGTGCACGCCCCAGATCATGGACCGCGTCCGCGGCCTCAGCATCGGCAACATGCTGGCGAGGCCCCTGTCCGTCGAGCCCATGCCTGCCGCCGTAGACGCTTACATGGCCGTTCCCACCGGTGGCTACAACGCCCCGATCCTGTTGTGCATCAACGTCACCGACGCCATCGTTCCCTCCCCACTGCACGGCGTCCTCGTCGCCCAGCTCGCCGCCGCTGGTGTCGACTTCCAGACCGTTTTGGGCACCGGCGAGCACACGCAACTCAACCCCCAGATGTGGACCGCCATAGAGCAGTTCGTGGCCCGCATCCAGTCCAGCCCGGCCAGCGGTAACCCCTGAGCCCGCGCTGGATCATCTCACCCCGGTGAGAGTCGCCGTTGATTCCTTGACATGGAAGCTGCGGGATATGTTGCGTATCAATGGATCATCGGGATCCTTTGCGGCCTCCATGCCCGATACTGGCACCGTCAACAGGCGAGAATCCTCGACACCATCGGCCTGCACCCCCGACACGTCGACACACTCATCGCCGCCGACGCGACAACACAGGCGTGACACACCGACAAGGCCGCCAATTCGAAACGGGCCATCCTCGATAGCTCAACCCGGGTCGCCCGGCCGGCCCGAATCGGTTGTGGCTATAGCGAATCCGACGGCCCGGCCGAATCATTGTCGTCGAGCCCGGATCTCGATCGGCGATGCGCGTCGCGCAACTGGAGCTCTGCCTTGATCGACATCGGATGATCCGAACCGAGGGCACGCAGGCAGCTGGCGTGGGTTGCCATGTACCAGTACAGCGCTTCGTCCTGCTGCCCAGACGCCCAGCACGCATCGCCGAGTACTAGCTGGGCTCCAAGCGTGCGCGGATCCTCCGCACCGAACGCGTCGATATTCTGACCAACCTCCCACCGACACTGGGCAACGTCAGGATTCACCATAGGCGCGCGCTCGACAGCCGCCGTTCGCACTCCCAGCCGGTGACCGAACCACCACGCAATGGCGCCGACCACACTGGTTGCCGCATAGGCACGCCAGTAGCCGTTGTCGGAAAACCATGATCCGACCGTGAAGATCGTGCAGTACGCGCCCGCCCCCGCCCCAATCCTGCTACCCCAGAACCAGAACGCCGACCTGCGCATTGATCTCCTTTGCGACCGAAAATTGCGGTGTACTACGCATCTGTTCGTAGCCGAACGGGCTCGCGATTGGTGCGCCGCAGAGCCGGCGGCGCCCAGCCCGATCAACCCCGGACCGCGCGGCGGTCCGCGATGGGGCGTCGCTGAGCTCGATGAGCGCGGTTCAGATCGGCTAAGCCTCCGGCAAGCTCGCCGCCCGCGCGGAACTGGACAAGGCGCTGCTGGTGGCCATCCGGCCCGGCGACCAGTTCCACCTCACGGCCGGCGAGATCCCTGGACAACTCGATCAGATGCTCTAGGGTGCGGCCGAGCCGATCGAGCTCGGTGACCACTCCGTCGGGTTCCGGTCGGAGGTGGATACGCGTCCGTAGCCGATTCTCATGCCCGGCAATGTATTGCGAACCCCGACGGGTTGACATTGCCGTGTACACAGCAATCTATACACTCTTCTCCTGCGGAAACAGCCTGCCGCGCACGGTGTCTCGCGAACGTTCGTGATTGATTCAGGACCCCGGCCGCGCCATCTGGCTCCCATTCGAGAGGAAGACGATCCTGGGGTTCGCCGCGCAGCGTCGGACAGACTGCGGTCTTTGCCGGTCAGCTGGACGTCGCCGTGGTGCGCGGGATGCGCTGCTCCCATTTCGGTATCCATACCTCGGTGTCGGGTGCTTCTGCTCGTCTGGAGTCGAGGTGTTCGCGGAGTTTAATTAGCGCGGGATGCGGATTGTCGTTGCGCCAGATTATTGACATCGGGTAGACCGGCGTCGGGTGACGCACCGGTATGCGCCGGAGGTCGTAGCTGTCCGGCCACAGATACCGCGAGCCTTCGCCGATCAGGGTCGCCAGGTCCGATGAGTCGGCGATCTCGTCCAGCAGGGCCTCTTTTGCGAAGACAGGGCCGAGCACGTCGATGGTGAACCCGAAGGTGGTGGCGAGTTCGGCGTAGTAGTCGGTCACCTCGCCACGGGCAGCAAGGCCGGGCATCCAGATTCGGTGTCCGGCCAGTTGCGGGGGCGTGACGGCGCGGGCGTTGGCGAGTGGGTGGCGGGGGCCGACGAGCAGTTGGTGCGGTTCGTCGATCACTCGGGCAGCGCTGATCGGCTTGGGTAGCTGCTGCTGCGGGGGGACGGCGTGGAAGGTGGCATCGATCGTTCCAGCTTCGACAGCGGCGATCGCTGCGTCGACGTCGGCATCGAGGGTGACGACGTCCAGCTCGATTTCGGGATGTGTGCGGTGGAAGTCCTGCAGGGCCACCGCCGTTACGACGCGCCGGGCGACGACATCCACGCGTAGCACGCGCCGGCCAGGGCGCACGGAGGCGTCGGCCCGCTCTGCTACCCGCACTAGTTCACGGGCGTGGGGCAGGAATGCCTGGCCGTCGATCGTCAGCTGGGCGCCTCGGGCCGTGCGGGCGAACAAGCGCACATCCAGGTGTTTCTCCAGAGTCGCGATGCGTTTGGAGACGGCCTGCTGGGTGATCGACAGCACCGCGGCAGCTTCCTGGAACTGGCCGGCGTCCGCAGCGGCGACGAAGGTGCGCACGGCGTTGAGATCCACGCAGCAAACCCTACTCGCACAACATATGGTTGTGGCTCGCCGTCAGCTCAGTTGTTTGATTCCGCCCCTTCGGCCTTGCTTTGATCGCAGCGATCAACAGTGAGTTGTTCGAAGTGGGAGGTGCGCAGCTTGGTGGCCAGAGGATCCTTGGGTCGGCAGTTCGGATGGCTGTGGATGGCATACGCAGTCAGCGCCTATGGCTCCGGGGTGGGGTTCAGTGGGTTCCCGCTGATCGCCGTGCTGGTGTTGCACGCCAGCCCGCTGCTGCTGCCCCGCCGCCAGGATCCCGCACTTGGAATCCGAGCACGAGCCGGCAACAGCCCGTGCCCACCCACAGGCCGCAGACGTTTCGCATGACGCCAAGTAAAGGGGCCGCCAACAGCTTTCAGATACAAGCCACGCGACTACAGCAAGAACTTGCACCGAGCCACACGTCAGACACCGCGGCTGAGCCGCCCATGCAGGAAAGGCACAATTCATGACTGTCACCGCACTCGATTCATCCAGCGCGCTGGTCATCATCGACTTGCAGAATGCCATCATCGACGCTCCCACGGTCCCCCATACCGGCCCCGAGGTGGTGGCCCGGGCGGTCGAGTTGGCCCACGCCTTCCACGAACACAACGCCCCGGTCGTCCTGGTGCGGGTCACGGCCTGTGCGGACGGATCGGATGCCGCTCCAGGTCGCAACGAGGTCCCGAGCCGGCCGGGTTCCCTGCCCGAAGGCTGGGATGTCATTGTCGATGACCTCGCCGGCCACCCCGACGACATCACAGTGACCAAGCGCACCTGGAATGCTTTCTACGGAACCGACCTCGACCTGCAACTACGCCGCCGTGGCGTCACACAGATCGTGCTGGCCGGGCTCACCACCAGCATCGGCGTGGAGTCGACCGCCCGTGCCGCCCACGAACACGGCTATCACGTCACGCTCGCGACGGATGCCATGGCCGATCTGGATGTGGAGGCGCACCGCAACAGTATTGAACGGATCTTCCCTCTCCTCGGCGAGACTGGTTGCACCACCGAGATCGTTGAAATGCTTGCCACGACCTGCAACTGACACCAGGGACGCCGGGATCAGTCGTCCTCGTCAGGTGGTCGGGGACGCGTAGCGGGCGCCGAGTGCCGCCGAGGTCGGGCAGCGGAACGAGTAGGGGCCGTGGACATGGACGTGCCTGAGCACATACGCCGTCAGGCGGGCGACGTCTTCGTCCACCACTGGGTAGCCACTGCGGATAGGCAGTGGGCCTCCAGCTCTCGGGTGCCGACCGGTATTTCGGCCGCGTGCAGCTGCGCGAGTTACCGCGCGTCGGCCGCAGTCAGCACGCGACCGTCTGCGGCGCGGTCCACACGCGCGCCGACCTGCGGGTAGGTCGGATACTCGATGCCCGAGATGTACTGCACTGTCCGCACTACCTGGCACGAGTAGCCGAATTCGTTGTCGTACCAGAGATACAGAATCGCGGTGTCGCCATCGACGATGGTGGCATTGGCATCGACGATCGACGCCGCGCGTGATCCGATGAAATCGCTCGAAACCACATCGTTGGCCGCGGTGTAATCGAGGTTACGGCTCAACGGTCCGGCCAGCGACACCTGACGCAGGTACTCGAGCAGTTCACTCTTCGTGGTCTCCCGCTCGAGCTGCAGGTTCAGAATCGCGACCGAGACGTCCGGAGTGGGAACGCGAATCGAGTTGCCGGTGATCTTGGCCTTGAAGTCCGGCATCGCCTTCGCGACGGCGGACGCGGCACCGGTTTCGGTGAGCACGAGGTTGAACGGCGCGGAGCGACCACGACGGTCGGCCTTGTGATAGTTGTCCAGCAGGTTCTGATCGTTGGTGAACGAATGCACTGTCTCCACGTGACCGCGGACAATGCCGTACTCGTCATCCATCGCCTTGAGCGGCGGAACGATCGCGTTGGTCGTACACGAAGCGCACGAGACGATCCGCTCCGACCGATCCAGCCCACGGTGGTTGACGCCGTGCACGATATTCGGAACGTCACCTTTGCCGGGCGCGGTGAGAACGACCTTCGCGATGCCGGGACGCAGGTGCTGCGAGAGGCCCTGACGGTCACGCCACTTACCGGTGTTGTCGATCAGGATCGCATCGTTGATCCCGAACTCGGTGTAGTCGATCGTCGCCGGATCATCGCTGTAGATGAACTTGATCACGTTGCCGTTCGCGATGATCGTGTCATTGTCGGCATCGACCTTGATCGTTCCATTGAACTGGCCGTGCACCGAATCCCGCCGCAACAGCGACGCACGCTTGGCGAGATCACCCCCGCCGCCCTTGCGCACCACCACGGCCCGCAAGTTCAGCCCATTGCCGGACCCGGTCTTCTCGATGAGCAGACGAGCGACCAGACGACCGATACGTCCGAAGCCGTACAGCACCACGTCCCGGGGGCCCTGGAGCTCAGCCTTGTTGCCGTCGGTGACGTCGGCCAGAACCGCGGCGGTGAACTCGGGGATCGACAGTCCGCGATCGTCGGTGCGATAGGCCATAGCCAGTCGGCCGAGGTCGATCTTGCACGGCCCCAGATCCAACTCGCTGAGCATTTCGAGGAACGGCAGGGTCTCGTCGATCGACAGTTCCTCACCCTCGATCTGCCGCGCGAAGCGGTGCGTCCGCAGGATGCTGATCACCGATTTGTTCACCAGCGACCGGCTGTGCAGCAAGATGGTCACCCCCTTCTCGCGATACAACCTTCCAATGATCGGAATCATCGCCTCCGCGGAAGCTTCGTGAGCGTTCCAGCGGTCAAGATGGTCGGTAGTCAACGTAGGTCCTCGGATTTCCTCGATGTGTTCGCCGTTATCGATGCTAATGAGGGCTGCGATATTACCGAGGCCGGATACCCACTCGTGAGATCGCCAGGTGGTGACGCCGATCGAGCATCATCCGCCACCAAGCGGCTACGCGAAGAACCAGCAATACCAACGGATCTCGTTCGAGGTCCACTCGTCAGCGAGTTGTGTGGACCTCGAATCGCAAATGAGCCCGGAGACGAGGGCTGCCGGGTCCATTCCGGCTTCGATAGCAGCGAGGTGGTGTGCGAGCCGGGCCTCAGCCTCGGCAATAAGGCGGTGCAGGACGCCACGCTGCGCGCGCGAGCGGCGTCCCCGTGGCGGGTCCGGTCACGAGCGTTCCGTCGTTCCCGCGCCGTCGTTGCGGGCTTCGACAGCCTTGACGGTCTTTCCGAACGCATGTTTCAAGACGCCCTGGCCGACGGTTCCGACCACAACGCCGAGCACCCGCCCCGTGAGGTTCTTGCCCTCGCGCACCACGACAACA
>NZ_JBKOQN010000057.1:0-33073 GCF_046764895.1 Nocardia sp. CWNU-33 | reverse complement strand
CTGTAACGAGGGCCCAACGCCCTGCACTGATGGCCGCCGCCATGGCGGACGCTGTCCGCGCGGGTCATCTGGCTCGCCGGGCCGGCCGCATCCCCAAGCGCTTCTGGGCTCAGGCATCCTCGCCCGCAAGGTTGAGCAAGCCCGCTACTGCTTCCGGGTTGCCCAGATGATGCCCTGCTTGGTGAGACGGCGGACGTCGTCGCCGGCCAAATCCAGCGGGGTATGACCGATCGAGTGGTAGAAGACTCGCCCCTCACCCCATTGCCGTACCCACGCCACTGGGCTTCTCAGTCCCTCCAGCCATGCGAAATGCTCACCGGAGAACGTTGTTTCGGCCAGAACGATGTTGTTCGGGTCGACATGCATGTAGTACTGCTCCGAGGCCACCCGGAAGTCACGCACCCCACGGGTGACCTCGTGATCGGTGTCGGTGACAGTGACCAGGTAGTGCTGCGGATAGCCCTCGCCGGCGGGGTGGTCGATAAAGTCTCCGCCGAGCAGCAGGTGGTAGCGGAGGCTGGAACGGAACGCCGCGGCGGCGCCATGCCAGGCGGCAACCCCGGTGCCCGCGGCAACCGCGTCCAGCAGGTGCGATTCCTGGGAATCCGACAGGTCCTCGGTGGTCAGCGCATTGTTCCAACCGAGGATGATCAGGTCGTAGCCAGTGAGATCCTGGTCGAGGCTGAAGATATCCTGCGTTTCCTCCACGTCATAGCCGAGTTCTGCGAGCAGATCCCTCGTCCACTCGGCAATGTCGTACGGACGATGGCCCGGCCAGCCGCCGTAGAGGTAGAGCACTTTCGTCAACGTTCGGTCTCCTTCACTGGTGCGACGTCGAATCGCGGGACAATATCGGCGCGGTCTGTCGGGGTGATCAGTCGTTCGGGCCGCAATAGCTCCGACACCTGCGCAGCGGACAGCAGTCCCTCCTCCACGATCAGGTCAAGGATGCTACGCCCGGTCTGAAGCGCCCGCTTCGCGATTCTGGCCGAGGTGGTGTAGCCAAGATAGGGACTCAGGGCAGTGATCACCCCGATCGAGTTCGTAACGGATCTCGAGAGTTGCTCCGGGTTAGCAGTGATCCCGACAATGCAGTTGTCGATCAAGGTCCGGCATGCGGCATCCAGATGCGTCAACGAGTTGAAGAGACTGTAGGCAATGACCGGTTCGAAAGCATTCAATTGAAGCTGCCCACCTTCGGCAGCCATCGAGATGGTCATATCATTGCCGACGACTTCGAACGCGACCTGGTTGACCACCTCGGGGATGACGGGATTGACCTTGCCGGGCATAATGCTCGAGCCCGCCTGCACAGGGGGAAGATTGATCTCGTTGAATCCCGACCGCGGGCCCGAGGACAGCAATCGCAGATCGTTGCAGATCTTGGAGAGCTTGAGTGCTGTTCGTTTGAGCACGCCCGACAACTGGACGAACGCTCCCACGTCCTGAGTCGCTTCCACCAGATCGTCGGCGCTGGTCAAGGGCAGTCTCGTGAGTTCGGCCAGAACCCCGCAGACCATCGGCGCATAGAGCGGATGACTGTTGAGCCCGGTGCCGATCGCGGTGCCACCCAGATTGATCTCGGCGACCAGCGCCGATGCCTCGATCAACCGTTCAGCGTCCTCGGAGACCATCACCGCGTATGTTCCGAACTCTTGGCCGAGGGTCATCGGTACGGCGTCCTGCAGTTGGGTCCGCCCCATCTTCAGGAGGCCCTTGAACTCCTCGGACTTCTTGCTGAATGCCTTTTCGAGGTCCAGCAATGTTCCATACAAGCGTGAGATCTGCACCTGCAGAGCGATTTTGATTGCCGTCGGATAAGCGTCGTTAGTGCTCTGACCGAGATTGACATGCTCGAGGGGATCCAGGTGGTCGTAGTCGCCGGGGTGGCGACCCAACATTTCCAACGCCCGGTTCGCGATAACCTCGTTGGCGTTCATATTCGTGGACGTGCCCGCGCCTCCCTGGATGACATCCACGAGGAAGTTGTCGTGCAGTTGCCCTTTGCGGATCTCCTTGCAAGCATCCACGATCGCCTGGCAGCGTTGCGTATCCAGCAACCCGAGCCGATGGTTCGCTTCTGCGGCGGCTTGTTTCACCACCGCGAGCGCGGCGATAAGGTCCGGGTAGGCCGACAACGGGATACCACTGATCGGGAAATTCTTCACCGCACGCACGGTGTGAATTCCGTAGTAGGCGGTCGCAGGTATCTCCCGGGTACCCAGCGAATCGTATTCACAACGGGTCGGAACACCGTTCGAAACGAACGAAACGTAAGGGGTTCGCGGTAGCACGGCACTACCTCCATTCATCGCTGGGCGCTGCCATCTGAGCCGCTGGAAGGCCCTGAGAGAACCCGTCATCGGTACAGCTGGTCAATTCCAATTGCATGCCCCACGGCGTGGGGAAGTAGAACCATCGTTGCCCTGCCATCGGGGCGTCGGCCGCGACGCCGTTGGGGCCCTCCACAACAACCACATCTGGAATAGCGGTGACATAGTCGAAAGCGGCGTCGATGTCATCGACATAGAACGCCAGTTGATGCCCGCAGATATCGCTGAGCACGCACTCGCCGCCGAAATGATCGACAAAGAACGCCACCGCATGCTCCAGATCGGGGACGGTTAACGCGATGTGATCCACGGACCTCAGCGTGGGAACTCGCGGCCGGTTCGGATGATTCACAACTGACGAACTCCAATCAAAAATCTGGCCCGCGATCGGTTCGACGGCCGGGGACCAAGTCTCGTCGAATGATGGTCGAAACAAAGAATGTGCGATTATTCCCTCGCCAAACGGCGGGCGCACCGAACAGGCGATCCGCCAGCGAGCAGCAACTGGCAATAGTGACGATATGACCGGTTCGCCAACCGGCCCCAGACCCAATACGTGCAGTCTTGTCGACTGGTTCTGCACGCAGCGCTTTGCACCTGGATGCCTCTCGTGTCCGTCTATTCCGAAACAGCTGCCAACGGTGCGGTTCGGCTGTCGCCCGACTCCATGCCGCGCGGCATGCGTGCTCGCCGGTCTGCGGAGATAGTCACGATGCAGCTAACAGCACTGATCGTTGCGATCGCTGTCCATTGCGACGGGCTCAGATCTTCCCGCAGAACTAGGACACCGACGATGCCGGCGATCGCTGGGTAGAGGGCCATCAGGTTTCCGTATTCACCCCGGCTGAGCCGACGAATCGCGAATAGTTCGAGCAACTGTGGAACGACAGTGGCAAGTATCGCCGCGCAGAAGCCGAGCAGTAGAATTCCGGGGTCCGCGAGGCCGCGACCGGCATGAATCAGTGCTACTGGCGCGAAGCAGACTGCTGCCGCAGCGACAGCGACGGCAGGTCCTTGCCGGCCGGGGATGGTCGAGCCCATCCGCGAGCTGAGCAGGATCGACGAAGCCCACAGACCTGCGGCCACGAATCCTAGTGCGCAACCCATTGGATCCACCTTCCCGCTCAGACCGGTGAGTGCACAGACAGCTCCGGCCGCGATGACCGCGCAGCAGCCGTTCAGCCATCGTCGTGATGTCAGCAGGGACACAGCGAGGGGCCCGGTGAACTCGATCGTGACGGCCACCCCGAGTCCGATCCGTTCGACCGCGGCGAACAGGCTCAAACTCATTGCACCGGATACGATTCCGAATGTTGCCGCGGTCATCAGATCTGATCGGGTCAGCGACCCCAGTCGTGGTCGCCCAACCATCCACAGAATCGGAGCTCCGAACACCAAGCGCAGGCCAACCACTGCCAGAAAGCCGATCGCGGGAAACAGCAGGACACCGACCGCGGCGCCGACCTGAAATGAGACACCGCTGAGCACCAGCGCGCCCAAAGCCAGGTAGTGACCGGAAGAACGACCACTGCGTGCCACCCTGTGTCCTCGATTCGTGTGGATCTGTGGCTGTGCCGGTTCGTGACCGAGGGTGGTCGACGAACAGGATCCCGGTTTCCCGACCATTCGCCCGTGAGGCCGAGCGTGGACTGCTCGCCGGGCCCCTGCGTTGTGATCGGCCAGCCTTTCAGCAGGTAGCGGAGGTGTACGGGACGAGCCCTAGCCGAAATCGTGATCGGTCCAAGGGAGGCGGTCGCCGCCGTACTTGGCGGCACGCACGTCGGCCGACCGAGCATGGCCTTCGAAGTTTTCCAGCCGCGCGGCCCGCCCGGTGACGCGCCCGAGTTCGGCGCTGGCTACGGGGTCGACGATCTCTTGGTAGGTGACGGTCTTGAGGAACTTCCCGACCCAAAGGCCGCCGGTGTAGCGAGCCGCGCCCAACGTCGGCAGCACATGATTGGTCCCGATCGCTTTGTCACCGTAGGAAACACAAGTCTTCTCGCCCAGGAACAATGCGCCGTAGTCACGCATCGACTCGAGTGCCCGCCGGGGTTCGGAAGTAAGGACTTGGACATGCTCGCTGGCGAATGCGTCCGCCAGACGGTAGGCGTCCTCGAGGGTGTTCACCAGGTGCACTTCGCCGTGATTGCGCCAGGACACCTCGGCAACTGCCCGTGTGGGCAGTGATTCGAGCTGGCGTTCGACCTCAGCGATCGTTCGGCGACCGACGTCCTCGGAGGTGGTGATGAGCACGACCGGGGAATCGGGGCCGTGCTCGGCCTGGCTGAGTAGATCAGCCGCGACGACGAACGGGTCGGCGGTCTCGTCAGCGACGATGAGGACCTCGGTGGGACCCGCGAACAAATCAATGCCCACCTCACCGAACAGCTGCCGTTTGGCCTCGGCAACATAGGCGTTGCCAGGCCCGGTGAGCAGGTTGACCGGGGAGATCGTTTCGGTTCCCAGTGCCAGTGCCGCGATGGCCTGCACCCCGCCGAGCACGTAGATCTCATCGGCCCCAGCGAGGTTCATAGCCGCGATGCTGACCGGAGGGGGTGTTCCCTGGTTCGGTGGGGTGGTTGCCGCGACGCGCCCCACACCGGCGACCTTGGCGGTCACTATTGTCATGTGGGCGGAGGCTGTCAGCGGGTAACGACCTCCCGGAACATACGCGCCGGAGGCGGCGATGGGTACATTGCGGTGCCCCAGCAGAACACCGGGCAACGTCTCGACTTCGATGTCAGTTAGCGACTCGCGCTGCGCCTGGGCGAAGGTGCGGACCTGTCGCTGAACAAATGTGAGGTCATCGATGACGGTTGTCGGTAGGTCGGCGACAATCCGTGCGATCTCCGCTTCACCGAGCCGGAAGGAATCCGGGGTCCAGGAATCGAATTTCTCGGAGTATCGGCGGACAGCGTCGTCGCCGTCGGCGCGGACGTCCTCGATGACGCTCGCGACTGTCTCGACCACCTGGGGATTGCTCTTGCTGGGTGTCCCGGCCTCGGTTGTTGGCGCCTTCAAGATGACCGACACGGAATACCTCTCTCATTGGTGCACTGGTGATTGACCGACGGTGGCGAAACGGAGCTGCCACGTGACGTAAATTCAGTCTCGATGGCGGGCGCCCCGTCTCACAGACCCACGATGTGCAACATGTCGGGAGAACCCTTCGCAGTCACAGCGCGTGTCGCAAGGAGGACAACATGGTGGAGACGTCGGTGGTCAATGACGGGCGCTGTTATCGGCCGACATTGCCAGCGGCCAGTAGGCACACCGCGACGGCCGCCAGTGGAACAAGCAGGGTGGCGTTGAGGGGGACGAATTCGGTCAACCACCCGATGATCGTCGGCCCGGCGAGTATGCCCGTGTATCCCATCCCGACCACTCTCGACAGATCTGTCGCCGTCGAGCCGGCAGTATTGCCCGCCGCCGAAAAGACTTGGGGGACAGTGCCGGCCAGCCCGAGGCCGAACAGGCCCCATCCGATGATGGTCAGCACAAGCATCGGTGACCCGATGACAACGGCGATCCCGACCGCAGCCACCACACATCCCATTCGAACGACCTGCACCGGACCGTGTCGGGCAGTCGCACGATCCGCAACAAACCTGCCGAGGGTCATCGACACAACGAAGGATGCATAGGTCAGCGCGCCATACCATCCCGAGATACCGAGATGTTCAGCGGAATGCACGATGCTCCAGTCCGCCGCGACTCCTTCGGCCAGCAGAAACAGGAACGCGAGAACACCCAAAGTCACTATGCGGCGATGTCTTTGCGCACTCGACGGCGTCTCGGATCGAGATCGTCGAGGAGAAGTCGTCGCAGATTCCTCGGCACGGGTTTGGCGGGTCCATAACACCCTCGCCGCGGATCCGGCTGTCACCATACAGATGCCGCTGGCTCCAACCGCAATCGCGCCGGGGCTCCATTCGAGCGCCAACGTGGTCGCGCCCGCGGCGGCGCCGACAACGTTGCCTACCGAATACACCGCGTGGAACGCCGACATGATCGGGCGGCCATACCGTTGCTCGACGATCACCGCCTGGGCATTCATGGCTACCTCGTTGATCCCCAAGGTGAACCCCAGCAGTGCCAGTCCTGCCGCCAGCGTGACGGCATTGGTCGCCAGCAGCGGGACGCTGATCGAGCCCGCGATTCCCGCATTGCCGACAACTGCCGTGCGCGCGGAGCCGTACCTACCGATGAGCGGACCGCTGAGCTGCATACCTACCAGCGCCGCAGCCCCCAGTACCACCAGCAGGGTGCCCAGTTGCGCGGTCGACAGCCCGGTTCTGGCCTGCGCCGAAGGGATCTGCACCGCCCACGTGGAAAACGCGAATCCATGCAGGCCGAAGATTTCGAATACCGCCAGACGGGTATGCCGCAACGACCATCGTTCGTCCAAACATGTTGTCACAAGAAGGATTCCGATTTCTCAGGTGATTCGCGAGGTCACGCAGGGTTCCTACCGGTATGCCGCAGGCGGGCGTATCCTGGCTGGACGCGCCACAGGCTCCCGCGTGAAGTGGGTCGGGATTGCTACGAGCGTGCTGTCGGGATTTGCCGGGCGGCGCGTTCGCCTTAGATCATTCGACGGCCGAGGCGGACAGGGTCCGGATCAACCCGGGCCGGAACCCGAACGAAGAACGCGCACAACTGCACCGACCGCATCGGGCGTCGAAGTCAGGCCGTGAGCTGGCTTGAATGCCCCAGCCGCAATGCGAGCGCGGCCACGGTGAGGGCCGGGTTGACCGCGGCAGACGACGGGAACGGCGAACTGTCGACGATCCACAGGTTGTCCAGGTCATGGGCCTTGAGATCAGCATCGACCACGCTGGTCAACGGGTCATCACCCATCCGGGCGGTGCCGCACTGGTGTGAGGTCGCCTCCACGCCGAGGCTCTGGGTCAACACGATCGGGAAACCGGCCTTGCGGACGACCTTCTTGGTTCGCTTGATCAACTCACGGTGCGACGACAGGTTCGTCTCGCGCCGATCGACCACGATCGCGCCTCGCCGGTCGAGAGTGATCCGATTCTCCGGCAGCGGAAGGTCCTCGGACTGGATGAACAGATCCAAGGTGTATCGGGTGATCTCGTCCAGAATCGGCAGCGGGACCAGGGGCCGTGCACGTTTGATGATCGGCCCGCGCAGCTTGCCCAGACCCTGGACATTGCCGAGCGGATAGCGGTTGTCGGGCCCGGCGGAGTACCAGTCGTTGATGCCGATTGTCTTCTGGTACACCGCGTCGTTGCGTTGGCGTGGATCGATGGCGATGAAGAAGGTGGTCACATGGGCCATGTAGTTGCGGCCCACTTGATCCGAGGAGTTGGCCAAGCCGTCCGGGTGCGATTCCGAGGCCGAACGCAACAACAGCGCGGCCGTGTTGGCGGCGCCGCAGCTGACCACGAATCGCTTTGCCCGAACCGAGATCTGGCGCCCTTCGGTGCTGATGCGGGCCGTGGTGACCGTGCGGCCATTGGGATCGGTATCCAGCCGTGTCACTTCCGCATTGGTGAGCAACCGGACGGTCGGCGACTGCAAGGCCGGTCGCACCGCGGATACCTCCGCGTCCCCCTTGGCGCTGACCAGACAGGGAAACGAATCGCAGTGCGCGCACAGTACACAGGCTCCGCCCGGTCGCCGATCGAGTGCCTGCGGCGCGGCGAAGGGATGCAACCCTTGCTCCTTGGCGCTGGAGGCGAACCGGGCCATGGCGCCTTCGTGCGTGATTCCGGGGAAGGGGTAGTCGGTGGAACGCCACGGGTCTGTCGGGTCTTCATCTTTGTTCGCGTGAACCCAGAACATCTGCTCGGCTTCGGTGTAGTGCGGTTCGAGATCGGCATAGGTGATCGGCCAGGCAGGAGAGATGCCGTCGGGGTGCTCGATGTCGGCGAAGTCGCACTCGCGGAACCGCGGCAGTGTGGCACCGTACAACTTCGTGCTACCGCCGACGTAGTGGTAGTTGCCCGGTATGAAGTCTTTGCCGGCTCGTGCGTCGTGCCAGGCGGCGGAATTCTTGTACCGGCCCTCGATGTGGACCGCTTCGGGCGACCAGTTCTCGCGCTCCACCGGAAGGAAGTCACCCTGCTCGATGATCAGTACCCGGGCCCCGGAATCCCGCAGAGCGTAGGCCAGGCTGCCGCCACCCATCCCCGATCCGATGATCGCGATGTCGCATTCCAGCGTTTCGGGCGGATCGGTGACCACCTGAGGCTGGCCGATGGCAAAAATGTCGGACACGGGTGAACTCCCTGAAGAGCAGACTGGGCTGATGAATCGCCCATGACATGAATACACCCGAACCTACTGACCGATCCAGCCCGGCCAGAGGAGCAAAATGTGCAAGCCTTCAGCGAATATTCGCACACAGCGTGCAACAGAGTTCACGCCGTCGTTACGACTCCGAATGCCGACGGGAGGGAGCCAATCCTCACCCTATTGCCGCGACGAGCACGTCCGGGCCGGCGATCACTGTCGATGTAGCAAGTCGTGACCGCGGACGGCGAAAACGAGAGCCTGTCGTGCATCAGGCTCGTCGAGTGAGCGTCCCAGCAGCGACGCGATGCGATCGAGCCGGTAGTACAAGGTTCGTCGTTGAACGAATAGCGCCTGTGCCGTCAGCGACTTGTTGCCGTCGCATGCCAGATAGACGCGCAGGGTCGGCAGAAGCGGGCTGGTCGACTTCGCGTCGTGCTTGAGTACCGGGCCGATCTCGTCCTCGATGTAGCGAGCCAGCTCAGGGCCTTGCGCCAAGGAAGCCAGCAGGCGCAGCACCCCGAGATCGTCGAAACGGTGAACCGCTTTTTCCGGTCGCGCTGCAGCCACTGAGGCGGCGCTGCGAGCTTGGTCGATAGCGGAGGGCAGCTGTTCGGCGGTCACCGGCCGACTGATGCCCGCCCTGACACCCTGCCCGGTCAGTCGGTCGATGACCTGCTTTTCGGTGCTGTGACGCGACAGGCCCATGATCGCGAGGGTGTGCTCACCGAGGTCGGCGACGACAGCCGGGATGTGCATCGTCCGACACAGTTCGTCCAAGGCGTCCTCGCTGCCTGCCCCTGCCGGAGACTCCCTGCACACCATCACGGCAACCAGTGATCGGTCCCGCAGATCTCGTCCGATCCGCAGCGCACGGGTCACGAACATCTCGCCGGAAATGTCGCCGAGTAGCAAGCGACTGACCAGGGCGTTCTGCCGTTGCGCCGCACGTGCACCGCTCTCGCGGGCACCCAGCAGCGCAATGGCGATCACGTCGGTCGCGCGGTCCATCGCATAGGCGTGCGTGCCGATCAGCGGCCCGCCGTCGTGCAGGACGTGCAGCCATCCCCACCGTTCACCGCGCAATACAACGGCCCGGCGTGTGCAACTCGTCGACTCGTCGGCCTTGCCGGAACGATTGTTGGCCTGGTCGTGCTCGATGCGTGAATGGTGCTCCCATTCCGAGAGCGTTTTATCCGAGGAGGGTGTAGCACCGGAGTAGGCGACGACCTGTCGTGTGGCGTCCTCGAGGACCACAGGGCTGCCGACCTCTTCAGCCAGCGCGTCGGTGAAGGGTATGTGGTCGCGGCCCTCGAGCAGCAAGTGCATGAACCTCGCATTCAGGCGCTCGTAGGTGGTCAACTCGAGTACCCGCTGGTCGGTGAGTGATTCGTGCACCTGGGCCGACACCTCGACGAACGGGACCTCCCCATTCAGCCCCACCAGGGGTAGCTCGTGTGTATTCGCGGCGTCGATCAGACTCTGTGGCATGGTGTCGAACACCCGGCCGCTGAGTTCGATCACCAGGACCGCGGCACCAGCGGCTGCGATCTCCTCGATGTAGCGCCGCTGCCGATCGGGATCGTGACCGATCCCCAAGCCCGCGGTCAGCAGCATCTCACCGCCGGACAAGAACCTGGCGATATCGGCAATCTCGGTCGGGTGAACCCACCGAATGGGTCTGGACAGATTGCGTTCCCCGGCGTACACCTTCAGTGCAGTCCGGCTGAACACTTCCAGCCGCAGCGCTGCTTCGACACTAATCATCGTGCTTCCACCCAATCCCGGGACCGACATCCAGCGTATCGGTCACACTGTGCATCAGAACTTGTTCGTCATGCACAACTTGATCCTAGCGGCGGTCGTTATATCCTGCGCACACTTACGAGTCAGGCCAACTCGAGGGCCTCCAGCGCCCTTGCCAGGCCCCCGATGCCCAGTCCTGACAGATCAACCGGCAGATGCGTCGTTCGAAAGGAATCTCACCAATGCCTAAGCTCACCGGTGGGCAAGTAGTCGCCCGAGTACTAAAGCAATACGGGGTTCCGTATGTGGCCGGTATCCCCGGCCACGGCATCTGGGGCTTGACCGATGCATTCCTCGACGAGGAGTCCAGGATTCCTTTCATTCAGACCTATCATGAGCAGAGCGCCGTGCATTTGGCCGACGGCTACTACCGGGTCTCGGGGAAACCGATGGTCGCGGTCACCTCGATCGGTGCCGGCGCCTCCAACACCGTGCTCGGACTGGCCACGGCCTACAGCGACTCCACCAGCGTGCTGGTCATCACCGGCGGGCCTCCTACCTACATGCGTGGGCACGGAGTGCTGCAGGAACTCGACCGCCACACCGACAATGGATTCCCCCGCGTCGCCGAAGCGGTATCCAAACGCAGCTGGGTCGCCAACAGGATCGACGAGCTGCCCTTCATTCTGCATCGCGCGTTCAATACGATGCTCACTGGGCGCCGGGGTCCTGCTCACATCGAGATCCCCTACGACCTGCAGGCCGAAGAAGCCGAAGTCTCACTGCACGATCTCGAGCGGCGCTTGCCGGTGGGCAGGCAATATCCCGACCCCGAGGCAATAGACCGTGCGGTGGGCCTGTTGGCCGGCGCCCGGCGACCTGTCATCGTGGTCGGTGGCGGCGTGATCAGCGCGGAAGCAACCGACGAGGTGCGCGCTCTCGCCGAAGCATGGAGCATTCCTGTGGTCACCACCTGGAACGGCAAGAGCGCTTTCCCAGAAGATCACGACCTGTTCATCGGCAGCGTCGGGCAGACCGGAACGATCCACGGCAACTACCTGGCGGCCAACGCCGATGTCGTCGTGGCCGTCGGCTGTCGATTCACCGATTGGTCGGCCTCGAGCTACTCCCAAGGCAAGTCGTTTTCCTTCCCGCCCGCCAAGTTGATTCACATCGACATAGATCCGCACGAGATCGGTAAGAACTATCCCGCCGATGTCGGCATCGTCGCCGACGCCAAGCCCACGATCGCCGCGATTGTGGACTCGCTGCCGGCGACGGCGCCCGACCGGCAGACGTATCTGGCCGAGGTTGCAGAGCGCAAAGCGCACTGGGAAGAGCAACTTTCTACCCGACGAGACACCGACCGGTTTCCCTTCACGTTGCAGCGACCGCTGGGTGCGCTGCGGAAGGTGATGGACCGCAACGGAATTGTCCTCGTCGGATCCGGCAACACCCAGGGTGCGGTCAAGCAGACCTTCCCTGTCTACGAGCCGCGCACCCACCTCACGACCGGCGGGTTCTCCTCCATGGGGTGGCCGGTACCGGCGGCGCTGGGTGCCAAACTCGCCGCCCCCGACCGCCAGGTCGCCTGCATCGTCGGCGACGGTGACTTCTTGATGACCGCACAAGAGATCGGCATCGCCGTTCAGCACGACATCCCCGTGGTCTTCCTCGTGCAGGACAACTCTGGCTACATTTCCATCCGCGGCGGCCAGAAGAACGCCACCGACCGGCACATCGGCACCGAGTTCAACCGGCCCGACGGGTCGGCCTACAGCCCGAGCTTCAAGGACCTGGGAAAGTCGTTCGGCCTGGAATCCTTCCGCGTCGACTCGCCGGCCGACCTCGAATCCACGCTGAAGAACGCCTTCGACTCCCACGCGCCGGCGGTTGTCGAGATCCCGACCGACCGCGACCTCGCCAGCCCCTTCGTCGCGGGTTGGATGGACTTCCCCCCGATCGCCCGCATCACGGACGAACGCCGCGACGAATACCGCCAGAACCGCGCGAACGAACAGCACCTCTGACCTGCCCCAGCCGGTCTGTCACTGCACAACCGTTGTGCAGTGACAGACCGCGTGTTCGATGACACCACTCTTCGTCGACGGCCGCGCGGTCAGTATTCATCGTGAAGATTCCTTGCGGCCGACACCATTCGCTACAGAGACCCAGTCGTCGGAAACTACTTCTCCGCGCGCCGTCTATCGCGACGACGATGGGCGATGGTCGTCCGGTTTCCCGAGTCGAGGGATCACGGGATCTGTCTTACTAGGTCATGTTCTCAGTCGGCGCACGGCAGTTACCCGGTGCCGCATCAATTCGAGTGAAGAGCTTCGACAGATACCCCTCTGCGCAACATATGCATGAGGCGTCGCTCGGCCTGCTCACCTTGCCTATTACTCCCCGCGCATCCGCGTAACAGACTGTGACTAGCGCCACTCGACGACGAGTGCACCTAGGACGCCGAATTGTCCGGACCGCTGCAACGACGCAGCCTTCCGGACAGGTCGCAACGACGCAGCCTCGACGCCCCGGCAATCACAAAGAAGGGAACACTGTGGCCGTCCATAATCTCGACGCCTCCGAAACCGTCGACGACACATCCGAATTAGCCTCGGAAGTACTCATCGAAGGTCTCGATCGATCATGTGCGGTGTCTACTGATACCGATCAACCCATCCGATCTCCCACCGCTCCGCACCTACCAAGCGGAGCGCAGGTGCGTCCAGACCCTCTCGGCACATTGATTCCACCGCGAATCCTGTCGACTTTCCTGACCAACGACCACCACTTTTGACCGGAGGTCGTGCCGAGGCTGGGCCTGCGCTTCGAGCGCCCGCACGGCTGGTCCCGTTATCCATTCGAAAACGAAGTTTCTCAAATGACCAACCACGCCGCAAAGCCTCCTCGGGAGAAATCCGAACAAGCAGCCTCATCGACCGCGCCGGACCAAATGACTGTGGAGGCGCAGATCCAACGTTATCGGGCACAGCGCCACCGCAAACTGCAACGCCGGATACGCCCTGCGCCGCTGGATAAGAACCGCGTAGAGCAACAGCACATGCTCGAGTTCGCACAGATATGGGCACCCTTCGGCGGCGTGCCGCACGATGAAACATTCATCAAATTCGGGATGTCGAAATCCCGCTTCATGGAGACGCTGTGGCAGATCCTCGAGGAAAGCGACTGCGATGCTGATCTCAGGCAGCGCTTCGTGGGCACCGACGCTCCTGCGCCACGGCACCGATGAATGTCGAATGCGAACTCCCGCGCACAACCTTGCGTGTCACCGCGGTCTCGTCTGCATATCCAGCGTTTCTTGCCGACCTGGAGCGCCTCCGCTCAGCGCGCCCTCGAATGGCTGCACACTCCTCTCCGCAGCGCGGTGTGCCGCGTGGTTCGAACGGATCCGCGAACCCTCGCCGCTGGCAGGACGACCCGACGTGCACGCCTGCGGGCACGGGCACTCTCGATCGAACTCCAGCGCCGACGGGCTGGAACAACCATTGGGCTCGCGCGATGGTGGCCAGCGCCGCAGCCTCGACGGACCCATCAAAGTCCACTATGTAAAACGTTGCTACCGAATTCTTCGACAACTCTTGACCCACATGAGTGCTGCGCGTCACACTCAATTCCGAGACTTGCATTTCAAATATCGGACCAAGCCAACGGACGGTTCCATGTCATCACACGCAGCCCTGGAGGCGCGTTCCATTGTCAAACGCTTCGGGCACGTCGAGGCTCTTCGCGGAGTCGATTTCGATGTTCGGCCTGGTGAGATCGTCGCGCTGATCGGCGACAACGGCGCTGGCAAAAGCACTCTGATCAAGGTTCTCTCGGGTGTGCACTCCCCCGACTCCGGCGATATCCGCATCGACGGGCAAGGGGTGTCCTTCGATTCGCCGCAGTCGGCCCAAAGCAATGGCGTCTGTACGGTGTACCAAGACCTCGCCTTGCCGTTGGACCTGGATCCCGCGGCGTGTTTGTACCTCGGAAAAGAGATCCTTCGAGGCGGCCTGCTCGGGCGTCTGGGGGTATTGGACAAAAGAGCAATGCGCCACAGCGCCGAGGAGGAGTTACAGCGTCTCGGCGTCACGCTGAAAGACAGCGCTGCTCCGGTTTCGGCTCTCTCTGGCGGACAACGCCAGAGCGTGGCCGCTGCGAGGGCATCGCTGTGGGGCCGCAAGGTCGTGTTCTTCGACGAGCCGACCGCGGCACTCGGGGTCGTTCAGACCACCCGTGTACTCGATCTGTTACGTCGCATCCGAGACCAGGGATTGGGCGTTGTGCTCATCAGCCACAGCATGCCCGACGTCCTCGCGGTGGCCGACCGAATCCACGTTCTGCGGCTCGGGCGAAACGTCGCGACCTACGCCGCAGCGGGGGCGACGACAGAAATGTTGGTCGGCGCAATGACAGGCGCCGTCGACGGCGAACCCAGTAAGAAAGAGACCCGATGACAACTGATCAGCAGTCGACGGTGGACCGCTCAGACAGCCGCGAACCCGCAACCGTCACACACGAACAACGCCGAGGCGCCATCGGGACCCGCGTTGCCTATTCCTTGACCGCGCTGAGGTCGGCCAACACGGTGTGGATCCTGACCGCGCTCATCGCCATCATCATCATGTTCTCGCTGGTAAGGCCGGACAGCTTTGCCAGCCCGGCCAATGCCCGCAACATCGCATTGGACGCCGCGAGCCTGCTGATCCTCGCCTGTGGCCAAACCTTCGTGATGATCACCGCGGGAATCGACCTCTCGGTCGGATCAGTCTTGATCTTCGCAAGCGTCGTGAGCGCCAAGGTCATGTTGGCCATGGGAGGCAGCAACGCGGGACTGTCGGCCATCATCGCCGGCTTCATCGTTGCCGTTGCCGGGGGGCTGATCTGGGGGCTGGTCAACGGCGCAATCATCTCCTTCGGCAAGGTCCCCCCGCTGATCGCGACCCTGGGAACGCTGGGTATGGCGCTCGGCTGCGCACAACTGCTGACCAATGGCGTCGATGTTCGAGAGGTGCCCACCGTACTCAACGACACCCTCGGAAACGGCACCGTGGCGGGCATACCGTGGATCGTCATCGTGGCGGCGGTAGTGGTGACGATCGCCGGACTTGTTCTGTCCTACACACGGTTCGGTCGTTACACCTTTGCCATCGGTTCCAACATCGAGGCGTCTCGGCGCTCGGGCATCGACGTGCGTGCGCACCTGCTGAAGGTGTACGCCCTGACAGGTGCTCTTGGCGGACTCGCAGGATTCTTGAACGTGGCGCGGTTCGCGACGACAACTATCGCCGGGCATACCACTGACAACTTGAACGCGATAGCCGGTGTCGTCATCGGCGGCACCAGTCCCTTCGGTGGTGTGGGAACCATCGTCGGCACCGTTATCGGTGTATTCATCCCGGCAGTCCTGCAAAACGGATTCGTCGTGTCCGGGGTTCAGCCGTTCTGGCAAACCGTGGCGGTCGGAGTGGTTCTGATCGTCGCCGTGTATTTCGACATCAAGCGCCGCGCGCGCACATCAAAGTAGGAGAGAAACCCATGACCACATTCCATCGAAGCGCCCGCGCCGCAGCCCTGATGTCCGCCGCCTTCGCCATCGCAGTGACTGGTTGCTCATCAGGAT
The DNA here is from genome assembly GCF_046764895.1 of Nocardia sp. CWNU-33. NCBI lineage: Bacteria > Bacillati > Actinomycetota > Actinomycetes > Mycobacteriales > Nocardiaceae > Nocardia > Nocardia sp. CWNU-33. Next base: position 17,104 of record NZ_JBKOQN010000057.1, on the reverse strand, counting down.
CGGGCGATCCGGGCGTCACGCATGTGACGCTCATCCAAGGAGTCAAAGGAAACCCCTTTTACACCGCGATGGCGTGCGGGGCACAAGAAGCCGCCGCACAGCTCGGCGTCCGCCTCGACGTGACGGCACCCGATCAGTTCGACGCCAGCCTGCAGACCCCGGTCGTCAACGCCGTCACCGCGAAGCGCCCCGACGGCGTCCTCATCGCTCCGACGGATGCGGTCGCCATGCGCCCGCCCATCAAGAACCTGATCTCCAGCGGCGCGAAAGTCGTCGAGGTGGATACGGCTCTCGAGGACACGACGGTGAGCACCGCACACCTTACGACCGATAACCAGGCAGCCGGCAAAGCGGCCGCAGCGAAATTCAATGAAATTCTCGGCGGAAAGGGAAAGATACTGGCCCTGAGCTCGGCGCCTGGGATCAGCACCAATGACGAGCGGGTCGCCGAACTGAAGAAGGCACTGACGAACTATCCGGGCTTGGAGTTCACCGGTGTGCAGTACACGAAAGAAGACGCGACAATTGCCGCCTCGGTCGTGTCGGCCGCCCTCACCGCGGAACCCGGCATCACGGGCATCTTCTCGGTAAACAGTCCCTCGACACAGGGAGCGGCCACCTCACTCAGAAACGCTGGCGTGGCCAATAGGGTGAAATTGATCGGATTCGATGCCGGCCCTCAGCAGATCGAACAGCTCAAGCAAGGCTCGGTGGCCGCGCTCGTCGCCCAGAGCCCGTATCAGATCGGGCGAGACGGCGTCCAATATGTCGTAGACGCAGTTGCCGGAAAAGAGGTTCCGAAGTCTTCACTGACCCCGGTGATGGTTATCGACGTGAAGAATCTGGAATCGCCGGAGGCGCAGAATTTCGTCTACAAGACCGACTGCTGATTCTCCACAACCCAGCGCCCGAGGTGCAGGCAGGGATGACTCGACGTCAAATCTGACACGACGATTCCCTGCCGTCAGGTATCGCCAGTACTTGGCTAATTAGATACCGCGCCGACTTTTGTCATCGCATTCGCGACAACTGCACGCAGAAGAGCTTCTTCGGTGTGAATGTGCAGGAGCCTCCGCGCACGAAATTCGAGTGAAGAATCCGCGGGATACCGCGTGCTGAAAGCGGGACGGCGGACAGTTGCCCGGCTGGGTTCTCGGACTATTCGGACGCCAATGGGGTTTACGGGACACCCGCGGCACTGCTAGAGTTTATACAATTGATAGAGCAATTTCATATTATGGACCTTGAAGCCTGGGGCGGTTCAGTGCCGCCCTCATGCAAGGGTCTCAGTCGTCGTCGCGGTGAATCCGGTTCGGACACAACCGGATAGAAGCCGCACAAGCCACCTGACGGTCAGGGCCCGCAGGTTCCTGCGGGGCATATCGGGAGAAATGTTCACGCCTGATTCCCGGCGTTGCCCGTGCCGAATCGACTGCCGCCACAAGTCCCGTCAGGTTCTTGACAGTGCCCAAACTGGTCAACCATCAACTCATCGGAGTGACATCGTGCAATCGCTGCTCGAGCAAGCGCAGAGTGTTTTATCGAAGGCCGCCACCGAATTCGACATCGGCGCAGAACTTCTCGAGATCCTGCGTCGTCCGCGGACCACAGTGAGTGTGAGTATCCCTGTGCGACGCGACGACGGCAGTCTGAGCATCTACCGAGGGCACAGGGTTCGGTACAACGATCTGCTGGGGCCGACCAAAGGTGGTCTGCGATTCCACCCCAGCGTGACCCTCGACGAAGTCGAGGCGCTCAGCTTTTGGATGACGATCAAGTGCGCGCTGCTCGATTTGCCCTTCGGCGGGGGTAAGGGAGGAATCACCGTCGACCCGCATCAACTCTCGACGTCCGAGCGTGAACGCCTGACCCGCAGCTTCACCCGTGAACTCGGCGAGGCGATCGGACCGGATCGAGACATCCCGGCCCCCGACGTCAACACCGACCCGATGACCATGGCGTGGATCGCCGACGAGTACGGCCGCAGCCGAGGCCGTTCCATTCCCGCAGTGGTCACCGGCAAGCCGATTCATCTCCGAGGCATCCCCGGCCGTGACACCGCCACCGCGGCCGGTGGCGTCATCGTCCTCGAAACCATGCGAGAGCGCCTCTCGCTGCCGACTCGGCCGAGGGTTGCCATTCATGGATTCGGCAACGCCGGCGCCACGGCGGCCCGACTTCTCGACGAAGCCGGTTATCTCGTGGTGGCCGTGGCGGATTCACGCAACGCTGTGTACAACAGCGCGGGCCTCGACGTTGCCGACGTACTGCGAGTCAAGAACGCTACCGGCCGTCTGGACGGCATCGACGGCGCTCGCGATATCGGCCAGGAAGATCTCCTCGAACTCGATGTCGATGTCCTGATCCCCGCATCGCTGGAGAACCTCATCGATGACAGCAACGCCGCCGACGTACGAGCCAGCGTGATCCTCGAACTAGCCAACGGCCCCGTCACCCCCACTGCCGAACTCGAACTCACTAACCGCAACATCACGGTCATCCCTGATGTCCTGGCCAACGCGGGAGGGGTCACAGTCAGTTACTTCGAATGGGTCAGCGGGCGGACCGGTGAAGCCTGGAGTCTCGAGCGAGTCACCTCCGAACTCACCTCCAGGATGACCGCGGCCGCCGTTGCGGTCGCGGACGCCGCAGAACGCCGCAACGTCAATCTGCGCACCGCCGCATTCGGTCGCGCCCTTCAGCGACTCGACATCGCGGCACGGGCCCTTACCCCCGCACCAGCCGCTCGAGCCGAAGCAATCGCCCGCGCCTGATGGGTGAGCCGTTACCCCATCGCCATGGCAGGAACCCACAACGTTTCAGGAGGAATACCGTGACCGACCGAGTGAAGTCATTAATTCACGCTCCGAAGTCGCAGGCACTTTTCGAGCGTGCCCTCGCACCCACCATCGGCGGCGTTACTGCCGCGGGACGCTTCAATCCGGTTCTCGGGCGCCCCTACTACTTCGAGTCGGCCGACGGCTGTCGTGTTCGCGATGTCGACGGCAACGAGTTCATCGACTTCAGTTCGTCCAACGGCGCGAGCCTGCTGGGCTTCAACAATCCGGCGATCAACGCCGCCGTTCAGCAAGGTCTTCGGATGGGCACCATCTGCACCCAGGAGACCGAGTATCACGTCGCGTTGGCCGAACGGTTGATAGAGATTCTGCCCGGAGCGCAGAAGGTACGTTTCACCAATACCGGCACTGAAGCCACGATGGCGGCTGTCCGCATCGCTCGCGCGGCGACCGGTCGGGAGAAGATTCTCAAGTTCGACGGCCACTTCCACGGCATGCACGACTACGTCTTCTACAACGCACACACCCCCGAACGGCCGTACGAAGCCGTGGTCCCGCCCTTCGCCGACAGCGCCGGCATCCCCGGCGCCCTCGACGACCTCATCGTGACCGTGCCGTTCAATGACATCGAGGCCCTGCGCACCGCCCTGGATCGATTCGACGGCGAGATAGCAGCGGTCATCTTGGAGCCGGTCTCCTACAACCTGGGCTGTGTGAAGTCCGACCCCGATTGGTTGCGCCAGCTGCGCGAAGAGACTCACCGACGCGGCATTGTTCTCATCTTCGACGAGGTGCTCTCGGGATTCCGCATGGGTTTGGGCGGAGCCGCTGAGTACTACGACGTCACTCCAGATCTGGCGACCTGGGCCAAAGCACTCGCAGGTGGCTGGCCGCTGGCTGCGGTCACCGGCACCGAAGAGGTGATGTCGGTGCTCAACCCGGTCGGCAAAACCGTGGTCAGTGGCACCTACACCGGTCAGCTCTGCTCGGTCCTCGCAGCACTGGCCGCACTCGAGCAGATGTCGGCACCCGGCTTCTACACCCGGTTGAATACCCTGGCCGACAGGCTCTACCAGGGCTTCGACCAACTCTTCGCCGACTCCGGCGTTAGCGGGCACCTACAGGGCTTGGGCGCGCGATTCGGTCTGTACTTCGGTTTCGATCAGATCGCGACCGACTACCGCACCGCGACCCAATTCGACGCCGCACTCAACAACCGATTCCTCACCCGGTGCGCCCAGAACGGTCTGCACTTCCACGACTTCGGCACCAAGGCCGCACCGATGCACTACGGAATCACCTCGGCGCACACCGAAGCCGACATCGATGAGGCACTCGGACTCCTGGAGAAAGTCTTCGCGGGGCTTCGGACCACCTGACCATCTGGTCCCACCACGCCATCCATCAATTCGGAGGTACAGAGGAGTTGCCAACCATGGGATTCACCCGTTTTGCCCTGAGTGCTTCAGCGGGCACCGACATCACCCACCTGATCAAGCTGGCCGAGTCCCATGAGCTCGATGCCATCGAGGTCGGGTGGCGGGCGGTGACGCGCAGCGCCGAAGCCGAGCTGCTCGCCGCCCGCGCTCGCGGAATCAGTGTCACCACCATCGATTTAGGTGCGGTGACCACAGCAGACGATCCGCGCGGCGAATTCGATCGCCTGGTCGCCTTCGCCTCGGCGGCGTCCTGCCGCCGAGTGACCTTGACCGCCGCCGCCGACCCGAACGACACGCGCGAGCAGGTGCGGCGATGGTTCGATGCCATGCTTCGCGAACTCGCTGAGCGTTGCGAGGAGCCCGGGTTGTCGCTCGTGGTGCGAGTCGGACGCCCCGCAGAAGCGACGTCGGTCATCGCCGACACCGCGGATCTACGGGATGTTCTGGCGTCGGTCAACCGCCTCAACGTCAGCGCCGAGGCCGACCTCACCGCCTTCGCCGCTGCTGGCGAGGACAGCGACCGCGCCACCGCGAGCTTGGTGGGGCGGCTCGGGCATGTCCGCCTCGGCGACATGGCCGAAGAATTCCCCGCGGCAGTCGTTTCCGGATTCCTCGCCGATCTGCAGTCCTACGGATACGCCGATGTCGTCGCGCTGCCTGCCGACGCCGCGCTGCCGCAGCTGCTGGAATCCCTCGGCGGCAACGTCACCCACGACACTGCACGTGTCGCACAGTTGCAGCAGACCCTGGCAGAGAACAACCTCGATGCCGCGGTGCTGCTCAGCTCCGAGAATGTGCTCTCCATCAGCGGCTACTGGCCGATGAACGGCACCTGCGTGGCTATCGTCCCGCGCACCGGCGATCCCCACCTGCTGGTGCCGGCCGGAGAGGAGTTCTGGGCCGCGCGTTCAGGCTGGCACAACCTGCACATGTACCAGGCCGGACGGATCACCGATCCCCCGTTCGCCACGACGGTCGATCGGCTTCTGCGGCGGCTTGCTCGCGGCGGGTCGGCGGTGGGTCGGCGGGTGGGTGTCGAGGGCCCGTTCCGGGCTCAGGTTCCTCCGCACATGGCCCATGAGGTTTCCGGACGTCACGAGATCATCCGCCCGGTCGTCGCCTCGGCATTGGACGCTGAAGTCGTGTTCTTCGACCAGGCACTGTGCCGATCCCGCGCAGCCAAGACCCCTGCGGAGCTTCGAGCGCTGCGCCGCAGCGCAGCCATCGCCGACGTCGGCCTGCGTACCTTCCGCGACGGGCTGATCGACGGCGCACGCGACATCGATGTCGCCACCGAGGTCGAACGCGCAATCGAAACTTTCGGCGTCGGATATCAAGGCGCCAGCCGGGTTCGCGGCTACGCCTTCGTCATGAGCGGCCCGCAAACCTCGCAATGCCACCTGGATTACGAATTCTCCTCCACCCGACGGATGCGTACCGGCGAGCACGTGCTGATGGAACTCGCCGTCGTCGCCGACGGTTACTGGCAGGATCTGTCCCGGGTATTCGTCATCGGTGAGCCGACCGACCAGCAGCGCCTGCTCCATCAGACCGCCGAGGCCGCGTTCCAGGCCGCAGCCCGCGCCGCCGTACCGGGTGCCACCGGCGCTCAGGTCGACGCCGCCGCCCGCGAGGTGATCGACGCGGCCGGACTCGCTGAGGCTTACCCACACCAGACCGGACATGGCGTCGGTATCGCATTCCACGAACAGTTTCCGCTCCTCAAACCCGGCAGCGACCATGTGCTCGAAGAGGGCAACGTCATCGCCATCGAACCGGGTGTCTACCTTCCCGGCGTCGGTGGCGTGCGTAACGAGGACAACCTCGTCGTGTCCTCCTCCCTCGGCGCAGCGTCCCTGCAGACCATCCCGCACGCCCTGAATGTGGAGCGATAATGAAGATCGTCGATGCAAAAGTCATCATCACCTCACCCGGCCGCAACTTCGTCACTCTGAAGCTGACCACCGATTCAGGCATCACCGGTCTCGGAGACGGCACACTCAACGGACGTGAACTGGCGGTCGCCAGCTACCTGAGCGAGCACATCGCGCCGCTGCTGATCGGCCGCGATCCGCGGCGTATCGAGGACATCTGGCAGTACCTCTACCACGGTGCCTACTGGCGGCGCGGGCCCGTCACCATGTCGGCGATCTCCGCGGTCGACATGGCATTGTGGGACATCAAAGGCAAAAGCTTGGGCGCGCCGGTCCACGAGCTGCTGGGCGGGGCCTGCCGCGACGGTGTCCTCGTCTACGGACACGCCAATGGCAGCGACATTCCCGACACCATCGCCGCAGTCCAGAATTACCTCGGCATGGGCTATCGCGCGGTGCGCGCCCAGACCGGTGTGCCCGGGCTCACCGGCGTCTACGGTGTCGGCCGCGGCGACCTGTTCTACGAGCCCGCGGCCAAGGGCTGGCCCAGCGAAGAAACCTGGTCCACCGAGAAATATCTCAACGTCGTCCCCGACCTGTTCAACCAGCTCCGCGACACGGTCGGACCAGACGTCCACCTGCTGCACGACGGCCATCACCGCATGACACCCAACCAGGCGGCATGGCTCGGACAGCGCCTCGAAGACGCCCGGCTGTTCTGGCTCGAAGACGTCACACCCGCCGAGCATCAGGAGTCATTCCGGCATGTGCGCAACCACACCACTACTCCCCTGGCCGTCGGTGAGGTTTTCAACAGTGTGCACGACTGCTCGACGCTGATCAGTGAACAACTCATCGACTACATCCGAACCCCGCCAGCTAGGGCCGGTGGCATCACCGGAGCACGCAAAATCGCAGCATTCGCCGAGGTCTACGGTGTCAAGACCGGATTCCACGGTGCCACCGACCTCTCCCCGGTCGCTATGGCGGCCGCGCTCCAGGTCGACCTGACGATCCCGAACTTCGGGATCCAGGAATACATGCGCCACACCCCCGAAACCGACACCGTATTCCCACACAGCTACCACTTCGCCGACGGCTACCTCCACGCCGGGACAGCACCGGGTCTGGGTGTCGACATCGACGAGACTCTCGCCGAGAACTTCCCGTACGTGAGCGCGTATCTCCCGGTCAACCGGCTCGAAGACGGCACGGTTCACCCATGGTGAGCCGCACCGGCATACGGCTGTCCCGCCACACCCTGCCAGAGCTGTCCACGCGCGCCGACGTGCCTCGCTACGACCTGAGCGACGTGACGGTCGGGCAGGTCCACCTCGGGCTCGGCGGATTTCACCGGGCACATCAAGCGCTGTGCACCGATACCGCGCTCCGCGCTGATACGCGATGGGGAATCAGCGCTTACACCTGGCGAAACACCGCGCTCCCGGCCCGACTCACCGTTCAGGACGGTCTGTTCAGTGTCCTCACCAGTGACCCCGACAGCGCCGAGGTGCGGGTCCTAGGGGCGATCCGGGCGGCCCGATGCGCGGGAACCGACGCGAATCGATTCCGGGAAGAGGTCGCGGCCGCGACCACCAGCATCGTGACCCTGACCGTCACCGAGAAGGCATACCCGACAACTACAGATGGCGAGCTCGACTTCGACCACCCCGCTGTCGCTGCCGACCTTGCGTCCGGATCTCCGCGCGAATCTGTCATCGGACTGCTCACGTCGGCGCTGGCGGAACGCGCACGCAACCGTGGCGGACCGATCACCATCCTGTCCTGCGATAACCTGCGCGGCAACGGATCGTTGCTCCGGCGGCTGGTGACCGGATTCGCCGAAGCCCACCCCGGGTACCGGCAAAAGGGGTTGTCCCGTTGGCTAGCCGACAACGTGACCTTCCCCTCCACGGTGGTCGACCGGATCGTTCCCGACCCCGACCAGGCGATAGCGGATCGTGTCAACCAGCTCACCGGAATCCACGACCGCGCTGCTGTTTTGACCGAACCATATCTGCAATGGATCATCCAGGACGATTTCGCAGGCCCACACCCCGCATGGGACATGGCCGGCGCCCGCTTCGTCGACAATGTCGAACCGTTCGAGGATCTCAAACTTCGCGTTCTCAACGGCGCCCACACGGCCTTGGCGTACCTCGGGCTGCTGGCCGGCCACCATGACGTCCGAGCTGCGATCGCCGATCCCGCGATCGCGGAGTTCATCTCGGTCTTGCTGGCAGAGGAAGTCCTGCCGATGCTCCCGCCGGTCGACACCGATGTCGCGGCGTATGCGCAATCGGTGCTGAAGCGTTTCGCCAACCCCAGCGTCAGCTACTCACTGGACAAGCTCGCCGCCGACGGCACCCAGAAGCTGCCTCAACGCCTGGCACCCACAGCCCAAGCGTTGCGGGCCGAGGGACGACCTGCCCGACACATCGCCAGGGTCTGGGCCAGCTGGGCACACTGGATCCTTCGTTGCGCTGATCAACGTCCCGACAGGCTGCGCGATCCGCTCGCCCCACGACTGATCGCCATTGCCGAGAGCGCCGACAGCGCCGGCTTCGCAATACAACTACTGAAGCTGACCGCACCAGATCTGCTCTGGGACAACGAATTCCGGCGCAGCGTCATCGAGCAGACTGCGACGGACTTGCCATGAATACACCCCTGGATCTGCTATGCATCGGAGAATGCATGGTCGAACTGCGCGGGCGACACGGTGCACAGGACCCGAGGCCGATGGCGCTGAGCTTCGGCGGGGACTCTGCGAACGTCGCGATCTACCTCGCTCACTACGGCGCGGCAGGCTCGAGCGTCCGTACCCACTATCTCACCGCAGTAGGCGAGGACCGCTACAGCGGTGAGATGCTCGACTGGCTCAACCACCATCACGTCGGAACCGAATCCGTCAGTCGCATAACGGGAAAGACCGCCGGGATGTATCTGATCGAGGTCGACGACCACGGCGAACGGTCCTTCGTCTACTACCGGGGCCAATCGGCGGCGCGGCAGCTTTTCACCGACGCCACCCCCGACGCCGAGGAAGCAATCGACGGCGCCGACTGGGTGTACTTGTCAGGTATTTCTGTCGCGATCCTGACCGAGGCAGCGCGGGCGGTGCTGTATCGACGGCTCGACTCGCTGCGCGCCCGCGGCGGAAAGGTGGTCTTCGACACCAACTACCGACCCGTTCTGTGGTCGGGTACAGCTGAAGCTCGCAACGTCGTCACCGAAGTCCTGCGCCGCACCGACCTCGCACTCCCCACCTGCGAGGACGAGCAGGAACTCTTCGGCGATAAAGATGAGCACGCAACCGTAGACCGGCTCCAGGACCTCGGGATCGGGGAGATCGCTGTCAAGCTCGGCCACAGGGGCGTGTACGTCGCCGATGGAGGCGACCGCACCCACATCCCCGCCGTTACGGTCGCGGCCCTCGACACCACAGCCGCCGGTGACTCGTTCAACGCCGGGTACCTGTATCGCAAAATATGCGGTGCGACCGCGGTCGAGGCGGCGCGCGCCGGTGTCGAGGTTGCGGCGGCTGTCGTGGCACACCCTGGCGCGATCATCGAACCGCACCACCTTCCTCCAATGCCGGGCTGCAAGGTTCGGCTATGAGTATCGGCGCCATGGTGGACGGGGGGCTTCCAGTCATTCCCATCCTGGTCGGTGACGACCCTCTAGCGCTCGAGTCCCGTCTCGACGACTTCGCCGACGCGGGAATCAAAGCCATCGAGGTCGTTCTTCGAACGCCCAGATCGCTCGAAGTACTCGCGCGGGCTGCCGGCCACCCGCGGGTGTCCGTGGGGGCGGGCACGGTGTTGACGCCCAGTCAGCTCGCCGACGTGGTCGCCGCCGGCGCCGCATTCGCTGTGAGCCCCGGATACGACCCGGACCTCGTTGCCGAAGCCGCACAACTCGACATCGCCTACCTTCCCGGCGTCGCCACGAGCAGCGAAGTAATGAGGGCGTGGCGTGCGGGGATAACAGCGGTCAAGTTCTTCCCCGCCGAATTCGCCGGCGGAGCGCCGTTTCTGGCGGCGATGGCGCAGGTGTATCCGCTCATGCGGTTCGTCCCGACCGGCGGCATCGACCTGGAAACAGCTCCACAGTATCTGCGTCTGTCCAATGTGATCGCGTGCGGCGGTAGCTGGCTGGGGCACGGACTCACCGACCGACGCGACCTCCACATCGTGACCTTGGCTGCCACCAGGGTGGCTCTCACTCCATTTACCAGATCAGCAGCCAACAAAGAAGAGGATCCACAATCATGAGCGCTCCTTCACTGCGCTGGTGCCTGGTCGGGGCCAGCGACTTCGCCGCCACATCCATCGCCCCCGCCATCGCCGCCCAACCCGACGCTATCGTCGCCAGCGTCGTCAGCGGTGACCGCGCTCGCGCCCAAGCTCTCGCCGACGGCTGGGATGCACGCGGCTACGACGATCTCGCAAAGGCCCTCGACGACCCCGCCATTGACGTCGCCTACGTCTCCAGCATCAACTCCAGACACTACGAGCACGCGCTCGCAGCCATCAACGCCGGCAAGCACGTGCTGTGTGAGAAGCCCCTTGCGTTGAGTGTCGCCCACGCGCAGGGCCTGGTCGACGCCGCCGCCCGCGCAGGAGTCGTCTTCGCGACCAACCACCACATGCGCAACTCCGTGCCCCACGAACTCATGCGCCGCGCCATCGCCGCCGGAGACATCGGAACCCCGGTCGCGGCCATTGTCCAGCATGCCGTGCAACTGCCTGCAGCAGCGCAACGGTGGCGCACAACCGATCCCGACGCCGGCGCCGGCGTCGCGCTCGACATCACCGTGCACGACGTAGACAGTCTTCGGTTCGTCCTCGACGACGACCCGACCACAGTGCAGGCCTACACCAGCTCCGGCCTGATGACACAACCCGGAATCGACGAAACCATCACGGGCACAGCCGAGTTCGGTCGCGGCACACACGTCGGCTTCCTGGAGAGCTTCGTCACCGGGCACACTGCCACCCGCCTGGACATCCTCGGCACCGACGGCGCCCTGCTGGGCACCGGAATCCAGTCAATGTCACCGGTCGGCACCCTGACCCATGTCCGCGGCCGCGACCACACCCCGGTCGACCTCGGAGAACGTGAAGATCTCTATACCGTCGGCGTGCGCCGGTTCCAGGCCGCAGTCCGCGGCGAAGGAACACCCGCCGCGACCGGCGCCGACGGCGTCTGGTCGGTCGCGTTCGCCCTCGCAGCACTGCGATCGGCACGAACAGGAAGACGCGAAAACGTACAACACTCGCGATGATCTCGCCGTCACTCATGACGGCCGCAGGATCAGGATGCCTCGAGCGGCAACGCGAACAGGGGCTCCTTCAGGGCAAGCGGTCGTGTTTGTGATGTAGTGCCACCTGACCATCGAGCTGGGCGACGCAGTGTTGCACTACCAAGCCGAGCAATGCGCCGCCGAAGCGTTCGCACAAGCGGCGCACAAACAGCACATCGCAAGAGTCACCATCGATGACCAAGTCACGCCAGTGCTCAAACGGCTTCGGTGTGAACGGTCATGGATGCCCTGATCATCGCCCCGGGGTGCGCAGTCCGGACAACACCCGACAAGCGTTCCGACACAATCAATTCCCACGCTTGACGCCTACCGGGCGAGCGTGGGACGACGGTTTCAGGCCGCAGTCCGCGGCGAGGAACTCTGGCCGCGACCGGGGCCGACGGAGTCCGGTCGCTTACGCCCTTGTTGATGGCTGCGAGATCAGGGCCAGGATGGCTCGGAAGGTGACTCGGCGAGGATCTCCTCTAGGCGCATGGCGGCTTCTTTCACCGCCGGTGCGTATGTGTGTGCTTGCTCCACACTCATCTGGAAAGAGGGCGCAACGATACTGATCCCGCCGATCGGGTGATCGGCGCCGTCGCGGAATGCAACTCCGATCGCCCGCAATCCGTCCTCATCTTCCTCATCATCCATCGCATAGCCCTGTGCGCGAATCTCCGGCAGCGCGGCAGCCAACTGCGACCGATCCACGATTGTCGTCGAGGTAAACGCCTCCAGCCGATGATCCGCGAGTAGGGCATCCGCCTGTTCTGCGGGCAACTGCGCGAGGACGGCCTTGCCGATGGCCGACGAATGCAGAGCCTGGAGCTTTCCTACACGCGAGGCCATCTGGTACGGGTGGAGCGCCTCGAGCTTTTCGACGTAGACGAGTTGCCCGTAGCGGAAAGCGGAGATATGCACCGTCTCCGGGGCAACCGTCTGGAGATCGACCATCACCTGTCGTGCCGCTGCCGGAACAGACACCTGCCGATACACCTCGCCTGCCAGTCTGAACACGCCGCGCCCAACGCTGTACCGGCCGGAACCGTCATGGCGGACCAAACCGTGATCGACCATCGTGCGCAGCATGCGATACAGCGTCGGCTTGGGAATGGCAGTCATCTCATGCAACTGAGCCAACGCCAGCCTAGGGCCACCGTTCGCCAAGTGCTCGAGAATGTCGAACGTCTTGTCAACCGTCGTCATCGCTGATCGGACTCCCCGGATTCACTGCCACCGGCTACACAGTTCCCGAGCCGAGGCCCACCGATACCGTCGCTGATCGCATCAGCAGCCTCCATGAGCTGAGCACTGTGTTTGCACAGCGCGGCAACAGAAACTTGCGCCGCAGCAACCGATACCGAGACCACCGCGACCGGGCGAGCCAAGTGGTTTCGCACCGGCGCAGCGATACAGCGCACTCCCGCTCTGGACTCCTGATCGTTGATTGCAAATCCCAGACCGGCGATCTCCCGAAGCTGCCCGCGTAAGGCGGTGATATCGGCCAGGGTGTGCTCGGTGTAGCGCTCGAGAGGATTGTTCCCGAGCAGCCACACAGTATCGGCAGCGGGCAGGAACGCCAGGACTGCCTTCCCCGTCGCGGTCGCATGCAGACCGGTGTTCGTCACACCACGCCCGGCCACCTTGTACGGACCATTGGGAGCCAACGTCGACACAACGACGAGGCGGCCGTCTACATACTCCGAAAGCGCAACCGTGCCAGCCATCGTCGTCCGCAACCCGGCCAGCACTTCCTGGGCCTCGCCGGCCAGATCGATCCGCTCGAGTGCCGCAGCAGCCAGATCCAATATCCCAGCGCCCGCCACGTACCGCCGCTTAGCGTCCTGGCGGACGAACCCCAACCGATCCAAGGCGACCAGAAGACGGCGCACCGTAGGCTTCGTCAAACCCGACGACACCACCAACTCCCCCAACCCCTGCGGTGAAGGCGCCGCGACGACTGCCCTGAGCAAATCGAAAGCCCGATCGTTGGCGGTCATGGACTCAACCATAGCCAAGGTTCCACACCGGGTCCACATTTCAAAACGATGCAATCAAATCCTGGCTGTCGTCCATCGTGGATGCTGGCGCACCCACGGTGCGTTGGCGGCGATGAAGGACACTTACACGACCGAGGATATCGACAAGGCTCAGGTGGCGATCGGGCGTTCGAGATCGACTACGGCACGAAATACCCGAAAGCGGTCGCCAAGATCGTCGACAACACCGACGTGCTGCTGGAGTTCTTCAAGTATCCAGCCGAACACTGGATCCACCTGCGCACCACGAACCCGATCGAATCCACTTTCGCCACAGTACGTTTGAGGACGAAGATCACCAACGGGCCGGGTTCCCGCGCGGCCGGACTCGCCATGGCATCGAAGCTGATCGAGGCCGCCCAAACCCGCCCGGCGGGGGCCTGTTCCCGGGCTCACGCGGCAAGGGCCTGTCGCCGCGCACCCAGGAGGCGTTCGAGTACCTCGGCGTACTCGAACGCCGTGCGCGCCCACGGTATGCCTTTCCCGAAATTCCGGATGCATTCCGGGCGTGAGCTCCTTTCCGAGCGGGATCTTTCCGAGATGCTCGGTATCGAGCCGCCGGTGCCGACGCAGGCCACACCATACCCGGGTGTGTGGCTAATTCCGACTGGAAGGACAGACCATCGTCCTCACTCATCAACATGCACCGCTAATGCACCGGCTGGAATCGCCGCAAAACCGTGAGGCACTACTCGCTTCGGTCCGAACGGCACTGGGCAGCGACCTATACGAGATCCGATGGGAAGTCGAGCCCGCGAAACCGCTGACTTCCCTTGGAACGTAGCACTCAGCAGCTCGGGCCACAGTGGACATGACTTGCTGTTAATTCGGGATCAGGTTTTGCAGAAACATTCGTCGGGCTCGCTATTTTGAATCGCTGTACACGATTTCTCGCTACTGGTTCGCTCATTGAAATGAGCGTAAGTGATCGCTCAGCGCTTCGGCGGGGGTCGCCAGCCGAGGGTACTTCGCGGCCTGGCGTTGAGGGCGTAGGCGGCGCCAGCGAAGACGGCGGCGTTGTACCTGCTCAGATCAGTTCCCTTCGAAAATTATTGGCGCAGCAGTCCATTCGTCCTTTCATTTGTTCCGCGCTGCCAGGGACTGTGCGGATTGACAGAACACAAGGGCGGATTCAACTGATTGTCGCAGCAACTCAGCACTGAGGAGTTGCGATGGGTGCACCGAAAGAGCGGCAGTGGGATCGGGCAGGGCGCCCGAAGATGCGCGGTGCAGATCAACTCGACACCATCAGGGCCGCAGCTTTCGCGGCGGCCCTGATGCTCGGTGATAAACCGAACGATCAGCGACTGGGCCGGTCGATCTCGGCTGCGAAGAAAGCCGAGGCGGACTCGTGCTGCTCACGGACCTCGACGAACATCCGCACGGCCCGATCACGCAACTCGACCGGGTACCTCTTCTTCGACGGCACGACTCCATCCTTGACAGAGACTGAAGCCGCCCGACACTTCGGGGCGATTCATCATGCCGAGCGAATGATTTCTGCCATGGCTGCGTCCTCGGCTTCCGCGCTATCGTCTGACACTAGTGGGCCTTCGGTTGAACCGGTGGTATCTGCTCGTCGTGCGGATATCGGTCCCCATCCAGCGCCGCGCCGCATAACTCAACGCCATCGTGCTCGAAAGATCGAGCCACTGCACATCGTCGATCATCAACAACAACGAAACACGCTGTTCTGCAGTCACTTTCAGTAGAGACAGGGTCGCCGCCCCGGCGACGAGCTGCGATGGCATCGCGCCCGGTTCCAACCCCATGATCACATTCAGCGCCTGCCGGTGCACGGGATTGAGTTCATCGATTCCATTTAACAGCGGTTGCTGCAACTGATTGACCGCCCCGAGCTTCAGCTCTGCCTCGTACTCGAGCGCTGCCGCCCGCAACACCCGAATGCCATCGGACGCTGCGGTATCAGCGGCCAGATCCAGCACGGCGGTCTTTCCCACACCCGGTTCACCCCGGATGACCAATACCGGTACGTTCGCCGGCCTGCTGGTATGGCCGGGAGCCGGCTCGCGGGAGCCGAGGCAACTCCCAAGGCCAAGGCTCCCACAGCCACGAACATGACCTGTGCGATCACAATCATTGCACGCCAGCGCAGAGTCAACAGTTCTCTCCTCACCGATAGTTCCACCGTGGACTACTTCCCGTGTCCGCGACGGGGAAAATGCCGCCTGTGCAGCGCTTACCGTGGACCGAAAAAGGACGATTCCGGCGCGTTCGATAACTGCCGTCTACGCCGCCCTGAATAGCCGATGACGATGGCGGAGCACAGCTCTCGCGCACAGGGCTGGACACCCGAGGAACTCACCTACATCGAAGAAGCACAGGAAGCGTTGGCTGGACCGCTGACCGAACGTCAACACACACTTCTGCGACGCTGGTGGAACGGTGGTTACCGCTCGCAGCAAGACTGAGCAGACACATTTGGATCAACGAAGCCAAGACTTCGAGACCCGGGTCCGAGACAATCCTCGTGCACAATCCCGGCTCCGCTTACCGTCCGGCCCGCGCAAACCCACCGAGCACTCGTCCCCAGACCTCGACACCCCCACTCCCCTACCCCGCCGCCACATGAACCCGTTCGCGATGCTCAACCCACGGACGCTGACGCTCCTGCTCCGACATCGCAAGCAACTCCCGCAACTTCGACCACGCCACCTCATCAGTCGGCGTATAGACCTGCATCCACGCATGTGGCACCGACGGCAACGACATACTCGTCAAAAACATCTCCAACTCCCCCACCGCCAAATTACGGACCTGCTTCGTACGACTCACCGGGACAGCGACATCGTTACGAGCCCACAAAGCCTTGAAATTCGGGCTCTCCGAACACAACTCGACGATGAACTCCTCCCAATACGGATCACCCAGATTCTTCGCATACGCACCACGCAAATAGCCGACCATGCGACGCAGGTCATCCCAATTGTGTTGATAGGTATTGCAACACTCCGGAGTAAGGAACACCCGGCGAGCCACGTTACGTTCACCGGTCAGGAAACCAGGACACAACGCCTCATACGCCTCGTTATGAGCCAACACGTCATACCGCGCACTCAACACCACCCCCGGCAACGGCTCCAAATGATCCAAAATCACCTGAAGCTCCTCCGGCAGAGCAGTACCCGCATGCGCCGTCGGCACCGTCGGCACATCCGCCAACCGATACAAATGCGCCTTCTCCGCCGCATCCAACTGCAGAGTACGCGCCACCGAATCCAACACCTG
The DNA here is from genome assembly GCF_046764895.1 of Nocardia sp. CWNU-33. Lineage (NCBI taxonomy): Bacteria > Bacillati > Actinomycetota > Actinomycetes > Mycobacteriales > Nocardiaceae > Nocardia > Nocardia sp. CWNU-33. The sequence continues at coordinate 397 of NZ_JBKOQN010000057.1, read as the reverse complement.
CACACTGACATTGATATTTCTGCCCTGTTCCAGCCAGGAGAACCTCGGAAAGGAGTAGCAATGAGCAACGTCGCCACGGAAGCGTAAAGACGCAGTTCAGACGGCATTTCCGCGTCGGCGCACTCCGAAGTCTGCGTATAGACCACTTGACGGGCCACGACCTCGCAGCGGAGGCGAAACCCTATCCTCTCCGTCACTCGGTGAGTTGGTACGTCGCGAAGATTCCTTTGTGGTCGCTGCCCCACTGCGCTGGCGAGGCGAGGAAATTGTTCCAATCCAGCAGGGACGGCTCGTTCAGGTCACCACCCATGATGACCGAAGACCCGTCGGCGATCTCAGCTTTCGCGTCGGCGAGAAAGTTGCTGATGACCTCGGGGCGGCCCGAGGCCGCGTTGAT
>NZ_JBKOQN010000056.1:0-33685 GCF_046764895.1 Nocardia sp. CWNU-33 | reverse complement strand
AACTCGCCGACCAGGTGCTGCCTGCCCTGACCGCAGCCATGAGCCTGCTCAGCACACAGCATCCGGGCGAGGCCGACAACTTCCGCGACACCGTCCTGGTCGCCGTCGAAGCCGCCGTCGGGCCCCGTAAGGGCGAGCCCAGCCCCGCCGTGGCGGCGATGGCCCGCAAGATCACCGCGGCCCTCGACGCCGCCTGAGGGATGCGGGGCCGGCGCAGCTCAGCGGGTGGCCGTGTCGAGGGGTTCTCTCCGGACCCCGCGACACGGCCACCGACCGTTGAACCCCGGGTTCGGCGGCGTGGCCGTTGGGAACCTCGGTGTGCGGCTAGTTAGAGACTGGTGTCAGGACCCGCCCGAGAGCCGGAACAGCTAGGTCACGACTCGCCGGCGGCAACACGCCTAACACCAGTCATGGTTCGTGCTCGGCGGTGAGATCAGTCGGCAATATGGCGCGTAGCCCGATCCGGCAGGATCCCGGCCCGGACGAGTTCCTCGTAGATCCGCTGCTGCTCATCGTCGAGATTCGAGTACAGCATGTCGTACGCCAGATCTTCCTCGGCGAGCACCGCGACCGGATCCCAGTTGTCACCGAGCGCCGCGACGACGGCGCTGCGCCGTCGTGCCTCGTCCAGCGTGAGGTCGTAAGCAAAAGTGTGGTCGGCCATATGGGCATCTCCAACCCGGTTCTTTCCAAAAACGAAATGACGACGATGCCCAACCACGCCTTCTCGGGCAATGACGTGCATCACGTTCCTCGGTTGGACTTCGTCACATTCGATGCTCGTGCCCGGACTGGACCGCGGAGTAACGCGTCCACATAATCGCCACGACACGTCCACCGCTGAAATCGGGCACTGAAATGCGGAATCGGCGCGAAAGCGCTGTCGCGTGCCCTCAGCACCCGTCAATCGAGTCAATGCCCGCAGCCGCTCGAAGACTCGAACCAGGTTCGAATAGCCGGCGGAAGCGTTGCTTGATCCAACGCCGAGTCGAACTGGCTACACCACGGCCAGTGTCGGACCCACGCAATGACAATCGGTTTCGACGGCCTGTACTCGTCCGGAGTGCATGCCACGCACTTTCCCGGCCTCCCCTTCGATTCCCCCAACCGTCTCCGGCATGGCATCTGACGAATTACGTTGCGCCACAACTTCTAATACACGCGGACGGCTGGGGGAACGGTCGGCGATCAGAGCCCTCGGACGGAGGGCGGGACAACAGATAGTCTGCTGGACAGCTCACGACGCCCCTACCCGACGGTGGCCGGCGCGGGCGCACCGACGGGCGCCGCGGCACTTACGTGCCGAGCCGCGGCCAGCCGCGCAAGTGCGGCCTCGGTGAAGATCGACAACCCGAGGTCGGGGTTGTATCCGTGAATTTCCTTGACGTCGAGCTCGGCCAGGAAATACAGGATCTCCGTCGAGATCACCTGGCCCGGGACCAGCACTGGAAAGCCGGGCGGGTAGGGGACGACGAAGGTGGTGGACACGAGGGTCTTCCCCTTGGCGACCCGTCGCCCAGCGTCGCCGAGCAGGACGTGTTCGCGGTCGGACTCCTCATACCCGGCATAGAAGGCCGAGCGCATGTCACCGAACGAGCTGGCGGCGTCGGGACGAAACGTGCTGTCGAACTCGCTGAAGTCGGGCAGCCCTGGCAGATACTTGGTGATCTCATCAACCCGGCGCTGTTGCAGAGCGCGATCGGCCTTACCGGCCGCGTTCTGGCTGCGCTCGAAGTCGGTAGCCACCCGACGCAGCACGTCGAGCAGGTAGTGCACGCTCGACCAGGTGACGCCGATCGTGAAGATCAACAGCACACTGTTGATCGAGGTCTTGTTGATCTGGATGCCGAACCGGTCCATGAGGATCTTTTCGCGGAACTCGTACCCGTTCATACCGGTCTTGCCGATGAACAGGGTGACCCGTGTCGGGTCGAGCACGAACTGATCGGACCGCCACGCCTCGTTCCACTCTGCCAAGCCACCCTGCCTGACCTGCCGGTACGAGCTGACTTCAGAGGCCCGGAACTCGTCGGGCACCAGGTCGTCCTCGTCGAGGATGCGGAACCACTTGCCGATCAGCCGGTCTTTGCGGACGCGGTGACGGAAGACCAGCGCCATGTCGTAGACATTCCGGACCAGCTGGAATCCCTCGATGTCGACCTGCCGACGCGCCAAGTCCAACGACGCCAAGAGTTGCTGGTTCGGCGAAGTCGAGGTGTGGGTCATAAACGCCTCATCGAATACCTCGCGCACGAGAGCTTTGAAATCCTGGTCGCGGACATGGATCATCGACGCCTGCCGAAGCGCCGACAGCGACTTGTGGGTGGAATGCGTCGCGTACACACGTACCCGCGCGCGCCCAGGGTCGGGAAGCAGCCGGTGGTTGCTCCACTCGGCACGGTCGACTCCCTGCATCGACGCACGCCACTTGCGGTACTCCTCCACATACCCGGGCGACGAAAACGTCGATTCGAGTTGCTCGGCGGCAACCATCGCGGTCCGCTGCCGTGCCCACGGCACCGCGGTTGCGAACGCGTACCACGCCTCGTCCCACAGGAAGCAAATGTCCGGCTTGATCGCCAGGACCTCCTCCATCACGCGCCGGGGGTTGTAGACAATGCCGTCGAAAGTGCAGTTGGTGAGCAGCAGCATGCGCACTCGGTCCAGTTGTCCGGCCGCCTCGAGGTCCAGCAGCGCCTTCTTGATGGTATGCAGGGACACGGCTCCGTAGATCGCGAACGGCTCGAGCGGGTAGGCGTCCAGGTACATCGGGTACGCCCCGGCTAGCACCAGGCCGTAGTGGTGCGACTTGTGGCAATTGCGGTCGATCAGAACGATGTCGCCCGGCCGGGTCAGGGCCTGCACGACAATCTTGTTCGCGGTGGATGTTCCATTGGTGACGAAGTACGTCTGATCGGCACACCACGTTTCGGCGGCTTTGTCCATCGCCGCCCTGATCGTGCCGTGCGGGTCGAGCAGCGAGTCCAGCCCGCCCGAGGTGGACGACGTCTCGGCCATGAAGATGTTGCGGCCGTAGAATTCGCCCATGTCCTGCAGTGACTTGGAGTTGAAGATGCTGGCGCCACGCGCGACGGGAAGGGCGTGGAATTGGCCGACCGGCGCGGCCGCATAGGCACGCAGGGCGTCGAAAAACGGTGTGGCGAACCGGCTGCGGACGCCGGCGAGCACCGTGCTGTACAGGTCGGTGACATCGTTGAGTCGATAGAATGTGCGATCGTAGACGTCCGGCTCGTCCTCGGTCTCCGCGGCGATCGACTCGTCGGTGAGCAGATACAGGTCGATATGAGGCCGCAGCTCCCTGATCCACTCGCCACATTCAACCCAGGCGTGGGTGCGGTCGGTCACGACCACGTCGTCGTTGGCGCCGAGCAACGTGGTCATCAACGGCACCCGGTCGCGTGAACGAAGCGGCAGGTCATCCCGGATGATCGCCGCTTGAATCTCGCCGTTCAACGCGACGGCGGTGATGGCGTCCTCGATGCTCGCCACGACAAGCAGCTCGAACTGCACATCGTCCGACGGGTCGCGAAGCGCCCGCAGGCTCTCCGCCAGGCTCTCGGGAGCCTCGGGCGGGGAATCGTCGCCGAGCAGGACGGTGTAGAACTGCTGCTGTTTGGCCCGCGCCACCAGTTCCTGATCGGCCATCGGTGCGGATGTGTCGAACACAGCTGTGCGGTCGCCGTACTCGGAGAGCAGGCGCACGGCCAGCGACACCTCCTCGGTGAGCCGCGTCGTGGCAAGATCGGCGACATATCCGCGAAACGTCGCCAGTCTCGCCGCGCCTGGGTACAGCCAGTACCGCTCGTAAGCGCCGAGACGATCGAGGAGGCGCCGCACTCGGGCAGTGGCGCGGGTGGTGTCCAGCCCGGCACGATTGACATCGGCGAGCTGCCGGCACGCGTCATCGAGCAGATTCCACGTATCGATTCGCGAGTACGACGGGTTCGCTACCGCCGCCAGCGCGGAAACACAAAGCCCTTTCGGGCGCTCTCCGTCTCGATGCATATCGTCAGTTCCGCCTCCAATCAGTGCAGGCGAGGTGATCTGTCGAACACAACAGATCGCCCTGGAACATTCATCCCTACGAATATTGTGTCCCGCCGTCGATCAAATTCCTAGCTGGCATTCAGGAATTAATGGCGGTGGCCCCAAAGCTGCCGCACCGATGAGACTGCGGTGGCTATCCGAAATTTGGGACTTTAACCTGCGCAAACATTGCGTCCTAACGCCCCACAAATCGTCGACCATGCCAACATGCCCGCGCGTGTCGGGCATTTCGACTGCACCGAGCTCCTTCTACGGGGGCCTGAATCTTCTGCAACGACCGAATCTCTGCAGACGTCTTCGCGGCACCAAACTTCCGGCAACTTCGCGGCGAGTACTTCTACCTGCACTGTGACGTGCTCGAAGCAACACTTGCAAACCTACAGCCTGTATAGTTACAGTGTGTAAACCATCCGTTCCGGTTGGCCTCGAAGACTCGCTACGGCCGCACTCCTGCGCAGCCTCGACCCCTACACATGGAACCTATGCAACGAGACCATATGCCCATCATGTTGCCCGTCACGGTCGTGCATACCCCCGATCGGATCCACCCCGTCGGTGACCATCACCAGCACGGCCCCGCTTCGGAAGCCGCACCGCCGCAGCTCATTCCCTCGGTCCCCACGGGCTCGACAGCGCCTGCACCGCCCACTGCCGAAGAGCTCCTTCCCGACACCGCGACCAATGCGACCTTGCGCGGATTGATCACGACCTATATCGATGAGTTCGTCATCACCCCGTTCAGCATCGCCGGACAACGGTGCCACGGTTTCGCGGCTCGGCTGGCCGACGACCGCCCCGGCGAGGCGTGGCTGCTGAGCTGGTTGCCCGATGCAGTCCTGAATCGTCGGCAGGCGTATGCCGCGATGGTTCTGGACGCGGTCCTGGTCGACCATGAACTCGACAGTGCCACCATGCTCAGCGTCATGCGGCGACTTGCCGCGCAGATCGCCCGCCCCCTCGAAGAAATCCTGACCCAGCTGTGCTACGTCACGGAGGGACCGCAGCTTCGATAAGCCCGACGCGAAACAGCGTGGCGCAATCCGGCGGTGATCCGAGCGAGGACCCGTCGGTTCAGTTGCCCGATCTTGCGATCACCGGCGACTGCAGCAACGATGCCGCCCCCACGACAAGATCGGCGTACAACGCCAATACCCGCTCACGCGGAATCTGCGGGTTGCGCAGCCACCAGCGACCCAACTGCTCGGCAATCCCTGAAGCCGCATACGAAAACGCCATCAGATCGTCCTCGCCCACGACCCCTACCAGAGGGCGCACCAACTGCCCGACTTGCACGATCGTCGAATGCCGCAACTGCCCCAGTTGCTCCGCCAGCGTTCCTTCCAGATTTGCCGACGTCGTGAACAACAGCGCCCACCGCTGCGGGTTGGAAACGATGAGGTCGAAGTACGGGGCACCCCCAGCCGCAGCGATGGCCCGTAAGTTCCGACCCGCTTCCACGACCTCCGTCACACCAGCGACAAGACTCTGCTCGAACTGAGCACGGGCACGATTCACGCACGCCAGGAAGATTCCTTCTTTCGAACCGTGATGCTGGTACACGATCGGCCGAGTCACCCCCGCCACCCGAGCGATCTCATCCACACTCACCCCCTCATACCCCCGCTCGGTGAACAACACCTCCGCCACATCCAGCAACTGCTGTTCACGCTCGGCCGCACTCATCCGCACCCGACGCGCCCCCGCGGGCTCAGCCATCTCCGCTTCTCCTTCGATCGGGCCCTCACATTTGTATACACAGTGTAACTTAGGTGCATCGGTCGACACCCTGGTGGCGATGACCTGCGACTTGGTCGACCGCCGGCGAAGCTACATTCGTGTGGAACACACCGCGTGCGTCCTTCGACTCCACATCGAAATCACCAGCCGCCGCAACGCCACCCTCGCCCTACGCGACTCTCAGCAGTTCGCTTCCAGTGGTCGCGTCAGGAGCGGAACGAGATTCGCCGCTGCGCTACCCTGCCATTGATGGATGCCTCGAGAATGCAGCCGACGAAACGGTCCCCCGGCCGCCAAGGGCAACGGGCCGGTCACGAGGATCGGCGCGCGGCGATCCTCGAAGCAGCACTCGAAGTTTTCGCCGAACGTGGTTACCAGGGGGCTACCATCGCGGCCGTCGCGGAACGGGTCGGCCTGAGCCAGCAGGGCGTGCTGCACTATTTTCCGAATAAGCAAACGCTGCTGATCAACGTGCTCGCGTTGCGCGATAACCTCGATGTCCTGATGGTCACAGCGCAGGGCAGGATGACCACGCTGGATTTCCTCGCCGAGCTGGTGGACCGCAACGCCGAGCGTCCCGGCATCGTGCAATCGTTCACGGTGCTCGCGGCCGAGAGCGTCACCGAGGGGCATCCCGCACGCGATTATTTCGTCGAACGCTATACCCTGCTCCGACGGATGCTGACCGCCCAGTTGGTGCGCGACCTCGGCGGGGACCCGCCGAGGGGTGCCACACATGCGGAGATTGCAGCCCTGTTGATCGCGGTCCTCGACGGACTGCAGCAGCAGTGGCTGCTCTCGCCTGACGAGGTCGATATGCCAGGCCTGCTGCGCACGTTCCTCTCACTGATCCGACCGAGCGATTCGGACTGATCCCGCACGCACCTTCTGGACGGACTCGGACGTCGCCAATATTTGACGTCGCCCATGTTTGATAACGTTTCGATAACGTTAACTACCCAGCACTCGGTAGGTCGGACATAATCCCAAGCGGGGTCGCCTGCGGCACCACTGGAGGAGACGCAGGAGACGTCGATCAGCGCGCTGATCGAGGTTTTCCGTCGCCCGAGCCGAAGGAGCCGACCAGCCTATGTCCGAGCAACATTCCGATCGCGAGGCCGTCGTCGAGAAGGCGTTGGCGGCATTGGACCTGGATACCCGGTGTCGCCTGTTAGCCGGGCAAGACATGTGGACCTTGCCCGCGATCGCGGCAATCGGACTGGATTCACTGGTCATGTCCGATGGTCCGATCGGTGTGCGCGGCGTGCACTGGAGTCCGGAGGACCCGTCGGTTGCGCTGCCGAGCCCGACCGCGTTGGCGGCTACCTGGGATCCCGCTCTGGCTCGCCGGGCCGGACAGTTGCTCGCGCAGGAGGCCCGGCGCAAGGGCGTGCACATGCTGCTGGCTCCGACGCTCAATCTGCATCGAAGCCCGTTCGGCGGCAGGCACTTCGAGTGTTACTCCGAGGACCCGCTGCTCACCGGCGAGATCGGCGCCGCCTATGTCATCGGCGTACAAGAGGGCGGCGTGGCCGCCACGCCGAAACATTTCGTGGCCAACGACTCCGAGACCGATCGCTTCACCGTCGATGTGCGGGTGTCGCAGCGCGCGCTGCGGGAGCTGTACCTGGCGCCGTTCGAGGCGGTGGTGACCAAATCCGGACCGTGGGCATTGATGTCGTCATACAACAGCGTCAATGGCACGACGATGACTCAGCACGCCGCGCTGCAGAACGACATCCTGCGTGCGGAATGGGGTTTCGACGGCGCGATCGTTTCCGATTGGCTGGCCGCCCGCGACACCGCGGGTGCTGCTCTGGGCGGGCTGGACATCGCCATGCCGGGCCCGCACACCGTATTCGGGCAAGCCCTTGCCGATGCCGTACGTGCCGGCCGGGTGTCAGAGGCGGTCGTCGAGCGGATGACACAGCACGTGCTCCGACTCGCCGCGCGGGTCGGAGCGTTGGCCGGGGCGCCGCCGATGGTTGCCGAGAACGAATTGCCCACCTCGATCGATGGCGACGCGCTGGCATACCAAATCGCGCAGCGCTCGATTGTGCTGCTGCGCAACGAAGACGACATCCTGCCGTTGGCTTCTGTGCCGCGAATTGCCCTGATCGGCCAAGCCGCCGACCAGGCCAGGGTGCTCGGCGGCGGCAGTGCCCAGGTCTTCCCGCCCCATACCGTGTCGCCGCTGGAAGGGTTGCGGGCCGTACTCGACCAGCGGACCGAACTGGTGTACGCCGTCGGCGCCGATCCGCGCGTGCGGATCCCCGCCGCCAAGGCAGGTTTCGACCTGCGGGTCCGGCTGCACGGTGCGGACGAGCGCGTACTCGGCGACCATCCACTGCCAGAGGCGAGTATCGAATGGATCGGTGAATTCCCCGACGACGTCAAGGCCGATGAGCTGCATGCCATTACCGTGACCGGCACGTTCACACCGCGGGCAACCGGAATCCATACCCTGGCCATCGCGGGCGTCGGACCATTCCGCCTGACCGTCGCCGACCGAACCTACTTCGACAAAGCCATCGTCCCCGACGGCGACCCGCTGGCCGCATTCCTCTCCCCGCCCGAGCAGCTGGTCGAAGTAGAACTTCTTGCCGGACAGACTGTTTCACTGAGCCTAACGCACACGCCGACGCCGACGCCGGAGATGCCGATCGCGTTCGCCAAATTCACCATGGGGCATCAGGAGCCGAATATCGATCCAGAGGTGCTCATCGAGGAAGCGGTCGCCGCCGCGGCTGCGGCCGATGTGGCCGTCGTCGTGGTCGCCACCACCCCCGAGGTGGAAAGCGAAGGTTTCGACCGGACATCGCTCGAGTTGCCCGGCAGGCAGAACGAACTCGTCCAGCGCGTGATCGCGGCCAACCCGCGCACCATTGTGGTCGTGAATACCGGCTCCCCCGTACACATGCCGTGGGCCGAGGACGCCGCGGCGGTCCTGCTCACCTGGTTCCCTGGACAAGAGGGCGGCGCCGCGCTGGCCGACGTACTACTCGGCCGAGCCGAACCCGCCGGGCGGCTGCCGACCACTTGGCCTGCACACCAGGACGATTCGCCCGTCCTGAATGTCACCCCCACCGACGGCGAGCTTGCCTACACCGAGAACCTCTACGTCGGATACCGCGCCTGGCAGCGGCTCTCGACCACACCCGCATACTGGTTCGGACACGGTCTCGGGTACACGAACTGGGAGTACGAGACCGCCGGGTTTACCCCGGCACCGGATGGTGACCTGCTCGGCATCCTCACCGTCCGTATCCGCAATGTCGGCGAACGGCCCGGCCGCGAGACGATCCAGACCTATATCGCCCCGCGCACCGACCTGTTCCCGCAGCTGGCCCTGGCGCCCGATCGGCGCCTGGCCGCGTTCGCCGGCGTCGAAGCCGAACCGGGGCAAGTGGCCGAAGTCGCCATTCCCATTCCCCGCCGAGCCGCCGAGTCCTGGGACGAGGCAATCGGAACCTGGGATATTCCGACGACCACATTCCATCTGCTCACCGGACGATCGGTCGCCGACGTGCGTATCTCGACCGCCATTCAACTCGAAGGACCCCGCGCATGAGAATCTCGCGAACCTGTCTGCGGCTGTCCCTCGGCCTCGCCGCGGTCACGACACTGCTGACCGGCACATCGATGGCCGAGGCGTTCGCCGAACCGAGCCCGTACCCGACGGCCACTTGGGAAGAGGTGCAGGCCAACGAGAAGCAGTGGGCGCAGGAGGGCAAGGTGGAAGCCCCCACGCCACCGGGAGTCAACCGTGACAACTGCACGCCGACCGTGCCAGGTGCGGTTCCAGTGGTACTGCTGCACGGCTTCGCCGGTGATCCCTACCGGGCCTGGGGATTCCTCGGCCCCACACTGGCCAATGCCGGACTGTGCGTCTACGCCTTCTCCTATGGCGGCAGCACCGCCATGCAAGGTGGCGGCAACGGCCCACTCACGGCCTCGGCGGTAGAGATCAAGCAGAAGCTCACCGAACTCGCCGCACGCCTCGGTGCATCGAAGCTCGACCTGATCGGACACTCCGAGGGCGGCATCATGGCGCAGTATGTGGTCAAGTCCGACCCGTCCATCGCCGGCCTGGCGCGGTCGGTGACCGCCATCTCGTCCCCGACTCGTGGAACGCTCGGCGACATCGCGGCATCGCTTCTGAATATCGGAAACCTCCGCGATCAGCTTCCGCTGCCGCCTGCGGTGAAAGATTTGATGGGCGGATCCAGTTTCATGCGCGAGCTCAATTCCGGGCCGGTCGCCGTACCGGGCATTACTTATACGACACTGGTCAGCGAACACGATCCGGTCGCCGCTCTCGGCCAGAACCAGGCCACGATCAACGAGCCCGGCGTCGACAATGTTGTCCTGCAAGACGTTTGCCCCGCTAGCAAGGCCGGTCATAATGGCACACCGTTCTCACCGACTACCGCCGCCATCATCCTCAACGCCTTGGATCGCTCGGTCGTGCGACCGATTCCATGCCAGGAGGATTCCACCGGCTAGCCCGGACCGACACGCGCCGACTATCGGATCTGCCTCGAGCCGAGCGTCAGCGCGGTGTTCAGCGGCGCGAAGTCGCTCGCACGCAAGGCGCCGCGGCCGCGAACTGCCAGTCCCCCAGTGCATCTTCGGCGGCGGCGCTCGATGCATCCGCTGCGGAGGTCGATCAGGTCATGCACGGACGAGACAAACTGACCCGGCAGACACCCACCGGGCCTGCCGCAACGACGCCCACACCACGGCAAACCCGCACACTCCTCGACCGCACCTGGCCGCATTCGCCTGCACCAGCGAATGACCGATCCGCTCATCACGAACCCTTCAATATAACTAGTTGATACCTTCACCTACCGAGCGGTAAGTAGTGCCGTCATACTCCGTGTGTGTGCCGCGCGGCACCGCCGGGGATACGCGGAGAGGCCGATGACGACTTCACGAGCCGGTGGGCGTGAACCCTCCGACTATCAGATACTTTCGGCCCGCGCATCGCGGGCCTTCGCCATCCGGCTCGCCACGGCGAATCTGGGTCTATTCATCGCCCTGTTGACGCCGGTGGTGGTCACGATGCAATTGCGCGTCGAAGAGCTGGCTCCGGCGCACAAGGAGCGGACCGTCGGGTTGATTCTGGGCACCGGCGCACTGCTCGCGATGATCGGAAATCCGCTTGCCGGAAGCCTTTCGGATCGGACGACCTCACGCTTCGGCCGCCGCCGACCGTGGTTGATCGGCGGTGCTGCGCTGGGAACGGCAGGACTGACGATCGTCGCCACGGTGCCGTCGGTTCCGGCGGTGCTCCTCGGATGGCGCGTGGCACAGCTGGCCTTCAACGCGGTGATGGCCGCGCTCACAGCGACCATCCCCGATCAGGTTGCCCCTGCCGAACGCGGGCTGGCCTCGGGTGCAATGGGTTTCAGCCAGGTCGTGGCGATCATCGGCGGCGTCCTGCTGGCCGCCACATTGCCGGGAGCCGCGAAATTCTTGGCGCCCGCGGCCGTCGGCTTGATCCTGATCACCGCCTTCGCGGCCACCCTGAACGATCCGGCGGTGCCCGCCCCACGCGAGCCCTTTTCCGCGCGCGCATTCGCAAGCAGCTTCGTGGTCGATCCCCGGCGCCACCCGGATTTCGGATTCGCTTGGTTGACACGGTTTCTCGTCATGCTCGGCATCGCAATGCCGCTATCGTTCCTGCTGTTCTTCCTACAAGATCGGCTCGGCCTGTCCGAAGACGAGGCCACCGCCGGTCTCGCAACGCTGGTCACCGCAAGTTATGGCTGCACGGCATTGGCATCGGCCTTCGGCGGTTGGATCTCCGACCGCGCCGCACGCCGCAAGATCTTCGTGATCACTTCAGCACTGATCCTGTCGGCCGGACTCGCATTGTTGTCCACCGCAAGCACTTTCGCGACAGTGCTCGCCGCACAGCTTATCCTCGGCATCGGCACCGGAATGTTCTTCGCGGTGGACATGGCGCTGGTCACCCAGGTACTCCCCGACCCGCGAACGGCGGCAAAGGATCTCGGCGTCATCAATATCGCCAACGCGCTGCCGCAGTCGCTGGCCCCAGCCATCGCCCCCTTGTTCCTGGCAGTCGGTCCGAGTAAGAACTACCCACTGCTGTTCGCATTCGCCGCGGTCAGTGCGCTGACCGGCGCTGTCCTGGTCACACGAATAAGGGGAGTCGACTGACCATGAGGAACGGGACCACACACAAGAAGCTGGTACGAACCTGTCTCCGTACCACATTCGGTCTCGCCGCCGTCACGGCACCGATCGCCGTGACACCCACGCCCCTGGTCTCGGCAGCGCCGACGGGCACGACACCCGCCGGGGCACCGCAGCGCATCAACCAGGACTCCTGCGCGCCCACTGTTCCCGACGCAGTTCCAGTCGTGCTGTTGCACGGTGTCGCCGGTGACGCCGATCGCAACTGGAGCTATCTCGGGCCCACTCTGGCCAACGCCGGTTTCTGCGTCTACTCCTTCACCTACGGCGGCGCCAACGCGCTCGACATCGGCGGCCTCGGCCCGCTCGACGAATCCGGCCGAGAGGTCGAACAGCAACTCGCCCAACTGATCATCCGGCTCCGCGCCCCGAAGATCGATCTGATCGGCCACTCCCAGGGCGGCGTCATCGCGCAATATCTGGTGAAAGCCGCCCCTGCCATCGCATCCCATGTCCGAACCGTGATCGCCATCTCCGCACCCACGCACGGAGTCATCGAGGGCCCCGCCGCGGGCATCTTTGGCGGCGTCATCGAGCATGTTCCCGCACCGCCCTCGGTGAACGACCTCATCACTGGTTCGGAGATCACGCGGGAGCTCGAATCCGGACCGGTCACCGTCCCCGGCATCGCCTACACGACCGTGGCCAGCACAGCCGATCCGGTCACCTCGTTCCAACCCGGTACGACCCGAATCGATGAACCCGGTGTCGAAAACCACACCATCCAGACGGTGTGCCCGAATAGCAGAGTCGGACACGCCGGGATCGTCTTATCCCCCACCACAGCAGCGATCGTTCTCAACGCACTGGACCGCTCGACCGTGCGAACGATCCCCTGCCAGGACGATCTGCCCGTCTAGGTCGCCTGCCGGACAATTGCCGATGTCAATTGCGGTTCGCTCTCAAAATGCAACGTTCGAACTGGTTCACCCACCCGCTGCGGCGTTGATGGGCGATCTGGTGCCGCGATCGAACGCCTGGGTTCGGAATATTGCTTGCGCAGCTCATCCCGTTGAGCGGGACACACAGCGCGCGGTTGTCGCACCGAGGTCGAACCTTGCAGTCCACCAGGCTATTTCGCAAACTCACGCTCCGTGCCGAAGTGCCTGCCGAGGGGTCGATCGGACCCCCGATTCCGGGCGCTCGGCGACGCGGTGGACATCAGGAGGTCGTGCATGTACGCGGATGTGACGGAGCCCGAGGGCACCGACATCGACTGGAACCCGCCCGGCAGTTTCGTGACCCGGGCGAGCGCCGCACTGCTGCAGCGACTCGACGGCATCGCCGATCGTTTGACCGCGCAGATCGAGCAGGCCGAATCATTCTACGGCGGTGCGGGTTTGGTGGCGTCACAGGATCTGTGGCTCAGCAATCGCGCCAACCTGGGGGCGGCACTGGCTTATCTGTCGAGGCACACCGCGCCCAGCACTGCGGCGCCCCGCGACACCGGGCGCCGCCGCGCCGAAGCGGGCGTCCCGTTGCCGTCGGTGCTGCGCGCCTATCGGATCGGCGGCGAGGTTATCTGGGACGAACTGCTCGCGGAGGCGGGCGACGATTCGAGGGCGAATCAGGAATTGCTCGCCGTCGCGACCGAGATCTGGCGGCTCATGGACGAATACTCCCAGGCGCTCACCGTCGGATATCAAGAGGCCATCACGGCACAGGTGCGCCGCGACGCCGGTGCGCACGACGCCGCCATGGATGCGCTGTTCAGTGGCCAGACCGACGGTGCGCGGCTGTGGGAGTGCGCGCGCACCCTCGGCCTGCCCGCGCACGGCGAATTCGTCGTGGCAGCGGCGTCCACCGAGACAGCGGCCACGGAGGCGCTGCCCGGCATCGACACCGCCTTGTCTATGCTGGGGGTCGCGTCCGCCTGGCGGTTGCGGATGGACACCCACATCGGAATCATCTCGCTCACAGCGCGTTTCACCGCCGAACGCCTGTGCGCCCTGCTGGCCGAACGCGCTGTCGACCGGATCGGCGTCAGCTCGGCGTTCACCACCCTACCGGAGACACCGGTAGCCCTGCACCAGGCCGAATTGGCCTGCGCGGCAGCACACCCCGGCTCCGGCGAGGTACTGCGCTATGAAGAGGCACTCATTCCGGTACTGCTGGCCGGGTCGCCCGCGGTATCCGGTGCGCTGGCGGAGGCGGTGCTCGGTCCGATACTGGCGCTGCCTGCACACGATCGCGATACCTTGCTGACCACCGTCTGCGAATGGTTCGAGCGCGACGGCGATGTCGCGGCGGTCGCGGCGGCGCTGTTCTGCCACCGGAATACGGTGCGGCTCCGCCTGAGCCGGGTCGCCCAGCTCACCGGACGACGCTTGGCCACACCGCGCGCGGCCACCGAGATCGACCTGGCCCTGCGTGCGCACCGCATCCTCGGCGGCAACACCACGGACCGGTGAGACGCGGATCTCGCGCTACCCGTGTCAACCGCTCCGATGTCCCGCCTCGCGCGAACCAATCGGCGGCTGCTCCCACCAGCCGCCGAGTCTGTGCGTCGAGCCGCGACAGATCACCGATGGCCGGCGGGAGCACCCTCGAAGCCGGTGTAGCAGGGTCACTCACCAGTGGCCTGCACGCGGGGGCGACGGCGGATCAGAGCCACCACCACCAGCGCTGCACCAACTGCCGCGAGCACGATAGGCACGACCAGACTGACCAGCGTGAGCTTCCCCGCGGAATCGGATGCCTTGTCCGCCTGCGCCTTCTGGCTTTCCTCGGTCAGTGTGGCATCGACCGAAAGCACCTGGGTCAGCGGCATCGTCTGGCCGCCCGACTGCACGGCCGCGGTGATGGTACGCACCAGGTGCTGGTCGATGGTGACGCCCGTGCGCTGATCGGCGTAGGTTTCGATGCTGGTCTCGAACAGGTAGGTCAGCGGGATCGGGTCAGGCAGAATCGCCGATGCCGCACCGAATCTCGCGGCGGTCTCGGCCGGCAGCGCGGACAGCAGGGCAGCGGCCGTGGTCTTGGGCAGCGTCGATGGGAAGCTGGACAGCGTTTCCTTGTCCTTGACCTGCCCCGACGCGGAGACGGTGTAGACGTTCACGTCCCGGCCCTGACGAGTGTCGGTGCGCGCGAACTTCACGGGTGCTGCGGCTTGGAGGTTGGGCACCCACAGTTGGTAGTGGTCATTCTGGTCGGCCCCGATCGGGAACCCGATGGCCAGGCCCTTGGCAGGTTCGGCGGTCACGCCGGCGGGCGGCGTGATCGCCTCCATGGTCTTGCGATTCAGCGCGAAGGTGCGTTCGGTCGGTAGTGCGGTCGGCCCCGCGACCAGCGTGGAGGTGTCCTTGACAACGGCGGTATCGCCGTGCGTCTCGACCACGGCGATGTTGCGATCTATGGTGATCGGCACCTCCTTGGCGAACACCTTGTCGGCCTGACCCTGTTGCAGCGCTTGCGCATTGAGCAATGTGTGCGCGGTACCGCTGTATCGAATGGCGATATCGGTATCGGCAGGCAGGCGGCTGACCGACGGCGTCACTACGAAGCGCGTGACGGCACCGAGAACGACCAGCACAATCCCGACGACTAGAACGATGGCAGATGAACGGCGCATCAGATCCTCTCCATGATCCGCCACCGGGAAGGTGTACCCGGTGTAACAGTCCACTGAGTCCACCAGCGCACCCCGCCCGACCCAATGTGCCAGGTACCAGCGTTTACGCCATCAGATATGCATCCAGAACAGCGTTCCCCACCGAAGCGTTCGCGCCCCGATTTGTTTCCCATTTCCCCGCGAGAAGACCTCCGAATGTGTAATCCGCCCGCACGAGAAGACCGTCGCCTTGTCGCACGCGCGACTTGCGCCGAGCGGGTGCTGCCACTATTCGAGGCGAAAGCTCCTACCACACCCGTCCACACGAGCGATCGAGGGCGCTCGGGCTCTCGCGCTCGATGGCAAGCAGACAGCACACCTGCGCTCTCTTGCCTGGGCGGGCTCACGTAGCCGCGCGTGAGGTCGGCAATCCCGCAGCCGCCGCTCGCGCCGCGTTGCGGACGCAACTACCCGGGCGTGGCCATCCGCGTCGCCCGACGTGGCGGAACCCCACCGGACACCAAGGACCTTGCCATTCGCAGGTAGCGTTCCGCAATCTCGTCGATCGTCAGTGAGCCCGACGGGGCAAACCACTGACAGACGCCATTGATCAGATCCATCAATGCCATCGTGATCAGCTCAGCGTCAACGGGTCCGGAGCCTTGGATAACGGCAACGACCTCGCGAACGGCCCGTTGGTAGGCGGTCTGGAGACGCACGATCGTTCTCAATTGATCGAGAGACAGCGCGCCACGATTGCCCCGGATGGTCAGTAGCTCGGTGCGCCGTTCGTTGCTGATCGTCAGGTGGAGCTTGATGGCCGCATCCAGACGCTCCTGATGCGGGCGGGTCGAGTCGCTCAGTATCGGCAGCAGTGCATTGTTGAAGTCGGTCATGAACTGCCGGGATATCGCGAACAGCACGTCCTGCTTATTGCGGTAGTGGTGATACATCGTCGAGGAGGAGATCCCCGCGGCTTCGGCGATGTCGCGGATCGCGGTCATTCCGTAGCCGCGGTGGTGAAAGAGTTGCGCCGCTTCGACCCTGATCCGATCGGCTACGTCCACGCCGCCGTCGAGTCCAAGATTTCTCGCCACTTCCGCCCTCCGACGTCAGGTGTTCCGCAGAGGAAATCTAGCAGGAGGGGCCGCGCCCGAAGCACGCCCGCCGCCCTCAACGAGACGGCCGCTGCCCGTTTTCGGGGAAGGACGGCACGATGATCTCGCGTTTGAGGATCTTCCCGGTCGCACCCTTCGGCAGTGCGTCGACGAAGTGCACGTGGCGCGGGTACTTGTAGGCGGCGACACGCAGTCGCGCGAAGTCGATCAACTCCTCAGCTGTTGCCGTAGCGCCCGGCTTCAGCGCCACGACGGCCCACACCTCTTCGCCGAGCCTCGCATCGGGCACGCCGATGACTGCGACCTCGGCGACAGCCGCATGCTCATACAGCACTTCCTCGATTTCCCGGGGATAGACGTTGTAGCCGCCGCGAATAACGAGATCCTTCTTCCGGTCGACGATGTAGTAGTAGCCATCGGCATCGCGTCGAGCCAGATCTCCGGTGCGGAACCAGCCGTCGGGGATCGCCGCGGCGGTTGCCGACGGATTACCCCAGTACCCCTTCATCACATTGTCGCCGCGGATCACGATCTCACCAACCGCACCGTCGTCCACCTCACGACCGGCGTCGTCGACTAGTCGTAGCCGCACTCCGCGCACCGGCAGCCCGATCGATCCCGCCTTGCGTTCACGGTCGGGCAGATTGAACGCGGCCACCGGGCTGGTCTCCGACAACCCGTACCCTTCGAGCACAGTGCAGCCGAATGCCTCTTCGAATCCACGCGTCACCTCCACCGGCATCGAGGCCCCGCCGGACACGCACAGTCGCAGTCGCGACACATCGAACGTCGTCGCACCGGGATGATGCAGTAGCGCCGTATACATCGTCGGGACGCCCTCGAACACCGTGACCCGGTCCCGTTCCAATACCTCGAGCACCGTCCCGGCATCGAAACGCGCCACCAGTGTCAATAAGGCACCGACCTTCATCGCCGCGTTCAATGCGCAGGTCTGGCCGAAAACATGAAACAGCGGAAGGATTCCCAAGACCACGTCCCGAGAGGTGAGGTTCAGCAGGGTCGAGACCACAACATCGCAGTTGGCCGCCAGGTTTGCGTGCGTCAACTCCGCGCCCTTGGGCTTGCCCGTCGTGCCGGAGGTGTACAGGACGACCGCCGTGTCGTCCTCCGCTCGCTCCTCGTACCCCGGCATCGGTTCGAATTCTTCGAGGAGTGCCGCGAACCCGTCAGCGGTGACGGCGATCGGTTCCGCACCGGCCGTGGCGGCGCTGACCGCCGCGGTCGCCGCCACGTCTGCCCAGGCGAACAGCAGCTTCGCACCCGAATCGACCAGATGGAACGTCAATTCACGTTCCTTCAGCAACGGATTGAGCGGAACGACGATTCCACCGGCCCTGAGCACGCCGTAGTAGCAGATCGCGAACTCGGGGATGTTCGGCAGGCAGATGCCCACGGCATCACCCGGCGTGATTCCCCGGACCCGGAGTAGTCCGGCGATCCGTGCGGTGGCGGCCTCCACCGCCGCGTAGTCCATGGTTCGGTCGCCGATCCGAAGTGCCGGAGCCGCAGGGGCATTCGCGGCGCTCACGGCAAGATTGAGTGCCAGATTTGCCATAATTCTTCTCCCGTGACGCGCGTCGAGGACGCAGCCTCGTGCAGTGGGGGGCGCCTTCGCGCGCGCCGCCTATTGTGAAAACAGCTGCGCGCGAAGGCACTTCAGGTGAAAGGAGTCAGCCGACCGGGATGATGCTCGAACCGAGACGCCAGATGGTGTCCAGCAGATCCTGCCGTGCCGGAAGGACTTCGCGGCTCATGGCCTCGGCCATGAGTTCCCGGAATGCCCCGAGGAAGGCGGCGGAAACCAGCCGTGCGTCGACCGCTGGATCGACCTCACCGTTGCGTTGCGCGTGCACGACATTCCGTGCGGCCATATCGATTTGAGTGGCGAGCCGCTCCGCATCGGCCTGTGCGGCGGAAGGTTCCCGAAGTCGCCTGCCCACGATAATCCGCGCGAGCGGGTCGTCGCAGAGAAAGTCGATCTCCCGGGACAGACGCAAGCGTTCACGCTCCGCCCAACCCAGCCCTGGAGGTCCCACGACGGCAAATACAGCCTCGTCGTAGGAGTCGTAGAAGCCGTGGACAACCGCCGCGACCAGACCATCCTTCGCACCGAAGTATCGGTAGAGCAATCCGGGCGATGCCTCGGCGCGGGCCGC
Organism: Nocardia sp. CWNU-33; assembly: GCF_046764895.1. Classification (NCBI taxonomy): domain Bacteria; kingdom Bacillati; phylum Actinomycetota; class Actinomycetes; order Mycobacteriales; family Nocardiaceae; genus Nocardia; species Nocardia sp. CWNU-33. Next base: position 14,810 of record NZ_JBKOQN010000056.1, on the reverse strand, counting down.
GACCTTGGCCACCTCGAGGGTTCCTCCGGTCTCCAGCAGTTCTGCGCGGGCGGCATCGATGAGCCGCCGGCGCGTTGCCCCGCCGCGGGCCGTCAGCACGGACTGCGAAGACTTGTCAGGGGATGATGACATTGTCAGGGTTCGGCTGCTCTTCCTTGGGGGCGGTGCTGTAGTCGCCGAATGGCATGTCCCGCAGGTTGGTGACTGCGCCGACGCCCTGCGTCTCGGCAAGTTCGATGAAATGCAGTGCCTCGGGAGTGTTTCGCATCAGTCCGTCCAGGATCGGTCCGAGCGTCTGGGTGCTGGCCAGACCCATGTTCTCGTAGGCCTGATTGACGATCAGCTTCATCGCGGACAGCTGCGAGACCGGGATGCCGGCTAGCTGCTCGACCCAACGCGCCACCTCGGTTTCAAGCTCTGCGAACGGCACTGCCTTATTGATGAGTCCGATCTGTGCTGCCTCCACGCCCGACACGGGTTTGCCGGTCAGAGCATACTCCTTGGCCTTGGTCAGCCCGAGGCGGTAGATCCACATGCCGGACAGGTGGCAGCCCCACATACGCGCATATGGCGTACCGATCCTGGCGTCCTCGGAGGCGATGACGATATCCGCGCCGAGCGCCATCTCACTGCCGCCGCCGATGCACCAGCCGTGGATCTGCGCGATCACCGGCTTCTGGCTGCGCCACATGCTCATGAACTTCTGGGTCGGAGATTCCGACGGCGTGGTCGCCATGACGAAGTCCTTGCCTGCGTCCCATTTGCCGTCGGTGGTCAACTGGTCGTCCCAGTGCCGGAATCCGCCGCTGAAATCGTATCCGGCACAGAAGGATCGACCGGCTCCACGCACGACGACCACCTTGACCAGCGGGTCCCGGTTCGCCTGAGTCATCGCGTCCTGCAGCTCGTCGGGCATCGGCGGGACGATCGTGTTCAGCCGTTCCGGCCGGTTGAACGTGATCGTGGCTACGGGACCTGCGACGGAGTAGATCAGAGTCTGGTACATTTTCCACCTTCCAGTGCTAAAGTGAATTCACTTTAGCTTTATTGCAACGCCGTTGTCCACCCACAGATTCGTCCGACGCCGATCCCCGACCGGACCCATTGACGAACCGGGAGTGACGTGGGTAACTTGGCGGGCAATCCACCGGTCGATCATTTGATCGACCGAATGCTGTTGTACCTGAACCAATTTCGATCAACTCAGTGAACAGAGAGGCGGTCAACCGCCATGGAGTTGTCAACAACCGGTCCCCACACCACCCCGAACCCCGGAACGAAGGTCATCGTCACCGGCGCGGCCGGTGGGATCGGCGCCGCACTGATCGCGGCCCTCGCCGGACTCGGCTGCCAAGTCGCCGGAATCGACCGGCCGGGCACCGCACTGCCCGACGGCCTCGCGGCGATCCCGCTGTTCGAGGCCGACCTTGCCGACGAATCCGCCGCAGCCGCCGCCGTCGAGAAGGCGGTATCGCTGCTCGGCGGACTGGACTGCCTGATCGGCGCGGCCGCGAACGTCGCATCCGTCCACCGCGCCACAACGTTCCCCCCGAGCACATTCCGGCGGGACATCGAGTCGAACCTGCTGTCCCAGTTCTGGACGGCCCAGGCCGCCTACCACCCGCTCGCCGAGAGCAACAGCGCCAACCTGGTCCTGTTCTCCTCGACCGGCGCGTTCGACGGGCTACCGGGGCAGGTGTCCTACGCGGCCGCCAAAGCAGGAGTGATCGGCTTGGTCCGCACCCTGGCGGCGGAGTGGGCCGACTCCGGAATCCGCGTCAATGCGATCGTCCCTGGTCTGGTCGCTACCCCCAAGGTGCTCGCGCTGCCCGAGTCCACGCGGGAGCGGATACTGCGGAACGTCGCGATGAAGCGCCTGGTCGAGGTGGACGAGATCGTCGCGTCGGTGCTGTTCCTGATGTCGCCCGGCGGCGGCGCGATCACCGGCCAATCGCTGCGGGTGGACGGGGGCGCAGGGATCAATACCGAAGGCCTTTACCACGCATGAACGCGCAGAACGACCGAACCCCCTACACGCCAGTGGTCGACGGCGTGGTCGATGCCACGTTCGCCGCCGTGGCGGCGGAGTTCGAACGGAACTTCACCCACCGCGGCGAGATCGGCGCGTCATTGTGCGTCTTCGTCAATGGCACACCGGTCGTCGATCTGTGGGGCGGAGTCGCCGATCCCGAGACGGGACGCCGCTGGGACCGGGACACAGTCAGCGTCGTTTTCTCGTGCACCAAGGCCGCCGTCGCACTCTGCATCCACCTCCTCATCCACTCCGGTGACATCAGCGCAGACATGCCGGTCAGCCGGGTATGGCCGCAGTTCGCGGCACATGGCAAGCGCGACATCACCATAGGAATGCTGCTCGATCATTCGGCGGGGATCCCGGTGCTCAGTGAGCGAATCGGACCGAAGGCGCTCGAGGACTGGGATTTCGTCACCGGGCGAATCGCCGACCAGACGCCGTTCTGGCGTCCCGGCGACCGGCACGGCTACCACCCCGTCACCTTCGGCCATACGCTCGGTGAAGTCGTTCGCCGCGCCACCGGCACTTCGATCGGCGAGTTCTTCGCCTCGGAGATCACCCGACCCTTGGGAATCGACTTCTGGATCGGACTGCCGGCGCAGATCGAGCCACACATCGCTCCGATCATCAATCAGGCCGCGGGCGGGCCCATGACACCGTTTCTCGATGCCGCCCTCCATCAACGAGGTTCGATCCCCAACCTCGTCGTGTTCAACTCGGGAGATTTCGCCCGCAGCGGGGTGAACACCCGCGCCGGACGCGCCGCAGAGATACCTGCTGCGAACGGCATCACCCATGCGAGAGGCCTTGCGCAGCTGTACGCGAGCGCCTTGTGGCACCCGGCGCTGGCCATGGCGCTCGGTGCGGGTGAGTACTCCCTCCAGGTGGCCTCCGACGGTTTCGACCAGACATTGCTGATGCCGACCCGATTCAGCCGCGGATTCATGCTGGCGATGGACAACCGCGAGAGATTCGGCGAGGGCCACAGCATGCGGGTCGGTCCGCGCGCCTTCGGCCACTGCGGATCTGGCGGATCGATCGGATTCGCCGATCCCGCAGCCGGTGTGAGCGTCGGCTACACCATGAACAAGCTGGGCCCCGGAACCCTTCTCAACGAGCGCGGGCAGTCCCTCGTCGATGCCATCTACCGCTCACTCGGCCACTCGGCCCCGCCGGTTCGCCGGCGGCAACTCGGACAGGACCAACAATGACTTCCGCCAATAGCGGAGCCGATCCGACGCGAACGGACGTGCTCATCCTCGGCGCCGGATTCTCCGGACTCGCGGCGGCGGCCATGCTCGCCCGCACGGGCCGCCTCGACTATCTGATCCTCGAACAGGGGGACGACGTGGGCGGAACCTGGCGGGAGAACACCTATCCCGGCTGCGCGTGCGACATTCCCTCACCGCTCTACTCGTTCTCGTTCCGGCAGAACCCGGACTGGCGGCACCTCTTCGCCGGACAGCGGGAAATTCTCGACTATCTGCGCGACACCAGCCGCGATCTCCGGATCACCGAGCGTATTCGCTTCGACACCAAGGTGATCGCCGCCGATTGGGATGAACGAGACGGGCTCTGGGCGGTCCGCACGGCGGACGGCGCAATGTTGCACGCACGATTCCTGGTGTCCGCCATGGGAGTTCTGCATCATGCCGCCAATCCGAAGCTACCGGGCATCGAGAATTTTCAGGGCTCGGTATTCCACTCCGCGAACTGGGATCACTCGTGCGACCTCAGCGGCAAACGGGTCGCCGTCGTCGGCACCGGCGCCAGCGCAATCCAATTCGTTCCCGCCATCGCGGACCGAACCGCGGAACTTGCGGTCTTCCAGCGGACCGCGCCGTGGATCGTGCCCAAGTTCAACCGAGCCTTCAGCGGGAAGGAACGAAAGGAGATCCGCCGCAATCCGATCAAACGCTGGTACCGGCGCGCACGCCTGTTCTGGATCCACGAGCAGCGCGCGGGGGGATTCGTCTCCGACGCCTCGAAGATGGGTCCCACCAAGGCATTGGCCTCGGCTCATCTCACCAAGCAGGTTCGCGACCCCGAACTGCGGGCCAAGCTGACCCCCGATTACGAGATCGGCTGCAAGCGGCTACTCATCTCCAGCGACTACTACCCGGCCTTGACCAAGCCGCACGTCAACCTCGTCACCGCGGGCATCGAGGAAGTGCGCACACATTCGGTACTCGCCACGGACGGAACGGAATACGGTGCCGATGTCCTCATCTTCGGCACCGGCTTCGACGCCCAGAACAGCCTCACCCGGGTGCCGATCCGTGGACGCGGTGGCATTCCGCTCGGTGCACAATGGGCGTCAGGGCCCGAGGCGTACATGGGTACCACGGTGTCGGGATTCCCGAATCTTTTCCTGCTGTGCGGCCCGAACACCGGTCTCGGACACAACTCTCAAGTGTTCATGATCGAGGCGCAGGCCCGATACATGATCCAGTGCCTCCGGTACGCCGGTCGCCGCGGCGTGATCGAAGTCAAGCCGGACGCCCAACACCGTTTCAACGAGTTCCTGCAGGGGCGGCTCTCCTCGACCGTATGGCAGGCGGGCGGCTGCAAGAGCTGGTACCAGGATCCCGTCACTGGGCGTAACACGCTGTTGTGGCCTCGATCCACAGTGTCGTACTGGATCCGCTCTCGCTTCGTCCGGCGCGCCGACTATCTCCGCCACCTCTGAAAGGCTCCACCATGTCGACAATTCCACTCCTACTCCACCGCAACGCCGAGCACTTCGGCGACAAGCCCGCACTGTCCTACGACGGAAACACCCTCACCTGGAACGAAACCCGGTCGCGGATCGCCGAGGTCGCGTACGGACTCTCCCGGCTGGGTGTGCGCAAAGGCGGGCGAGTGGCCATCATGATGTCCAGCCGCCCTGAACACTGGCTGATCGACCAGGCCGTCGTGCACGTGGGCGCGCTACCGACAACGGTGTACGGCACGATGCCGTCCTCGCAGATCGCCTACCTGGCCGAGCACAGCCGCGCCACCGTCGCGGTGCTCGAAGGCAAGGCGGAGGTCGATCGCTGGCTCCCTGTTCTCGACCAGCTGACGGAGCTCGAACACGTCATCGTGCTGGATCCCGATGCCTGTATCGACGACGACCGCTTCATACGGTGGTCCGACGCGATCACCGGCGAGACGGATCTCACCGCGTTCGAAGCCGGTTGGCGTGACATATCGTCCGACGATCCCATCACGCTGATCTACACCTCGGGGACGACTGGCGTGCCGAAAGGTGTACTGCTGACGCACCGCAACGTGATCGCCAATGCGGAAGCCCGGGACGCGGCAGCACCGACCCCCGAACATTTCCGGAGCGTGTGCTATCTGCCGTTGGCGCACATCGCCGAACGCATGGTGTCGGTCTACATGGCCATTCACAAGGCCGGTCACGTGACGTTCTGTCCGGATCCGAGCAACCTCGTGGGATTGCTCGTTCGGACCCGCCCAACCAGCTTCTTCGGGGTACCCCGCATTTGGGAGAAGCTCGCGGCCGCACTGCGCGCACGCCCGGAGTCATCCCTCGCCGACGTCGGTCTGGATCAGGTCACGTGGGCCTGCAGCGCCGCCGCGCCGCTGCCCATGGATGTGCAGGAGTACTTCCGGACCCGCGGCATCGCGATCCTCGAGGCCTGGGGAATGACCGAAACCACGGGCGTAGCCACGGCGACCGGAGCGGCGGACTTCCACCTCGGATCGGTCGGAAAGCCCATCCCCGGCAATGAGATTCGGCTACTCGACGACGGTGAGGTCCTCGTCCGTGGTCCCATCGTGGCCACTGGATACCTCCAGGCGGACGGATCCGTTACACCCGTCACCGACGACGAGGGCTGGATGCATACCGGCGATGTCGGGCGGCTCGACAACGGGCACCTCTACATCATCGATCGGAAGAAAGACCTCATCATCACCGCGGGCGGCAAGAACATCGCCCCCACCGCGATCGAAGCGCTGCTGACCAAGCACAACTTGATCGGCCAAGCACTGGCCTACGGCGACCGCCGACCGTACGTCGTCGCCCTCATAGTGCTCGACCAAGACGCGGTAACAGCATGGGCGACAGCCCGCGGCATCGTCGTCGAATCCGCGGATGACCTTGCCACCCACCCCGACCTGATCGCAGAACTGGACCGTGCGGTCGCGGAGGCCAACCAGGACCTCGCTCGCGTTGAACAGGTCAAACGTTTCGCCGTCCTCTCCACCGAATGGACTCCGGACGGCGGAGAACTCACCGCGAGCATGAAGATCAGAAGGCGCAGCGTACACGAGATGTACGGCAACCTGATCGACGCACTCTACTCGTGAGGACTCGCACCGCGTGTCCGGTGGCTGCCAGGAACTGTTGCATCAACTCCCCCGAGCACGATAGGCCAGAAGCGGTCTGGCGACCGCTGGAGCCGCGGCATGGGCGCTGTCATCGACGTTGGTCTGAATGAGCAGCTGGTCATAGCCGGCCACCGCGGTCTGAACGTCTTCCGTCAGCGCCGAACCACCGAGGTTGATCAGTACCGGCACATCAACCATCTGCACCGCATCGACGACTCGAACGGCTGCCGTCTCGATGGGTAACTACCAGCCGTAGACCGAGAAGGACTTGCCAGCGTCGATGTCGTGCATGGCCACCCGGCAGTAGTCAGCCATGCGGTCCAGCAAGGCATCTGCCGTGAACCATTCAAGGCCAATGCACTTGTCCCGCTCCGGGTTCGTCAGCTCACCCTGCCAGCCAAGCACCGTGAAGAAGAACGCCATCCGTCGGCGTAATGGCCGCGACCTAGGTACCGAGCGTCATCGTGCCGTGCGCGACGGCGTAGCCGCCATAGCCGATCGAGGGCGCTCGACGGCAAGCCGACAGCACACCCCTGCGCTCTCTTGCCCGGGCGAGCTCACGCAGCCGCGCGTGAGGTCGGCAATCCCGCTGCCATAGCCGCCACTCGCGCCGCGTTGTAGTAGGCCCAGTGCCGCAGGTCGTTGAACAGGTTCTGTATGGCATAACGTCCAGCTCTGACCATTCACCCCGGCGCACAATGCCGGACGGGGTGTAGACGCGAGCGTTCGGGGAACGCGGGGAGAGAGGGCGGAAAGGCGAGGGGGCACACTGCCTGCGCATACCGTAATTCGTGGTTGTCAGGGAGGTTGTCATGACGAGTGATCCCCAGCCGGCCAAACAGCCGGTCAGCGCCGCCCTGGCGGGCCCGTACGGGCATCCGTTTCATCCGATCCTGGTCACCGTCCCGATCGGGGCCTGGGTGGCAAGCTTGGTCTTCGACGTGGCCTCCCGCCTCGTCGACGATCCGGACTTCCTGGCCCGAGGGTCGATGTGGCTGATCGCGATCGGTGTGCTCGGCGCCCTCGCCGCAGCCGCGATCGGACTGCTGGATCTGCTGGCCATACCGACCGGCACTCCCGCGTTCCGGACCGGGCTGGTCCACATGAGCCTGAACCTGGCTGTGGTCCTCGTCTTCGCCGTCGGTTTTCTGTGGCGGCGCACCGGTGATGGCCCGCACGGTGCAGTGAGCTGGGGCCCGCTGCTGTTGAGCGTGGTAGCACTGCTGGCGCTCGCAGTATCGGGCTATCTCGGCGGCAAACTCGCCTTCCGCTACGGAGTTCGCGTCGTCGACGAGACCACCCAGGCCAGCGGATTCCAGCGTTGAACCCCACCTCTACCAATTACCGAGGAGCACATCATGGGTATCGCCGCATTGATCCTGTGGCTGTTGACTGCGGTCGGCGGTTTCGTCATGCTCGGCACCTGGGTCGCGAAAGGCGGTGCGCGCCAGCCCCGTAGCACCCACCTGCCGCCACCGGTACTGTTCGGCCACTTTCTGTTGGCCGTGACCGGACTGATCGTGTGGATCGTCTACCTCGCCACCGACAAGGACGCGCTGGCCTGGGTCGCCTTCGCACTGCTGGTCCCCGTCGCACTACTCGGATTCACCATGCTGATCCGTTGGATACCGGTCTACCGGGCCCACGCCGCCCCAGCATCGACCGCCGCGGCACCGGCGGCACACGATGATCCGGCCGAACGGCATTTCCCCATCGCGATCGTCGCCGGTCACGGTGTGTTCGCCGTGACCACCGTGGGACTGGTGTTGCTGACTGCCCTAGGCGTGGGCCAGAGCTGATCGATGTGGCAAATCCTGCTCTCCACGTCTCCATCACCCCGACAGGACGACAGCCAACGAAACAACCCTCGAATCCTCCCGATACCGAGCATGTCCGCCTCATCGCTGGGTAGTCAGTAAACGTTCAGCTATGAGAATGCAGGAGATGATGAAGGTGGTGATACCGATGTGTACGCAAATGATGGACATGATGCGCAACATGTGGAACATGATCTTCCCCAACATGCCCATGTAACCCCCAACCCACAGCGACCCGAAGACAACGGCGCACGATCGACGACCGTGGGTTCAACCGATTAGCCGATGACCGAGCACGCGACCGATTCCCACGACGTCATCTGGTTTATTCGGGCTTTCGACTGCTCGGCCTCCAGCGTGTCACGGATTGGGAGAATTCCGCTTCTTCGCACTGGCCGGCCTCTGGGCGCGCGATTGCATCACCGTTGCCGACACAGTTCCCGACGGTTCCGACGAACTTGCCTTCTGACAGCTCTGGACGACTTGGCCGAACCGGTGCACGGTATCGGTCAAGTCGTCCGATCGTCATACTGGCGGCGGAATGACCGGTGTGAGGAGCATCCGGCTAGCGGTGGCGACGGTTTGCTTCAGGGTTCGCCGTGTCATTCCGAGCAGCATGCTGTTGTCGCGCTGCATCCAGAGCATCTGGGTGGTGGCCCAGGCGGCGTCTCGGGCGCGGGCAATGCTGAAACTGCTCAGGATGTGCTCGAGTGTTTCGGCGTCCTTGGTGGCCAGCTTGGCCAGCGCGGGCTCGTATTCCGCCCGAACCTCCGCCTCGATCTCGGCCAGCAGTTCGTTGACCTTGAGGTAGTCGGCGTGCACCGGTTTGGTGTCGGGCGTGGTGGCCCGCTCCTTGCAGGTCTCGACCACCGCGACCGCCAAATCGTGGTTGATGTGAGCATTCATGCCTGCCAGTGCGAACTGCAATGGCCACACGGTGCGGTTGGACCGGGAATCGAAGACCGGTTTCCAGACCGCGTCGGGCTGCTTGCCGAGCTTGGCGGCGTCGACCGCGTCGAAATACAATCCCGCGAAGACCACATCGAGCCGTTCGACGAATTCAGGATCCGCGAAGAATCCTTCAGTGATCTGCTTTCCCACCAATTCGGTAACGCGCAGATACATGCCGTTGAAGCTCGCGACTCCGTCTCGCGGATCGAGTTCTTCCTTGATGGCACGCATCCGCCGGATAACCTCTTCGACGGGTCCGGGAATTTGTGTGGTTGTCATGGCGCCCTCCTCCGCATAGATCGTTGTGCCTGTCACACGACATTGTGTGGATACCGTTCTGAATATATCTCGTAATCCGTTGGCGCGGTGTTGATTTCACTGCACGAGAGAACTCGGGATAATACCGACCAACCCGTTCGTGTGAATATCCGCTCCCGGTATCGAAAAGCTTTCTCGATCTCGATCAAATTCCAGTGCGCAATGGCGCGACGGATCGCCTAGATCACACTGATGTGCTTCGCATCGGCCACCGCTACACTGCCGCAGCGACGCCCGTAGTCAAGTTGATCGAATGCTGGGCGATGCCAACGTTGCCGTTGGCACTCGCCTCTCGTCTACGGTCCTGTACGGACATAGGGACTCCCGTGTTGGTCACCCGTGCGCAACTGAGATACCTGGAGCATCTCCGCGCTGCCTCCGGCGGAGAGTGGTTGCATCCTTGTCACTTCAGAGTCCTGGATCGACTCGACGACGAGACCGACGGCTCTGGCCGAAGGCGAGCTGGGTTGCTCATCACTTCCGCATCGAACCGACGCCCATCCGACAGCCGACTTCGCATACCGGCCCAAATATAGTGGCAATCCAGCTCACTTACCAGACAACGACGCTTTTCTTATGATCATGATGCGGTTGCGGTACGCACCCCGCGGGGTAAGGTCCGGAACGGCGGACAGGGGCCTACGCGACTTCAGGCGGCCGCTCGAAGTTCGCGAAATGCCGCCGGAGTATGCGGTAGAAATTGATCCAGTTGTCAACTGCGGCAACGAGTTCTGCTTTTCAGCATGCGCATCGTGCTCATGTTGCGCGACGCGATGTCGCGTGTATGGGCTAACCGCGACCCGCGTTGCGGGCAGTGCCGCGGTGGGCGGGTACGGTGCCGGGGTCTTCCGGCCAGGCGTGTTTGGGGTAGCGTCCGCGCAGGTCGGCGCGGACCTGTGGCCAACCGGTACGCCAGAAAGAGGCCAGATCCGCGGTAACTGCGACCGGGCGTTGGGCGGGTGAGAGCAGATGCAGCACTACCGGGACGTGGCCCTCGGCCAGGCGCGGCGCGTCCGTCCAGCCGAAGATTTCCTGCACCTTGACCGCGAGCACCGGCGGGTCGGCCGAGTAGTCGAGGCGGTGGCGACTGCCGGACGGGACCTCGATGCGTTCGGGCGCGAGTTCATCCATGTGCGCCGCGGCAGGCCAGGGCAGCAGGCGGCGCAATGCCTGTCCGGCATCGACACGTTCGAGGTCGGCACGGCGACGAGCGGTGGCCAGTTCGGGGCCGAGCCAGCTTTCGATCCCGGCGAGCAGTGACTCGTCGTCGACCGGCGGCCAAGGGGCGCCGAGGGTGCGGTGCAGGAAGTCCAGACGCTGTCGCAGGACGATCGCGTCGGCATCCCAGCGCAGCAGGCCCAGCCCGGTCTCGCGCAGTCCACGACGCACCGCATCGCCGAGCAGTCGGCGATCGGGGTCCCGAATCGGATACTCCAACAACAGAATCGCTCCGAGTCGCTCGACTCGGCGAGCAACCACGTCACCGTCGGTCCAGTCCACCTCGTCGACGGTCACCAACAGATTCGATGCGGCACGGCGGGCGAGCTGTTCATCGGCGGCGGCGGCCAACCGTATCCGCCCGTCGGAGTGCCCAGGGTCGCGAGTTGCCACCGCGACCGCCAGCCATTCCGAATCACCCAATCCGGAACCGGGTGGCAGCGTCGCCGCGGTGCCACCCGCCATGAGATAGATCGACGAGCCCGCACCACGGCGACGCGCCAAACGTTCCGGATGAGCCAGCGCGATAACCAGAGCCGGATCGTCGACACCGTCGGACACTTCGACCAATCGCGCCAGCCGCTCGACCTCTCGTCGCCACCGGGTCGGGCGTTCCCGCCGCAGTTCTCGCAGAGCAGCCGTGATATCCACGCCGCGAGCGACGGTGTCGTCGTCGAGTACCGTGACCACTTCCGCGGCCGCCCGCCCCCCGACCTCGGCGGCGCCGTCGAGCAACGCTCGTGCCAGCCGCGGATGCAGTCCGATCCCGGCCATCCGACGCCCACGCTCGGTCACCTGATCCGCATCAACCGCCCCCAATGCGCTCAATACATCCCGCCCGGCGGCCAATCCGCCGGAGGGTGGAGCGTCCCACCAGGCGAGGCCATGTCCGTCGGGGGTACCCCAGCATGCCAGTTCCAACGCCAACCGGGTCAGATCCGCCGTCCGGATCTCCGGCTCCGGATAGGCGGGCAAGGTGGCGTGTTCATATTCCGGCCAGCAACGCCATACCCGACCCTGCGCTTCGCGCCCGGCCCGTCCGGCCCGCTGCTCGGCAACCGCCGCCGAAACCCGGACTGTCGCAAGTCCTGCGAGTCCCCGCACTCGATCGATGCGCGGGACCCGAGCCAGCCCCGAATCAACCACCGCCCGCACCCCCGGCACCGTCAGACTGGATTCGGCCACCGCAGTGGACAGCACCACTCGCCGCCGCGACCCGGGCCGCAGCGCGGTGTCCTGGCCCACGGCCGACAGCCTGCCGTGCAGCGGAACGAGGTCCACCCCTTCGACATCCGCCAATAGCTGCGTCGTCCGGCGGATTTCAGCGGCACCGGGCAGGAAGACCAGCACGTCACCGCCAGTTCCGGCGAGCGCGGCCCGGGTAGCCCTGGCCACGTGCGCCTCGATTCGCTCCCGCGGCAACGACGGAACATAGGTCAGTTCAACTGGATGAGTCCGCCCCCGCACCTCCAGGACCGGCGCCGCGCCATCTTTACCCAGGAGTATCGAAAGGCGTTCGGCCGCAACGGTCGCCGAGGTCGCGAGCACCCGAAGATCCGGCCGCAACCCCGCGCGAGCATCGAGCAGCAAGGCCAGCAGCAGATCCGCGTCGAGGTGCCGTTCGTGGCACTCGTCGAGCACGACCGCATCGACCCCGGTCAGCTCGGGATCACCCTGCAACCGCCGCACGAGCAAGCCCGACGTAACGACCTCGACCCTCGTCCCCGGACCCACCTGCCGATCCCCGCGCACCGAGTACCCGATGGTCTCCCCCACCGATTCCCCCAGCAGCGCGGCCATCCGCCCGGCCGCTGCCCGCGCCGCCAGCCGCCGGGGTTCGGCCACCAGCACCCGCCCCGGCGTCCCGGCCGCCAACGCCAATGGAACCAACGTCGTCTTTCCGGTCCCCGGTGGCGCCACCAAAACCGCCGTCCCGCGGTTGGCCAGGGTTGCGACAATTCGATCGAGAGCCGCACGGACCGGCAGATCGGGAAGCTCAGGCAGTTTCATCGCCAACCAGTCTGCCGCCCGCTTATTCCCTCCTCGCAACGCCTCCCTGGATCGCTCCTGGAATGGCTCACGTTTTCTTCACGGCATGCGTGCCGAGGAATGCGGTCTTGTCCGCGGCGAGCCTTCCGCACCGAAGCACGCCGAGCTCGAGCGGGTAGTGGGCGCCGGATTGACGGGCTCATACCCTGCCCAGTGACGCGAGCCGCAGGTGCGCGGCCTCGCCGACCGAATCGCGTGTCCCAGACCGCCGAAATCGCCCAACTGCGCGCCTGGCGACAACTGTTGGACCCGCCCCTCACCACCACCGCACCGATGTGGTGGATGGGACGTGACCGCTCGAACCATGACGGTCCCTCGACGACCAGCGACCACCCGATGGGCGTCGCGCACTCCATGGGCGGCAATCAGGGACCCGCCGGACACGGCCCAACGACGGCCCGGCATGGCTCCATCACCGAGATCACCCGGCTCTCCGGACAGCACGGCGCCGACGCCGATGTCTTCTTCCTACAGTTGATGATTCGACACCACGGTGGCGGCGTGGACATGGCCCAGACCGCGTTCAACACCGGATCCGCCGCCGCGGTGACCAGTCAGGCGGTCGCGATAGCGTCACAACCAGCGAAAATGTTGTCGTACAACATGATCCGAACCTATCGGGTACTGTCCTTCGGCACGTGTTTGTGAACGGGACAGCTGCTCAGAATATTTCGTACACTCCGGAATCGAGGCAAACGATTGAACCACAAGCTCTGGTTGCTCGGGCGGGTCGCCACAGTCGGTGGTCATGTGCTGCTAGAGAAGATCACCCGGCCGAAAGCGCGGAGCGCCGACGACGTCCCCATCTCCGGTGACGCGATCACCGTCGACTGGCTGACGGCTGTCCTGTGTCGCGACGTCCCCGATGCCGAGGTGCTCTCGTTCAGCACATCCAATGGTAGTCATGGCACGTCCACGCGGGTTGCGATTCGCGTCGACTACAACGAGGCGGGCCAGCAGGCCGGATTGCCTACCGAGCTGTTCGCGAAGACCACCACCTCCCTCAGCCAGCGCATATTGCTGGGCGGGGCGAAAATGATCGACGGCGAAACCCACTTCTTCATGGACTTGCGTCCCGAAGTCGAGATGGAGGCGCCGATCGGCTATTGGGGCGCCTTCGATTCGTCGTCGTGGCGGTCCATTGCGCTGATGGAGGACATCGCCGCGACTCGTGGCGCAGTGTTCATCGAGCCGAATGCCCCGATCGCCCGCGACCAGATCGAAGATCTGGTGCGCAATCTCGCCCGACTACACGGCACCTTCTGGAAGCATCCGTCGATCGCGGTCCTCAAGACCCCGAACGATATGCTCGACGCCGTCCGCTCTGCGATCGATATGAAGAAACGCTGCGAAGTCGGCATGGAGCGGGCCAAAGAGGTTATCCCCGCGACCCTTTACGGTCAGAGCGACCGGTTGTGGGCCGGCGTCGAGCGCGCGCTCGATATGGCGACCAAGGACATGGCCCCGACCTTGCTGCACGGCGACCCACACATCGGACAGACCTACGTGACCAGCGACGGACGTATGGGGTACGCCGACTGGCAAGTGGTGATGCAGGGCGGCTGGGCGCATGACTTCGCGTATACCGTCAACTCGGGATGCGAGCCCGAAGACCGGCGCGCGTGGGACCGCGAACTGCTGGAGGTCTACTTGGACGAGCTAGGGCGCGCCGGCGGCGAGGTGCCGTCCTTCGACGATGCCTGGCTGGCCTATCGACAGCAGTCCATGTTCGCCTACGCGGCCTGGGCATTCACCATCGGCCGAGCGGCATATCAACCCAAGATGCAAACGGACGAAACCTGTTTGACGTTGTTGAAGCGAATCACCACCGCCCTGGACGATCACGATTCGCTGGGCGCCCTCGGCATCTGACGAACCTCCAGGTGGTTCGTCACAGCCAAGATCAGTACCCCGACGCTATGCCCCTCAGCCGGTTCCGGCCGGAATCAGGTAACGCGCTCCCCGGCGCTGCGCCTCGGCACAGAATCCGTCCCACCCGCAGTGCACACGAATTGTATGGAGTTCCATCCTTGAGTACGCCGCCGTCGCAAATACCCACCCAATCCTGCCCGGTCTACCAC